>JAXDQI010000229.1:0-3719 GCA_034667965.1 Gammaproteobacteria bacterium
TCGACCGGGAAATGAATTTCTACCAGCAGTGCCCCGTGGATCATGGCTATCCGCGCTTCGCCTTCACCACCTTCATGGATGGCGACTGGGTGCCCACTATCGACCGCACTGACACCATTCCGGCAACGCAAAACGGGGTGGGTATTCTCTCCTATCTCAAATTCTATGAATTGCGCGGCGGGCAGGATCGCCGCTTCCTGCGTACCGCGTGTTCCATGGGCGACTATTTGGTGAACGAAACGCTCACGCCGCGAGGCTTCGCAGCCGATCCCGAAGCCTGCAGGTATCCGGCGTTCACCCGATCCACGGGCAAGCGGGACCAATTTCCGCTGCAGCCGGACTGCGGCTCGCAAGGCGACCGGCCGTACGAAATCGAACCCGACAAAGGCGGCATCGCCGGCTATGCGCTGATGCGGCTATTCGAGGCGTGCGGCGAAGAGAGATATCTGGCGCAGGCCGTGCAAAACGCCCGCGTGCTCGCCGTCAATCAGCAGGAGGGCGACGAGGGCCGGTCGCCGTGGCCGTTTCGGGCCGACTATCGCAGCGGCGAAGGCCGCGGACCCGTCTCCGGAAACATGACCTATATCTTGCGTCTGTATGACGCGTTGCTCGCGCGCGGCTATCAGGAGTTCTCCGTTCCGCGCGAGGCACTCTGGACATGGATCAAGCATCATCAAATTCCGAGCGCCGCCGCCGATGGAGCGCTCTTCGCGCAGTTCTTCGAGGACCATGAAACACCCACCAACCGCGCGGCCTGGTCTCCGCTGAACCTGGCGCGGTACCTGATCGAGAAACGGGACCGGCTCGATCCCGACTGGCGCGCCGATGCGGGCTCGTTGATCGATTTTGTCCGTAAGAACTTCACGCATGTGGAACTGGGCGTGACCGTGTGTCACGAACAGGACGAGGATAAGGAGGCCTGGGGCGGGATCAATGCGACCTACGGCGCCGTCCTCGCGATGTTCGCGAACGCCATCGGCTCGAATGCCCTGGCCGGCGAAGCGCGGCAAGCGCTGAATTTCACGTTGTACGCGATTGACGAGGAGGGCCGTCCGCGCGATCTCTGCAAGAGTGCTGCGCCGGGCGGCTGGCAGGAAGACTCGCACACCGACGTGATCCACAATTATGTGGATGCCTTGCGCGCCTATCCGGGCTGGGGCGAGGCAACCGGCGCCGGGCCGTGACCGACGCAGCCCTGTGGATCGCCTTTGCGATGATCGCGATGACCGCACTCACCAGTCTCGCGGCGCGTCGCATGCGGGTACCGCAATCCATCTTGCTGGTCGTGGTCGGTGCCGCGCTGGCCTTCGCACCGCGATTCCCGGCGGTCAAGCTCGATCCGGATCTGGTCCTGCTGCTGTTGTTGCCGCCGCTCCTATATTTCTCGGGGGTCGGCATGAGCTGGCGCGGCTTCAGAAAATACTTGCGGCCCATCATGCTGATGGCCGTCGGCTGCGTGCTGTTCACTGCATCCGTCGTTGCCGCGGCGACCCACTGGTTGCTGCATCTGCCGTTGGCGGTCGGATTCGTTCTTGGCGCGGTGGTCTCTCCGCCGGACGCCGTCGCCCCCATGGCCATTGCACGGCGCCTTTCCGTACCGAAGAAAATCCTGACGGTGTTGGAAGGCGAGGGCCTGGTCAACGATGCGACGGCATTGATCCTGTTCAGTTTCGCAGTCGGCGCCGTCGCCACGGGCGGCGTCTCGATCGTCGGCGCGGCCGAGAGCTTCGCCATCATCGTTGTCGGCGAGATCGTGTGGGGATTGGCCATCGCGTGGGGTCTGCTGCATTTGCGCGCGTGGTCGAAGGATACGGAAGTCGAGATGATCCTCGCGCTGCTGACGCCGTTTGCGGCGTTTTGGCCGCCGCATTTTCTCGGCGGATCCGGAGTGCTGGCGGCGGTAACGGCGGGCCTCTACACGAGTTGGCACGGACCTAAATTGATATCGCCCGCAACCCGCTTGCAGGGGTTCTTCGTCTGGGGTCTGGCGGTGTATCTGGTCGAGGGCGTGGTCTTCTTCCTGACCGGTCTGCAATCGCGGTTCGTGATGGAGGGGCCCGATGCCGGCGAATGGTCCCGGATGATAGAGGCGGCCATCATCACGGTGGTGCTCGTGGTCGTCATCCGGTTCGTCTGGGTTTTCGCCGCGGCCTACCTGCCGACGTTGCTGTCCCGGAATAATGACGCGCGGCGCGCCCCGCCGACCTGGCAGGAGACTTTTCTGGTGGGGTTCACGGGAATTCGCGGCGTGGTCTCGCTCGTGGCCGCGCTCTCCGTACCCGAGATGGTCGGCACGGAGCCGTTTCCGGACCGCGTTCTCATCCTGTTCGTGACATTTTGCGTCATCCTGGTGTCGCTCGTCGGTCAGGGTGCGGCGTTGCCCAAGGTCATCGAATACCTGAAGCTGGACAAGGCCGGGGCTGCCGAGGCGAAGTCGGCCAAACGCAACGAAGTCACGGCGCGCGTTGCGGGTATTCGCGCAGCGCTCGAGCGCTTGAAGCAACTCACGGGCGAAGGAGCCGTCGTAGGATCAGCGGCGAATCTGCGGCGGCTGCACGAAGGCCGCCTGACGGATTTCATACAGGCGGGCGACGGCATCGACGGGGCACCCGTCGCGGAGGCCGCCGGCATTCAACTGCAGCTCGTCGCCGCGGAGCGGGCCAGCATCGCGTCCCAATATGCGTCGGAAAAACTTACCGATGAAGCGCGTCGACGCATCGAGCGCGAACTCGATCTCGAGGACGCCCGCATTCGGCACGCCGCGGACAGCGCCGCCGGCAACGCTGCGGGCAACGGATTCCGGGAAATTTAAATGCGTTCAACAGATGCGACATATGCTGGAAAAAAAAGAAGGCTTTCGTCGCGGTCTGGCGACGCCCATGCGCCTCCGTCGGGCAGCGGAAGAGCGTAACGTGCTACGCGTCGCACTGCCGAAGCATCGGTCTTCGGTACCCTGGGCGCTTGTTCTCACCGGAGGTTTCATGGCCGACAATTCAATGACCGGAGCGTATCAGCTCAATCTGCCCAAGGACTTGCTGACCGAGGCGAATCGTCAACAACCCAAGCTGAGCAAGGAACAACTTAAAGTCGAGGGGTGGCGCACCTCTTGGCTCTCGCGCATTTCGGAGATCCTGGTCGGCAAAGACTAAGTCGGCAGGAGGCCGACTTGAACGCGGCGGCCCTCAGGGCCGCGGCTCGTTGCGCGCGAGGACCATCCGCCTAGCGGTCAGGTCAGCAAACGACCGATTTCCCGCGAAATAGCCGTGCAGCGGGCGAAATAGCCACGGAGCAGCGAATTGGCCGCGCAGCGGCGGACAAATCGTGTCAGCAATAAATGACGCCCATATAAGTAAAATACTGTATTTGATTCGAGTGCTGCGGGATTACCATCCTTTCACGGAGGTATCGTCCATGCGCTTGGCTCGTCCTGTCTATGAAAGCATGCCGCTGATTTATGCAGCCATCGGCGGATTGGCCATATTGCTCGCCTATCTCGATCCCGAGGGCCCGCGAGCGGTGATTGCCATGTCCATCGGCGTCGCCGCCGAAATCGCCGCGCTCACCGTGTTTTTGCGGCGACAGGATTACCGCGCGTTGAGCCGCGAATACTCGGGAGAGAACATCGATCTGCCCTCGAGGCTGAACGGATAGCCTCAGCTCTTTTCGGTGGTTTCGGCGTCCACCGTTTCGACCGGATGTCGCGGGCGGGGCGCCCGCTC
>JAXDQI010000230.1:0-11996 GCA_034667965.1 Gammaproteobacteria bacterium
ACGGATGCATGTACGGCACCGAACACGCGGCGGATCTCGCACCCAATAGCGCCCCCTGCAACGCGATCGACAAGATAGTTCCCGGCTATTTGCAGGCGTTCGCCGCAACACCGGGACCCGATGGGCAGCTGAAGGAGCTGTGGAACAGTGAAAATAACCTGAATGACCGTGTTGAATGGTTTTCCAAGGAAAGTCCGCCCACCATTGCGGACAACAAGGTATTCCTCGCGGAGTTCCCCGCGAAACCGTCAACTGACAATTGGAACGCGAAGAACGCGCTCGGGCGACTGATCGTCTACTCAAGCCGTGGCCGACGCGTGAGTCGACCGGGTGCGGGGGAGGTGGTTCGCTCGCCGTAGATATGTCATCTACCTCACCACGCGTCGCGCGGCCCCCGTGACCGGAAGTGAATAATCCTTGACCAAATCCAGAACAGTCGAAAATGCCGCGGCTTGACCGATGGTGCGCCGTGCCATAGGCTACACAAGTCGTTGGAAGAGACTGACGCCTTTGCGGGCGTTGGCGCCGAAGGAGCAACCGCCCCGGAAACTCTCAGGCAAAAGGACCACGACACGATACATCTGGAAAGTGGCACGGCGTCGTGCCCGCCGACGGGATAACACTCTCAGGCACTTGCAACAGATGGGGCGATGTACTTACTGGCGGCCGGTGGGCTGCCGAAGGAATCGCCGCCATGCTTGCAGCTCCCGCTCATCTACCTTTGCATGCCTGGCATGTCGCGCATGGCGCGCGTATGGAATCCTTCGCCGGTTGGGCCATGCCCATTCACTATCCGCTCGGCATCTTGGGCGAGCATCGGCACACGCGCGCCGCGGCGGGACTTTTCGACGTATCCCACATGGGCCAGATCATGGTGCGCGCGCTTGCGGGCGATCACTTGGCCGCAGCAAGGGAATTGGAGAAGCTCGTCCCGGTGGATGTGATGGGGCTCAAGCCCGGGCGGCAACGCTACGCCGTGTTGACCAACGGGTCGGGCGGTGTTCGCGATGATTTGATGATCGCGAATCTGGGCGACTTCTGGTATCTCGTCGTCAATGCCGCCGCGGCGGCCGCCGACCTTGCGCATCTCCAAGAGCATCTGCACGCGACCTGCAGCGTCGAACTCGCATCCGCTCGCGCATTGCTGGCCGTACAGGGACCGGAAGCCTGCGCCGCCTTGTCAGCGCTGGTGCCGGCGGTCGCCGCGATGCGCTTCATGGATGCCGGCGTGTTCGCGATCGACGGCACCACCTGTTTCATCTCACGTTCCGGGTATACGGGCGAGGACGGCTTCGAGATGTCGGTGCCGGTTGCCGTCGCGGAAGACATCGCCGAACGGCTGCTGTCCCACGGATCGGTACGACTCATCGGATTGGGTGCCCGCGACAGCCTGCGCCTGGAAGCCGGCCTATGTCTCTGCGGTCACGACCTCGGCGAGGATGTGACGCCGATCGAGGCCGCACTCGATTGGGCCATCCAACCGGCGCGGCGCAGAGGAGGTACCCGGGCAGGCGGCTTTCCAGGTGCCGATGTGATCCTGACTCAGCTCGAGCGCGGGGTCGCGCGCAAGCGAGTCGGCCTGCGGCCGGAAGGCCGGCCGGTAAGGGAAGGTGCGGCATTGTTCGCCGATCCGACGTCGAACGCGGCAATCGGCCGCGTCACTTCCGGTACCTATGGACCGTCCGCCGAGGGACCCGTGGCAATGGGATATGTGCCGATTTCGCTGACGCCCACCGGCACCCGACTATTCGCCGACGTGAAGGGGCAGCGGATACCGCTTGCCGTATGCAATATGCCTTTCGTTCCGCATCGATATCACCGTTAAACGAGGAAAGTCCATGGCAATCCGCTATACCGCTGAACATGAATGGGTGGCCGTCGAGGCAAACATCGCGACGATTGGCATTACCGATTATGCCCAGCGCGTCCTGGGCGATCTGGTGTTTGTGCAATTACCGGCCGTAGGTTCGTCGCTCGCGAAGGGCGCCGCGGCGGGCGTGGTCGAATCGGTGAAAGCGGCATCGGACATCTACGCGCCGCTTACCGGCCGCATCGTCGAGGTTAACCCCGCCACGGTTGAGACTCCCGGTCTGGTCAATTCTGATCCGATGGGAGCCGGCTGGCTCTTCAAGATCGAGGTTGGCGACCCTTCCGAAGTGGAAGAACTGCTGGATGAAGGCGCTTACGGGAAGCTCGCGACATGAAGCACCCCGCATCCATCCTGTCGGTGTCCACCGCGGCCGCGTCCCCGTTGGTCGTCGAACCGCGAGTCCCACCGTCGGCAGATCCCGCCGCCAGCGACACCTTGCCCCGGGATTTCGCGTGTCGTCACATAGGCCCATCGGGCGCCGATATCACCGCCATGCTCGACGTCATCGGCGTGCCGTCGGTCGATGCCCTGATCGATCAAGCATTGCCTGATTCGATCCGCTTTTCAGGTGTGCTCGGGATCGGTGCCGCGCTCTCGGAAAGCGACGCACTTGACCACCTCAAGTCGCTCGCCGCAAAGAATCAAGTGGCCACATCGTTGATCGGCATGGGGTACCACGACACCGTCGTGCCGCCTGTCATCCTGCGCAACATTCTCGAGAGTCCGGCTTGGTACACCGCTTATACGCCCTATCAGCCCGAGATCAGTCAGGGACGTCTCGAGGCGCTGCTCAACTTTCAAACCATGGTGTGTGATTTGACCGGGTTGGATGTCGCCAACGCCTCGCTCCTGGACGAGGCCACCGCCGCGGCGGAAGCCATGGCCTTGGCGAAGCGCGTTGCGAAGTCCTCGTCGACGCGATTCTTGGTCGACGCACACGTCCACCCGCAGACGCTGGCCGTCCTGCGTACCCGCGCGGAACCCCTGGGCTGGGACATCGTCATCGTCGATGAACGCACGGAGTCATCCAACCGCCCATGTTTCGGAGCGCTGTTTCAGTACCCAGGCACCTACGGGCATGTGCCGGATCTCGGCAACGCCATCGATGCGGTACACGCGCAGGGAGGCATCGCCGTCGTGGCAGCGGATCCGCTGGCGTTGACGCTGTTGAAACCGCCGGGAGAGTTCGGCGCCGACATCGCGATCGGATCGACGCAGCGATTCGGCGTGCCTTTGGGTTTCGGCGGGCCGCATGCCGCCTACATCGCGGTGAGACAGTCTTTCCAGCGCAGCTTGCCGGGTCGCCTGGTCGGCGTCTCGGTGGATGCCAACGGAGCACCGGCCTTCAGGCTCGCGCTGCAAACGCGCGAGCAGCACATCCGCCGCGACAAGGCCACTTCCAATATCTGCACCGCCCAGGTGCTGCTCGCGGTGACGGCAGCCATGTATGCGGTGTATCACGGCCCCGAAGGCTTGACCCAGATCGCACAAGGCATCCATCGGCGCACGGCCGCTCTCGCCGCGGGTCTGCGCACGCTCGGCGTGCGGATCTTGAACAGCACCTATTTCGATACCCTGACCGTCGACAGCGGGGTGGCCCGTGAGCTGATTCTGCAGCGGGCGCGGGAAGCGCGCCTCAACTTCAGGGTGCTAACACCGGGTGAATGCGGCTGCGCGTACGGATTGGGCATGTCGCTCGATGAAACCAGCAGCGATGCCACCGTCGCGTCGATCTTGCGCTGCTTCGGAGCGAGCGGCGCGCCGGCGCACGGCGCCGCGGGATTGCATGCCGGACTCTCGGGGATTCAGCCTGCATTGCGGCGCACCTCGGCCTTCCTCACTCACCCGGTATTTCACCGCTATCGGTCCGAGACCGAAATGCTCCGGTACATACGCCGCCTGGGCGATCGCGATCTTGCCCTCGATCGCACCATGATACCCCTGGGCTCCTGCACGATGAAGCTCAACGCGACGGCGGAGATGATCCCGATGACGTGGCCCGGATTCGCCGGCCTGCATCCCTTTGCACCGCCGGAGCAGTGGCTCGGATACAGGGATCTCTTCACGGCGCTCGAACGCGCTTTATGCGACATCACTGGATACGACGCGGTTTCCTTGCAACCCAATTCGGGTGCGCAAGGGGAATATGCCGGGCTGCTCGCCATCCGTGCTTACCACCGCAGCCGCAATGAACCGCAGCGCACGGTGTGCCTCATTCCAGCATCGGCCCACGGCACCAACCCCGCCTCCGCGGCCATGGCGGGAATGCAGGTCGTCGTCGTGCAATGTGATTCCAAGGGCAATGTCGATCTCGATGATCTCAAGATCCACTGCGAGCGTCACGCCGGTGCATTGGCCGCCATCATGGTGACCTACCCGTCTACCCATGGCGTATTCGAAGAGGAGATCCGCACCCTCTGCGAGATGGTGCACCGTGCGGGCGGTCAGGTGTACATCGATGGCGCGAATCTCAATGCACAGGTGGGTCTCGCGCGGCCGGCCGACTATGGCGCCGATGTCTCTCATCTGAATTTGCACAAGACTTTTTGCATTCCCCACGGCGGCGGCGGTCCCGGCATGGGACCCATCGGCGTCAAGGCCCATCTCGCACCGTTCCTGCCCGGTCATCCGCTTTGCGCGGCCGGCGCCGGCGCGAGAGGAAAGGATGCCGGCGCTGTGGCGGCGGCGCCCTTCGGGTCGCCCTCAATCCTGCCGATCGCCTACATGTATATTCGGATGATGGGCAGCGCCGGTCTGAAACGTGCGAGTGAAATCGCGATACTCTCGGCCAACTACGTGGCGCGACGGTTGGAGGGGCATTTCGAAGTGTTGTATCGTAACGCCACGGGACGCGTCGCGCATGAGTGCATCATCGATACTCGCGTGTTCAAGGACAGCTGCGGAGTTACGGTGGATGACATTGCCAAGCGGCTGATCGATTTCGGTTTTCACGCGCCGACCATGAGCTTTCCGGTTCCGGGGACGCTGATGGTCGAACCCACGGAATCGGAATCCAGGCGTGAACTCGATCGGTTCTGCGACGCAATGACGAACATCCGCGCGGAGATTCGCGATATCGAGGAGGGACGCTACGTTCTCGCGGAATCGGCGTTGCGTCGGGCGCCGCATACGGTGCGGGACCTCGTGACCGGGGAATGGAGCAGACCATACACCCGAGCGGCGGGATGTCTCCCCGCCGGCGGCGACGGAGCCGACAAGTATTGGCCGCCGGTGGGACGGGTCGACAATGTCCATGGAGACCGCAATCTTCAGTGTTCGTGCACATGACGCAAATGACGGGCGGCGAGGCGGTAGTGCAAAGTCTGCTGGCGCACGGACTCGATACCTTGTTCGGCCTGCCCGGGGTACAGAACGACTGGTTGTACAACGCACTGTACGATGCCGGCGACCGGGTGCGGGTCATCCATACCCGCCACGAGCAGGGCGCGGCCTACATGGCATTGGGAGCGAGCCTGGCGCGCGGGGATATCGCCGTCTGCAATGTCGTGCCGGGACCCGGCGTCCTGAACGCCGCCGCCGCGCTTGCCACCGCGTACGCCCTGAACGCGCAGGTACTCTTTCTATGTGGACAGATTCCGCTCGGGCAAATCGGCCGCGAGCAGGGTGTGCTTCATGAGCTACCCGATCAACTCGGCATCCTGCGCTCGTTGACGAAACATGCGGCGCGAATCTCCGCGCCGGCGGAAGTGCCGACGCGCATGGCCGAGGCGGTCGCGCTTCTGCGGTCCGGCCGTCCGCGGCCGGTGGCGGTCGAGGTGCCGATGGATGTGCTCTCGGCGCGTGCGGAAATCGGCGCAACCGCTCCCGATTGGCCGGTGTACCAACCGGCGCTCGATGCAGAGGCGATCGGCGCAGCCGCGCGGCTCATCGCCGGTGCGCGTACGCCGCTCCTGTTCGTCGGCAACGGCGCGCAGGGAGTGAGCGAAGCCGTGCGCGCGCTGGCCGAGATGCTCGAGGCGCCCGTGATCGCCTATCGCACCGGACGCGGCGTGCTCGATTCCCGGCATCCGTTGAGCTGTGTACTGCCCGAAGCGCGTCCGCTATGGGCCGATTGCGATCTGGTCATCGCGCTTGGGACCGCAGTCCGCGGTCCGCTCCAGAGTTGGGGCGCTGATGAGCGGCGCAAACTCATCCGAATAGATGTCGACCCGCTCGTGCATACGCGATTCGGCAGACCCGATGTCGCGATAACCGCCCGACTCGAGGATGCTCTGCCGGCGCTCATCGGAGAACTAGGTGCGCACGGCCGGCCGCGCCCGCCCCGGCGCGAGGCCATGGCTGCGCTGCACAGCGATTGGGAGCGGCGCTGCGCGGTGCTCACCCCGCAGATCGGCTACCTGCGCGTCATCCGCGAGGCGCTGGGAGAGGATGGGATTTTTGTCGACGAACTCACCCAGGTGGGCTTCGCAAGCCGCATCGTCATGCCGGTGTACAAGCCACGGAGTTTCATATCGACCGGATACATGGGGAATCTCGGTTACGGTTTTCCGACGGCTCTCGGCGTCAAAGCGGCCTGCGCCGGGCGGCGCGTGCTGTCGGTAACGGGTGACGGCGGCTTCCTGTTCGGCGTGGCGGAACTCGCCACTGCCGTCCAGCATGGAATCAATCTGGTAACCGTCGTTTTCAACAATGAACAATACGGCAACGTGCAGCAAATGCAGCGGGATTTGTATGGAGGCCGGGTGATCGCATCCGATCTTCGCAATCCGGACTTCGAGCGGCTGGTGAGTTCGTTCGGTGCGCATTATCAGCGGGCCAAGTCCCCGGCCGAACTGGCACCGGCGTTGGAGCAGGCATTCGGCGCCGGCGTGCCGGCGGTGATCGAGGTACCGGTGGGGGCGATGCCCAGTGTCGATTCATTCAGATGAGCGATGCTCGATTGATTTTGCCGCCCGGTTCTTCCGTCCACCGCGTGCTCTCGGGGGCGGTACAGAACTGCAAGGCCATCGTCTTCGCCGGCCTGCCCGGCGTCGGTAAGACCCTGATGCTGCAACAGACGGCGTTGCTGTCCCGCGCCGCCGGGCGTTCGCTCCATCTGCTGCAATGGGATGTTGCGCGTCAGGCCTTCGAGACGCCCGGGATTCTCGCTCGATACCCCGAAGTGGAGGGGACGACGCATGCCGCGATACGCAAGGCGGCGGGCCTATGGGTGCGTGGTGCCGTGGCCGAGTGGGCCGAGGCGCATCGCAGCGACGACGCATTGTTGCTCGGCGAGGCGCCGTTCGTCGGCAATCGACTCATCGAGCTCGCCTGGCGCGAATCCGATGCGGCGGAGTCCTTTCTCGCGGCGCGCAGCACCGAGTTCATGATTCCCGCCCCGACGCTTGTGGTCCGGCGTGCGATCGAAGTCATGCGTGCGCGGGAAATCGAACAACCCCGTCATGCCCGTGAGGCGGCGAATGCGCCGCCCAACCTGCTCACGCTCTTGATGCAGGAACTTCGCGCGGCCGGTGCCGCGCTGGGTGTCCCAGGTGCCCGGTCCGAAGGGGGATATGACCCTGATGTGTACACGGCGGTCTACTCGAGGCTGCTCGAACACCGTCATGCTCGGGCGCTCACCATCGACGAGTGTTGGCCGGTGGTGTCATCGCCGTATGATCTCGACATCGGCGTGACGGAGCTGCGGCCGAACCCGGCTGAGGTCGCGGCGGCGTTGGGGCGCGTCGAGGCGCTCGGCGCTCTCGTACTCGAACGGGCCGTGCGGCAGTGGTATCGGCCCGCGGGTTGATCTTAACTAGCGGCGCGCGGCTCGGCGTCGAATGCGCGACTCAATTCCTCCCGATCGGCATCGCTCAAGTCCGGACTGAACTGGAGAACCTGATTCAAGATCTCGTCGGTCTCGAAGTAGGGCCTGCGACAAGCGAGGTGCACGTATCCTCCGGGAGCGAAACGCCCTTCTTCGTAGAATACAACGCGGATACGCCAACTTCCCCGCTCGATGGGCTGGTGGCAGCTGCGGCAGTTGGCTTTCCCGCTCGGGGATCGCTCGGCACCGTCGATCCGCTGGAGTCGTTTATTTGCGGAGCTTGCGAGTGCCGCGCGTTCAAGGCCCTCTCGATCGGGCACGCTGTCGGCTGTTCCGGCCAGTGCTTCAAGCACTGGTTCCGGTCGCTTGTAAGCCGCGCATAACGGATGAAACCACAGCGTCGTCTCGCCCTCACCAAAGAGATTGGGAACACGCTCGCCAAAGCGCAGCTCCCCGCGTTGGATGGGTCGGGCGCAGCCGCGGCACTTGGCGCGGCCGCTCGTCGCGGGTTCAAAGAGATGAGCCATCACGAATTTCCACGGCGCGGCGCCGCGCCTTCAGTGGGGCGAGCCACGTCGCGCGAAGGAGCATCTATTCGCGCTTGGCGGCGCCCGCGAACAGCTCCAGAAGCGTCGTATTCAGTTTGACAGCGATCGCGAATAGCAGCGTAACCGAAGGATTGTAGATACCGCGTTCGAGGCGCCCCACGACGTTGGGGTGTATGTCCGCTTGCAGCGCCAACGCCTCTTGGCTCAGGTTCCGTGCTTTACGGCGTTCCCGGACTTCTTCACCCAGACTGCGGAGGATCGTTCTTGCGCGCACGCACAAGGTTCGATCGCGGCACCGGCCCCTGTCTAGACATTATAATGTCTAAACCCCTGTCGACTCAATGACTTGGCAGCCCGTTCATCGTTGCTTCATCGCGCCGCTGATGAGCTCCGTCAACGGGATGTTCAGCCCCTTCGCGACTTTGAAGAGCGTCAGCACGCGAGAGTCGGTCTTACCTCGCTCGAGTTTCGCGACGGCGTTGATGTGCACGCCGGATTCATGCGCCAGAGCTTCTTGGGTAAGGTCCCGCTCGTGGCGACGTTGCCGAACCTCATCGCCCAGCCGCTTGAGAATCTCCCTTGTGCACACACCACAAGAGTCGATCCTTGAACACTATAGTGTCCAGACACTATAATGTGTATTCGCGGAAAAGTGATGTAATCACGTCAGGAGGCAATGGATCATGCTCGTATTGACCCGACGGCCGAATCAAACACTGACGATCGGCAGCGATATCACCATCTCAGTGATGGAAATCCGAGGCAGTCAGGTTCGGATCGGCGTGAGCGCGCCGCCCGACATCCCGATTCTGCGCGGTGAAGTACTCGAGAAGGCAAGGGTGGCCCGCCGGACGTCAGATCGGGGATCCTGACGGCACGCCCCGATTTCCCGGCGGGTATCCTGTGATTTCCCGTCCCGCATATTTTGAGCGACTCCTCAAACTTCTGCGCCGCAGAGGCCGATCTCGGGAAGACGCCGAGGATCTCATCCAGGAGGCCATGCTCCGCCTTCATGTCTACGGCATGGAAGTGCCCGTCGTCAACGAAGAGGCCTTCCTGCGCCAGGCCGTGCGCAACCTATCCATCGACCAACATCGCCGCGATCGACTCGACCTGCGCAAGGAGGTGTCCATCGAGGACCACGATACCCGCAGTCCGCTGGTCGCCCCCGACTCGACGCCGGAACAGACATTGGAGTTTCAACAACGCCTGGGCCATATTAGGGCATTGCTGGATGCGGTAAGCCGGCGAACCCGCGAAATCTATTTCGCGCATCGAGCGGGTTACAGCTATGCGGAGATCTCCGCGCACATGGGGGTATCGCACATCACGATAAAGCGCCATATCGCGCGCGCTCTGCTAGCCATCATGGAACACGGGGAACCGGATGACGGTAGAATCGCGAATCGCGCGGCTGAATAGGATTGCTCCGCGGCGCATCCGGGCGCGAGCCGCCCGGTGGGTGACGGAATTACATGGCCCGGACCGTGACGCGAGACTCGAGGCCAGAGTCAAGGGCTGGATCGCGGCGGACCCGCGGAACGCCGCGGCGTTCGAGCTGGCCACGGAGGCCTGGCAGAAGAGCGGCAATCTTCCCGCTCATCTTCCGAATTCATCGCCGGGCGCGCGCATTCAGGCACGCGGCAGGATGCCGCGCCCGGTGCTGGCCGCCGTCGCCTGTGTGGTGATCGCTTTGATGGCCGCCATCCATTTTGCGCGGGATGGCACCTTGACTACCGGACCCGGCGAACAGAAGACCGTCGAACTCACCGACGGCACGCGAGTGTCGCTCAATGCCAACAGCCGGATTCTCGTTCAGTACGATGATCGGGTAAGAAAAGTAGCCTTGACCACGGGCGAGGCCTTGTTCAACGTCGCCAAGCACCAGGCGCGACCCTTCGTCGTCGTTCTCGGCGATCGAAAGGTGATTGCGGTAGGGACCTCGTTCATGGTTCGCCGCGAGGAAGCGGCCGGAGCGGCATTCGCCGTCACGCTAGTGGAAGGGCGTGTAGCGGTGGAGCCGCTGTCGTGGCCGGATGGATTGCCCACTGACCGAACCGCCGGCGCGAAGCTCCTGAATGCGGGCCAGCGGCTGCGTTTTGCGGCCCATGCACCGCCGGTCGTGGATTCTCCGTCGATCGACAGGATCACGGCCTGGCAGCGCGGCCAGCTCATCTTCGACGACACCTCGTTGAGCGAAGCCGCGGCCGAGTTCAACCGCTACGGTGCGATCAAGCTGGCGATCGACGGTGCCACGGCGGGACGGCGGCGCGTGGGCGGTGTGTTCAGGATCGGAGATCCTGCCAGTTTCGCGCATGCCATGGCGGATCAGTATCGCCTGAAAATCGTCAACCGCCGCAATCTCATCATTCTCACCGACGACGCCGCCGAGCGCGCGCCATAAAAATATTTCCGCGCCGGTGATCCCTCCGGACTCGCCGATTACGTCTTAGGTATTCATGAGCCTCGCAAGGCTCGAAAAATAGAATACTCACACGTACGAGCAAGGGATTGCCGGGGATTCATTCATGTGCTCACGACCGAGCCTGGTCTCGCTTGCGCTTGTTGCCCTTTGCCTCGCATGCTGTATCTCGACGAGCAGCGCGGGCATCGAAATCAAGTCGCGCTTCGATGTTCCCGCGGAGCCGCTGGACAAGTCGCTCCGCGATTTCGCGATTCAAGCGAATTGCAACATCTCCTATGAACCCTCGTTGGTGGCCGGTCATCAGGCGCCGGCGATCAAGGGGGAATTCACGTCGGCCGACGCGCTGTCGATGATTCTGGCGGGTACGCGCCTGGTGGCGGTGAATATCGACGAAGACACCATCGAAGTCGTGGAGCGGACGGCGTCAACGACTCGCGCGCCGGCCCCCGGCAAGAGCGCGCGCGTACCAGGTGCCGACGTGGCCCGCGTGGATTACGCCGGGCCCGAACGTGCCATTCCCAACGGTAGTTCCTCAAACACTGATCCATCGGATTCATCGCCGACCGGCAAGAGACGGAAGAGCGATGATCTCGAAGAAATCATCGTGACCGGCACGCACATTCGCGGGACCAAGGATTCGCCGGCGCCGGTCCAGGTGTTCACGCGCGATGACATCGATGACACCGGCGCGATCACGGTTCAACAGTTCCTGCAGACGCTGCCAGAGAATTTCGGCGGCGGTGCGTCCGAGAATACCATCTACAGTGTCACGGGCAACGGACAGATCAACAACACAGTGAGCGGCAGTGCGCCCAACCTGCGCGGACTGGGCGCGGATGCCACCCTGGTGCTCATCAACGGGCACCGGGTCGCGCCGGGCAACATCGACGGCAGCTTCGTCGACGTGTCGATGATCCCGCTGACGGCCATCGAGCGCATCGAAGTGGTGACCGACGGCGCGTCCGCGATCTACGGATCCGAAGCCGTGGGCGGCGTGGTCAACATCATCCTGCGCAGCAAGTTCGTAGGCTCGGAAAGCCGCCTGCAGTGGGGCACGGTCAGCAGCGGCTCCATGCACAATGTGCAGGCGGGACAAACCGTGGGCGACGCCTGGGACGGCGGCTCGGCGCTCCTGAGCTACCAGTATTCCGACCAGACACCGCTGTCCGCCGGCAGCCGGGACTATCTGAAGACGGTGAAGCTGCCCTTCATGCTGCTGCCGGAGCAAGTTCAGCATGGCGCGTTCGCCAACATCGATCAGAAACTTGGCTCCGGTCTCGACTTGCATGGCGACCTGGCGTACTCGCATCGATCGACGTATCTCGCTGTTACCGGAGGCGACCCGGTGAACGGATATACCACCAGCACAATACCTTCGCAAATCGA
>JAXDQI010000231.1:0-2826 GCA_034667965.1 Gammaproteobacteria bacterium
GCGGCCGCGTAGCCGAGCCGCCCGGCAGCGCCGAGAATCAGTATCTTTTCTTTCATTGCTGTTATGTCGTCGTGGTGTGGGCGGCGCGTAATGCCTGATCCAGATCACTTAGCAGATCGTTGGGGTCTTCGAGCCCGACCGATAGCCGCAAGAGATCGGTTGGGCAGGGCGTGTCCGGCCCCTCGACCGAGGCCCGATGTTCGATCAGGCTTTCGACGCCGCCGAGCGAGGTCGCGCGCTTCCAGAGTTCGACTTTGGCGGCTGTCGCGATGGCGCCTGTCTCGGCCCCCTTCACGCGGATCGACAACATGCCGCCGTACTGGCTCATCTGGCGTGCCGCGATGGCGTGGCCGGGATGGTGCGGCAGTCCCGGATAAAGCACGCCAGCAATGTGTGGATGCATCATGAGTTGCCCGGCGATCCGCATCGCGCTTTCCGACTGCATTGTCACGCGCGGAGCAAGCGTCCGCAGCCCGCGTTGCAACAGCCATGCCTCGAAGGGCCCGAGGATCCCGCCATGGCGCGCCCGCACCGACTTGATCTGTTCCCATGAGCTTGAAGCGCGCGCCGTCGCAATCACGCCCGCGATTACATCAGAATGGCCGTTGAGATATTTGGTGGCCGAATGCATCACGAGGTCGGCACCCAGGCTCAGGGGTTGAGTAAAAATCGGCGTCGCAACCGTCGAATCGACGGCCAGCATGGCGCCGGCGTCATGCGCAATTTCCGCGATGCCGGCAATGTCGCTGATCGACCACAGGGGGTTGCCGGGCGTTTCGATATAGACCAGCGCGGTATCTTGTCCGACGGCGTTGCGTACGGACGCTAGATCTGTCGTGTCGGTGAAAGTCACGCGATAGCCAAATCGTGTTGCATCATTGGCGAGCCAGTTCCGGAACGCCCAGTACATCAGCTGCGACGCGACCACGTGGGAGCCCTGCGGCAGCGCCAGTACGATGGCGGTTGCGGCTGCCATCCCGGAACCGAACAGCGCCGCCTCATGGGCGCCTTCCAGTGCCGCAATCAGGCTCTCGGTCTGTCGTACCGTGGCGTTGTCGGGCCGGCCATAACAATAGCCAGAACTGTATTGGTTGTCCGGATCGCGAATGAACGTGGTTGACATGTGGAGCGGCGGCACCACCGCCTGAGTGGCGGGATCGACAGTGCCCAGCGCCTGGGCGGCGAGCGTGCGGGGTTTCCAGCGGGTCATTGCAGTCTCCGGGGTGGCGCACCACGTGATCGGGAACACGCCGCCATGATGCCATGGCTTCACGGTCGGCCCAATGCTAAAGGTTTTCCATGTCTCAATTTCTGTCACAATGGCTGGTGCCGATCGCGATCATTGCGGTTGCGATCGTACTCGTTCTCGGCCTCATCAACATGATGCGCGGCGGCTCGCCGAACACGTCGCAAAAGCTGATGCGCATGCGCGTTTTGCTGCAGTTCGTCGCCGTCGTGGTCATCATGTTTACGATCTGGGTCATGGGACGCTGAAGGCGCCAAAGGGGGCACGAGAAATCATGGTCGTTCTCAATCGTATCTACACGCGTACCGGCGACGACGGTACGACGGCGCTTGGCAACGGCGAGCGACGCAAGAAATACGACCTTCGCATCGAGGCCTATGGCACGCTCGATGAGGTCAATGCGGTCATCGGCCTCGTACGTTTGCATACCGTCGACAACCCGGCATTCGACACCGTGCTGGGACGCATCCAGAACGATCTGTTCGATGTCGAGGCCGATCTGTGCATGCCCTCCGAGAAGGGCAAAGGACCCGGTGGCGCGCGGCTCACCGTCACGGCCGCGCAGGTCGAGTGGCTCGAACAGGAGATCGACCGTCTCAATGCGGACCTCGCTCCGCTCCGATCCTTCATTCTGCCGGGAGGCAGCGTTGCTTCGGCTTATCTGCATCTCGCCCGGACGGTGTGCCGACGCGGCGAGCGGCTGATGGTCGAACTCAATGACCAGCCTGGCGAAAGTGTCACGCCGGATGCCATCAAGTATGTCAACCGGTTGTCCGATTTTCTGTTCGTGGCCGGCCGTTACGCCAACCATAATGGCCGTACCGACATCCTTTGGGTGCCGGGACAGAATCGGTGACCGCATGGTAATGCCCCTTTACGATGACAATCCGTTCCGCATGCCGCATCGCCCGGTCATCACGTGGGGCCTGATCGCATTGAACCTCCTGGTGTTCCTGGTCGAGATCAGTTGGGACGGGGATTCCCTCGTCTCACGCTATGGGGTCACGCCGGCTGCATTCATCGGTGATGGTCCGGTCCCAGGTGCCTTGTCTCCGGTTCTGACCCTGGTGACCTATATGTTCCTGCATGCAGATGCGGGCCACATCTTCGGGAACATGATCTTTCTGTGGGTGTTCGGCGACGATATCGAGGAAGCGCTGGGGCGGGCACGCTTCATCTTTTTCTATCTCGTGACCGGCGCGCTGGCGGCTCTGGCATTCATTGCGAGCGACGCCCATTCGGAGGTTCCGCTCATCGGCGCCTCGGGGGCAATCGCCGGAATTGTGGTCGCCTATGTGATGCTGCGGCCTTGTGCGAAGGTGACGGTGTTGCTTTGGATCATTCCGTTGCGCATCGCCGCCTATTGGGTGGTCGGTGGTTTTGTGGCGACGCAATTCGTCCACCTCGGCTCGGCCTCGAAAAGCGATGTCGCCTACTGGTGCCATGTCGGCGGCATGGCGGCCGGCGGGGTTCTTTTGTTATTGATGCGGCCGGCGGGACTGCGGCTGTTTGAATGCATTCGCGTGCCGAAATTGCCGGAAGCCTCAGATTCGCCTGCAGTCCTTGGAGGTGCGCGCGGG
>JAXDQI010000232.1:0-4960 GCA_034667965.1 Gammaproteobacteria bacterium
GGCGTCTGCACATGATAGGCGCCGATGTGCTGCGTAATTCCGCCGGCTTCGCCCGATGCCACGCGCGCACGACGAATCGTGTCGAGCAGCGACGTCTTGCCGTGATCGACGTGACCCATCACCGTGACCACCGGGGGACGCGGCAACACCTCGAGCGACGAGTCGGTCTCGCCCTGCAAATCGTCTTCGATGATGTTTTCCTTGCGCAGCACCGCGGTATGGCCCATTTCCTCGACCACCAGCACCGCCGTGTCCTGTTCTATCATCTGATTGATCGTGGCCATCACGCCCATGTTCATCATGACCTTGATGACTTCGGTGGCCTTCACCGCCATCTTCTGCGCGAGTTCGCCCACCGTGATGGCTTCGGGAATGGCTATTTCGCGCACGACGCGCGCCGTCGGCATTTCGAATCCGTGCTTGGTATCGCTGTCGCCGCCGACCGAGCGCCTTCTACCATCGCGCGATTTCTTCTTCTTGTGCCGCGAACTGACGTCGCCGACGATATGCAGTTCCTGCCGGCCGTAGCGCGTCGCCTTGTCGTCGACGACCTCGCGCGCCACCTTGCCCGGCTTCGCGGGCGCCGCCTTGCGTTCGCGTTCCGCCACTTCGCGGGCCTGGATTTCCGCGACCCGGCGCGCTTCTTCTTCAGCCGTGCGCTTGCGCACCTCCTCGTCGGTGCGCCGGCGGCTCTCTTCCTCGAGGCGCTCGCGGTCCTGCCGCTCCTTTTCCAGCCGCTCGTTTTCGGCGCGTTCGAGCGCAGCCTTGGCCTGCTCCTCGGTCTCGCGCAGCTTGTCGATTTCTTCCTGCTGCAGGCGTGCCTGATCTTCGAGCACCTCGCGCTTCACGTAGGTCCGCTTGCTCCGCACTTCGACGTTGACGGTGCGTGCACGGCCCTGCGGGCTCGCAAGCTTCAACTCGGATTGGGACTTGCGCCTCAGCGTGATTTTGCGCGGGGCAGCATCGGCCTGCACGTCGTCGCGGCCGTGGCTGCGGCGCAGGTGCGTCAGCAGCTCGTGCTTCGCGTCCTCGCTGATCATGTCTTCCGCACCATCGACCCGAATGCCGGCCTGATCGAGCTGCTGCAGCAGCCGATCGACCGGCACCTTCAGCACCTCGGCGAATTGCGCGACGGTTACATCTGCCATACTGCTGCTCCTAAACCTTAGCTTCTTCCGCGAACCAGTGTTTGCGGGCATCCATGATCAACTCGGCGGCCTTCTTCTCGTCGATGCCGCCCATTTCCACCAGCTCGTCGACGGCGAGATCGGCCAGATCCTCGCGCGTCTTCACGCCCTTGCGCGCGAGAGTCTTGCCCAAGGCCTCCCCCGTCAGTTCGAGGAGATCCGCGGCCGGTTCGGCGCCGTCCATCGACTCTTCGCTCGCTATCGCCTGCGTCAACAGCACGTCGCGCGCGCGGGTGCGCAGTTCCTTGACGATCTCTTCGTCGAATTCCTCGATGCCGTTCAGCTCGCTGGCCGGCACGTACGCGATCTCTTCGATCGTCGAGAATCCCTCCTGCACGAGGATGCTCGCGACATCGGCATCGACATCGAGCTGCTTCATGAAAGTCTCGCGCAGCGCCAGCGATTCGGTTTCACTCTTTGCCTCGGCCTGCGATTCGCTCATGACATTCAATTCCCAGCCGGTCAATTCGCTGGCGAGACGGATGTTCTGACCGCCGCGGCCGATGGCCTGGGAGAGCTTGTCCTCGGAGACGGCAATGTCCATCGAATGCGAGTCCTCGTCCACCACGATGGACGTGACCTCGGCGGGCGCCATCGCATTGATGACGAATTGAGCGTTGTTGTCGTCGAACGGGATGATGTCCACGCGCTCGCCGGCGATCTCGTTCGACACCGCCTGCACGCGCGAACCGCGCATGCCGACGCACGCGCCGACCGGATCGACGCGCGGATCGTTGCTGCGCACCGCGATCTTCGCGCGCACTCCGGCATCGCGCGCCGCGGCCAGGATGTTGATGAGGCCCTGACCCACTTCGGGCACTTCCAGCTTGAACAGTTCGATGAGAAATTCCGGCGCGGTGCGTGACAGGAAGAGCTGCGGCCCCCGCGGCTCGGTGCGCACTTCTTTCAGGTACGCCTTGATGCGGTCCTGGGAACGCACGGGCTCGCGCGGAATCATTTCCTCGCGCGCAATGAAGCCCTCGGCATTCGCTCCGAGATCCACGTACACGCCGTTGCGATCCACTCGCTTGACGATCCCGCTGACCAGGGTGCCCGTCCGGTCTTTGTACGCATCGACCACTTGAGCTCGCTCGGCCTCGCGAACCTTCTGCACGATCACCTGTTTGGCGGTTTGCGCGAGGATGCGGCCGAACGGCACCGACTCCATCGGCTCCTCGACGAACCCGCCCGGCTCCACATCCTTGTCGATGTCGCGGGCGTCGTCCATGCGCAGTTCGCGCTCCGGGACCTCCAACTCGTTCGAGTCGTCGGCGAACACCTTCCAACGGCGGAACGTATCGTAAGCACCGGTCTTGCGGTTGATCGACACCCGCACGTCCAGCTCCTCGCCATGCTTCTTGCGGGTGGCGGACGCCAGCGCGGCTTCGAGCGCGTCGAAGATGATTTCCTTGTCGACGCCCTTCTCGTTGGATACCGCGTCGACCGCCATCAAAATTTCTTTGTTCATTGCCCTAAAGACTCCTGAATCATTCCGGCCGTAATCTCGCCTTCTGAATCCGCTCGAGCGGCAGCTCGTGAGCCTGCCCATCGACATCCATTACAATCGAGTCACCCGTGATCGATTTCAACACTCCGGCGAAGCGCCGCCGTCCGTTGATCGGCAGCTTCAACTCGGCGAAGATCCGCATCCCGACGAACCGCTCGAAGTGCGCCCGCTTGCGCAATATCCGGTCGAAGCCCGGCGAAGAAACCTCCAGCGTGTAATGACCCTTGATCGGATCTTCGCTCTCGAGCAGTTCGCTCGCCACATGGCTCACGCGCGCACAGTCGTCGACCGTGATGCTTGCCGGCGGATGGCCGTCAAGCTCCTCTCCTGCTCTCCGATCGATGAATATCCGTAAAACTCCGCCCCGCCCTTCCCGCGCATACTCGATATCGACCAACTCATAGTCCAACGCCTCGATCGGCGGCTCCAGCAGGCGCATCAAGGCGTCACGCATTCTCGTAAACCTTCCGCGGACGAAACTTAAAAACAAAAAAGGGGACCATCGGCCCCCCCATCTTCCAAACAAAAAGGCTAAAACGAAAAAGACCCCATCGGGGGCCTTTCGAAAGCCGACTTGAACGCCCATGTGGAGCCGTTCGCGCGCGAAGCCCCATGCGGGTCCCCGACCGAGGGCGGCGATTATAGGCAAAGCCGACTTGGGCGTAAACCCTGAATCCGAGAATCTTACCGAGCCAAAACCACCGAGCGGCCCGGATGCGATCGGGGCCGCATCGCTGCGGCCCCGATCATCACTCAATCCAAAAAAACGCCGTTACCAGCGCTTCGGACCACGCGATCCACCACCACCGCCACCACCGCCGCCACCACCACCACCGCCTCCGGTGCGCTCCTGAGCCTCGTTCACCTTCAGCGCACGCCCGTCGACATCGTGGCCATTCAAGGCCTGCATGGCGCGCGCAGCGTCTGCGCTTGCCATTTCAACGAAGCCGAAACCACGGGGCCGACCGGTGTCGCGATCATTGATCAGCGCGACCGACTGCACTGCGCCATGCTTTTCGAACAGCGCACGAACCGCGGACTCGTCCATTGAGAACGGGAGATTGCCAACATACATTTTCGTCATGTGAAGAATACCTACTAACAGATAGAAGCTATCGGCCGGTCACGTGTGCCCATATATTTGAAGCAGTAATGCCAGCCACCTGGATCGAAGAAACCTGCTTTGTGGGTTGTGGCCAAGGTGACGCCTGAGCGGCGCGGTGACCAGAAACGGACCAAGTAGAAATTCACGAGCCGACGCGGATACTACAGCAAATCGCTGATTAGTACGAATATTGTTCGCCGCGCACCTAGGCGCGCGTCCAACAGGACACCACGGCGGGACTGACACGATGACCACTGAAAGCGCCCACGTCGGCGAAAGTCGACAGCAGGCTCAGTCCTGCTGCTTTGCACAATAATCGCGCAATCGCCGCTTCCGCGACGCCGTGGCTGACCAAGACCAACAGGCCCTTGGGTCGTAGGTTATGGCAAATGCATGCGAATAAGCGCTCCGGCTTCAACATCGACAGCGGCAAGCGCCATGCCAATAGGGCCGCGGGCCTCACGAAGGGAAACCAGGCGGTAATCACGTCGGCCGGCAAATCGCAGTCGATATAATCCGCCACCAGAAACCGCGCCACCGGAATCTGCCCCACGTATCCGGCGGCATAGTCGATCCGGGAATGGCCATCCTTGAAGAGCCGGTATCCCTCGATTTCAACTCCCACGAGTTCAGTGGGCCGAAAGAAGGCATTGAGAGCCGCAGCGTACCAGAAGCTTGCGCTGCCCACATCGCACACCACGCCTCCTTGGGGTCGCGGCAGGCCGGAATCGGCCCACGCCCGATCGAGGATGTCCAAGTACTCATAGTTGTTGAGGCTGGTCGCTGCGTTCATTCCCTCCTCAAAATGCACCTGGTAACGGCGCTGCAGGGCGGCTACTCTCTGCGGCTGTTCGAAGGCTACAGATGGAAGCTCGCGAGCCGGTATTTCGAAAAAGACACCCCGCGACCAACGTACGCGCTCCGAAATGCCGTACCAAAGTCGGTATCGCAGAGATCGCAATCGTTGCAGCAGTGAGTACACCAGTGAAATCCTATGCGCGACCGGAGGCAGCGTCGAGAGCTCGCGAGTTGCAATCGTGCGGCTAGAGTTTTTGCGGCCGCGGTATTGGCTGACCTGGCTGGGGCTGGGGCTGCTGCGCGGCATGGAGCGGCTGCCCTTCGCGGCGCAGCTGCGCCTCGCGGGCGGGCTCGGTTGGCTCA
>JAXDQI010000233.1:0-3292 GCA_034667965.1 Gammaproteobacteria bacterium
GCCGAGTTCGCCGTCGAACGGGGCGCGCACCAGTTTTTGCGAGATCACCGCCTGGGTTCTGGCGATGCCGGCATTGGCCTGGTCGAATGCGGCCTGCGTGGAATCCACGGTCGCCTGCGGTCCGAACTGACGCGACGCCAGTTGCTTGGCACGATCCAGCGACAGCTGCGCCACCGTCGCCTGCGCCTTGAAGCTTGCGAGGTCCGCCTGTTCGGGGGCATCGAACAGCTGGATCAGCGGCGTTCCCGCCTTCACGTTTGAGCCCGCGGTGAACATGATATCGGTGATGCGCCCGCTGACATCCGAGGTGACATTGACCTGATGCACGGCGGCGAGATCGCCGACCGCGGTCAACAGGTTGGGAATCACTTCGGATTTCGCTTGCGCAACCGTCACCGCGGCCGGCGGCGGCTTGTTGGTGGCGAAGAACTGCGCGATCATTTTGGTGCGGAACGCGTTGAAGCCGACCAGTCCGCCGACCAGCAGCGCCAGCAACACGCCGACGATGATGAACCATTTGACGGTGCGCACCGGGCGATGCTTCGGCTTTTCCTCAATCGTCGAGCGCGCGGTCGATATGCCTCGTTCATGCGCAATCGTCATGTCATGCACTTTCCGCAGTTACCGGCAGCCCGAAATCTGGCGACACTTCTCGATCCAGATGCGCGGCGATCGCCGGTTCGGTTAATCCAATTCCACGAAGGATAAATTCGCAGGCCTGCCGTTCGAGGCCGGCTGCTTCGGCGTAAGTCAGGCAGGGAACGGCAGGAAGCTGGGTCAACGCCATCATCAGCACGGTATGATGCGCAAACCAGAACAGATTCAGCGGCTCGCGCCCCACCGGCGAAGCGTCCCCCGCTGCTATCGCCTGCTCCAGCGAAGCGATGAAGGCCGGTCCGATCAGGCCGCCGATTTTCTCATAGAGCAACCGTGCGAACTCTCCGTCATCCAGATGGCTGTTGGTCATCAGCCGTAAACGTTGTGCCTCTTCCTGATCGGGCGCGTGCGACACCTGCAGGAAATGCCCGACCATGCCTCGAACCAGCACGACCAGCGTTTCCGTCGATGGCGCCAGCCCCAGCAGTTTGTTCAGGGCCGGGTCGGCTTCGCACTCTTCCGCGAGAATTTCCGCATAGAGCGCCGATTTGGTCGGGAAGTGCTTGAACAGCAATCCCTCCGAAATTGAGGCAGCCGCGGCTACGCTTTTGGTCGTCGTGCCGGCGAAACCGTTACGGGCGAAGCAACGCTTCGCCGCGCTCAGGATCAGCTCCCGGCGCAAATCGCTGGTCATGCGGAGTGTGCTCATGGTCGTGAGTAAGCACTCACTCTGGCAAATGTCAAGGATTTTTGCTGCGATGCAGCGAGCCGACCTGAACTTATCGAGCCAAACTCATCGTTGTGTCGTTATGCGGGGTGCTCGCATATCGCGTCCGTTCTGGTGCAGAACCGCCGCGATGACCTTTCCGCCCCCATCGCGTTCAAAGTCGAGTTGTGCGTCGACGATCTTGTAAAAGAACTTGTCCTTGCCGCTCGCGAAGATCGGTTGGGCGGCCTGTCCTGTGAGTTGTGCTTCGAGATGATCGCTCTTGAGCACGACATCGAGCACGCCGAAATTGAACTGATATTTGCCGACGTAATCGCCCGATGTGGCGCCATCGAAAGCGATCTCCTGCGGCTCAGCTGGGATTTCGGACGCGCTCAGCTTTCGGGCCGCACGGTCGCCGTTCTGGTGCAGGACAAGTCCGGTTACCACGCCGTCCGGATTGCGCGTGAAGCTGGCACTGGCCCTGACTGCCTTGGCGAAAAACTCATTGGGCGCCGACGGAAAAATGGGGATCGGGCCTTGCCCGGTTGCCTGGACGAACAGTCCGTCGTTCATGCGAAATATCTTCAACAGGAATTTGTCGGTAATCTTGTAGGTTCCCACATATTCGTCGAGCGACGAACTGGGCAGGACGATCGCCTTGTATGCGGGCGACAGCGGCGCGCTGGGATTCAGCGCGGCGAAACCGAGATCGTCGAGGTCCACGGCAGTGTTGCTGAGGACGACAACGCCGCGCCGCCCGTCGGCCGTGAAACCGAGAAAACTGCGGTAGCCGCCGGTTCCGCCGTTGTGCCAGATGATTCCCTTGCGGGTCGTCATCCAGGCGAGCCCGATGCGGATGGTTTTGGTGAAGTCGCTGCGCGGCTGCTGCGCGAGCTTCATCGCAGCCGCCAAGGGCGACTGATCGATGCCCATATTGGCCCTCAGATAGCGCAGCATATCGTTGGCGGTAGAGCGAATCGCGCCCGCCCCCGCCAGCGCATCGAAGTCCCAGTTATTCACTGCCTTGCCTGTGTCGTCGTGACCGGCAGCGAGATGGGCGCGCATGGCGTCGCTGAGCGCCGTGCCGCTCATGGTCATGCCGAGCGGCACGAGGATCCTTTCGCCGGTCAGGGCGCCCCAGCCTGTGTGCTCCGACTGCGCCAGCGCATAGCCCAGGAGGCCAAAACCCAGATTGGAGTATTCGTAAACGGTGCCCGGATCGCGCGGCAGTTCGTATTCCGCAAGAAACGCCTTCAGCTTCGCCGCATCGTAGTCGGCGTAGGGATCGACCGGGTCTTTCGGCAGCATGTTGGTCGGCAGCCGCGGCAAGGCGGAGTGCTGAGTGGCAAGCTCGCCGAGCGTGATCTCCAAGCCGCCGCGTGACGGGATTTTGAAGTCCGGCAGCAGCTGCGCCACCGGCGTGTCCAATGTCAGGCGGCCCGCGAGCACGGCCTGTGCCAGCAGCGTCGCCGTAAAGGTCTTGGTGATCGAACCGATTTCATAAACCGTGTCGCCATCGGGCGCCTTGCCGTCATCGAGCGTGCCGAAGGCCACAACCTCGCTGCGGTCGCCATCCACCACGCCGAATACCAGCGTCTGATGGATCCCGGCCGCGACGCGGTCCTGGGCAGCCTTTTCCACGCGTTCGGGTAACGGGCCTGCATACGCGGACGTGCTCGCTATGAAGCATATTCCGAAAAACCACGCGGCGCTGCGGCGGTTCAACAATGTGAGCACGGCTGTTTCCTAGATCGGCTGATACCCCAAGGCGCCGCGGATGCGGTTCACGATAAAGGCGCCGTCGCGGTTGGACAGTACGCGTTCCAGATTGGCAGGATCAATCTTGACCGAGGCGAAACGAGGGCCGCCGGAGATATCCTGTATCTGCACGGCAAACGCCTCGATTTCGGCCATGGTCGCAAGATTGCGGCTGTCGCCGATGCCGCAACAGCGGGCGATGCCGACCAGATCGGCCGACGCCCCGGT
>JAXDQI010000234.1:0-5838 GCA_034667965.1 Gammaproteobacteria bacterium
TGCGTGGATTGCGATGACGCTAAAGCCGGCTGTCGCGCTACGGACATAGAGCCGCGATAATCGATCACAAGCTCAATCGACGCGCTTCACCTAATACTCCGTTCGCGATCATTTCTTCCCCATGCACCGCAGAATCGAGTTTCACGTCCGGCTCAATTCACGGCGAAGGGCAGGATCCGATTCCAGGCAAAAGTCATTCGCATGAAGCCAGCAATTAGGACCCGATCCGTGCCCATCAAGTCGCAGTCGACACACTGACTGCCGATTTCCCCCAGCAAACGCTTTGGCGAGGAGAGCCTCCTCCTCCCAACCGCGGTAGCGCTGCCGGTTTATTACCTGGGCGGTGCCGTTGGAACGAAAAATAGTCGCCCTAGCGTGTCTACAGTCACCACCCCACGGCCTCGCCATCCTTGCGGTGATCGGAGGCGGCTCGGTAGACACCCGAGATAGGTTGATTCGCTGAGGTCGTACTGGATGCGGCGCCCTGCACGCCATAAGGATGGAACCAGATCGCCTGATATCCTCCCATGTCCTCGCCGTTGGCGGACTTGACCTGATGACCCATGGCCTTAAGGGGCGCTCCGACCAAATCGTAAAGATTCGATTCCAGATCGAGCTCGTTGGTCGCTTGTCCGTGGGTGAAGCGCGCAGCGTCACTAGCCGCCTGCGGATTGGCGCCCAGATCGATCATGTCAACCAGGACTTGGACATGCCCCTGCGCCTGTTGGCTGCCCCCCATCAGTCCGAAAGCCATGACCGGTTGACCGTCCTTCATCAGGAACCCCGGCAGCAGCGTATGAAACGGGCGCTTGTGCGGGGCAATTATATTGGGGCTCTTCGGATCGAGTGAAAACAGCGCGCCGCGGTCGTTCAGCACGAAGCCGTAGCCCGGCACGGTGACTCCGGCGCCGAAACTATCGTAGATGCTGAAGATGAACGACACCATGTTGCCCCAACGGTCGGCAACCGTCAGATATACCGTCCCGCCCACAGGATCTCCTTTGGGCTCGGGCGTCCCCGCTTTCTTCGGATCGATGCGGCTGCAGAGCTCGGCGGCATATGCCTTGGAAGTCAGCCGCGCGACCGGCACGCTCGCAAAGCCTGGATCTCCGTTGAAGGCATATAGATCGGCATAGGCGAGTTTTTTTGCTTCCACGAGCAAATGCCAGTAAGCCGGAGAGCGTGGGCCGAGCGCCGCGAGATTCATGCCAAGCTTCGGCGCACAGACCTCCAGGATGTTCAGCATCTCGAGCACCGCAAAACCTTGGGTGTTGGGCGGCATCTCGTAAATGTCATAGCCGTGGTAGTTGGTGCTGAGCGGCGTTTCCCAGGTCGCGCGCGTGTTCGCCAGATCTTGCATGGTCATGGTTCCGCCGACCGCATGCGACTTGGCCACGATCGCCTTCGCGATCTCGCCTTTGTAGAAGGCGTCCCTACCCTGCGTCTGCAGCAGCCGAAATGTGCGCGCGAGGTCCGGATTGCGGAACAGGTCGTAAGTTTGCGGCGGCCGTCCATTCACCAAGTATGTGTTCACCGAGTCGGGATCGTTGGCCAAGACCGTCGCGCCGTAGATCCAATCATTATGGATACGTTCCGTGATGCCGAATCCCTGCTCGGCGAGAGTCGCAGCCGGCTCCAGCGTTTCCTTGAATGTCATGGTACCGGCGCGCTTGAGCAACATGTCCCAGCCGTCGACCGCCCCCGGAACCGTTACCGATTCTATTCCGTGCAGCGGCATGTGGTCTTTGTAGCCTCGCTCCGCGAGATGTTGAGGTGTGGCGCCCGAGGGTGCGCGTCCGCTTGCGTTCAGGGCGATGAGCTTCTTCTCCTTCGCCACCCACGCAATGACAAAAACGTCTCCGCCGACACCGGCGCTTACCGGCTCGACAAGATTCATGACCGCAGCGGTGGCAACTGCGGCGTCGAACGCGTTTCCGCCTTGCTTGAGGATTTGCAGGCCTGCTTGGGCTGCCAAAGGCTGACTAGTGGCGACGACGCCGTTGCGCGCCAGCACTTCCGAGCGAGTTTGGGGAAGCCAACCGGTGGTCCGATCCCCACGGGCGGCAGCGAAATCCTTGACTGGCGCCTCCGTGCCGGCGGCCTCTAGGCCTGCGAATAGCGTCAGGCACGTGAAGATCGCCACGGCAGTGGCATTGGACAAGCGCCGGTAATTCATGCAAAGACTCCCATTTCGTTGGAAGAAGGCCGCGCTCGAGGCGCGGCCTTCTTCAGGATCGAGTCCGCGATGGTCGGCTAGAACTTCTGCGCAAACTTCACCCCGATCAGGCGCGGCTTGTAAACGTTGGCGTAAACCGCCTGCGCTCCGCAAACGGACGGGTTGCACTCGGCATAACGATAGTTCTCGGCCAACCGGTCGAACACATTGTTGATGAACAACTCTACCCCGAGCCCGCCCTTCTCCGCGCCGATGCTTGCGTCGACCAGCGCGTAGGCAGGCTGCTGGCCGAGGATCTCGCGCTGCACCGTGCGCACATCCGCCCAAACCGCTGACTGGTACACCAACGAACCTTGAACATGTGGCTGCCATTCGCTGGCCCAGGGGAGATTGTACCGTGCGGTGAGATTACCTTTGAACTTCGGCGTGGTCGGCAGTTGCTGTCCGGCAGGCGCCCCATAGGGTTTCGCGACCGGCGAGCCGCTGCTGTAGTCGAAGCAGGTCGCGGTCTGGATGCCGCCGTTCTGATCCGGATACTTACAGTATGGCACCGTCAATATCGGGTTCAGAAAAGAGAAGCCCCCGCCAAACGTCAGCGAGCTAGTGGCCGCCCAGTCGATCGACGTCTCGAAACCACGGATACGCGCACCGCCTGCGTTTCTGTTGATAATGATGCCGTTCGGTCCCTGGTAGGAAAACTGGAAGTTCTTCCAGTCCTCTTCGAAGATTGCACCATTGACGCGCAGTGAGTTACCCAGCCAGCTGGTTTTCCAACCCAGCTCGTAATTCTCCAGCGTGTCGGACTGGTATTGAGGCCCAATCGTGTTGGTTCCACCCGGACGGAATCCCTTCGAGACGGTCGCATACACCAGCCGCTGATCGTCGAACTTATAGGTAGCGGTAAACTTCGGCGTCGTACCGCTGCCGGTCGCGACCTGGTATCGATTTTGGCAGGGGTCGGCATATAGGCCGCCCTGCGTCGGGTTCGTGCACAGCGCCTGCGCCGACTTGAAGCCCGAATACCCTTGTACCGAATTCGTGTACGTATAGTAACGAAGGCCGCCGAGCAGGCTCATGTGGGAGGTCACGTCCCACGTCACCTCGCCGAAGCCCGCGTTGTTGCGCTTGATCAGCCGCTCATTGGTCAAATAGTAAGTGCCCGGCCAATTGGTCACGCTTTGGTCATCGGCGAGGCCTTGGATGGCGTAGTTCTGCAGATAGGCGTCGGTCTGCAGCTGAGTGAAGCCGCCGAACGTGGCGTGTACCGGAAAATCCTTCGGCGTCGAGACACGCAGCTCGTGACTCGACATCTTGTAGCTATCGGTGTCCCTGATGTTCTGAGTCGGGCTGAGGGGGTTGCCCGCGTTGTCGGTATGATACTTTGGCCCGTTCTGGTACATGATCTCATACGCCAGCGAATAGTCGGCGTAATCGCCCGTCGCCGTTGAATTGCGGTGCAGGAAGCCACCCGCGTAGGTCAGGTCGAAGTTGCTGATATTGCCCTCGATCGTGAGCGTCGCTTGGGTCCAGTCGTCCGTCTGGAGTTCCTGATTGAAGTGCTGCACCTGCAGATTGCCGAGCGTCGGATACAATCCTGGGTATCCAGGCACCGATTTGGTCTGCTCCATCGCAAAGATGCCATGGGCCGTAACCTCTTGGCCCTGGACCGTGGGCGTAATCGTCCAGTGATCGCCAAGTGCAATACGCAACGCCGCGCGCGCACCAAAGGTCTCTACGTCGTTGTAGTCGTTCTTCGCAGTGCCAAAATATCGCGTATTCGGAGCTGAATTGCTCGGTGCCGGACCGTTGTTGAGGACAAACCCGGTTCCGGGTGCGCCGTTGGAATAAGTCGCCGGATAGGTCAATGAGCCCGGAACGTTGTCGATGTACCCCCCGTCCTTTTTGTACCAGCCGACCAGCCGGATCGCCGCGGCCGAATTGATGGGAATGTTGATGTAGCCCTCGCCCGAGTAGCCTGGGCTGCCGTGTGCCACGTCATTGGCTTGAATGTCGTAGGCTCCCTTCAGTACATCGAACTCCGGCTTGTTCGTGATGATACGCAGGGTCCCGGCTTCGGAGCTCGCGCCGTACAATGTCCCTTGCGGTCCAGCCAGCGCCTCGACGCGCGCGATGTCGTACACATGGATGTCGAGCACACCCTGGATTGTCGTGACAGGTTGCTCGTCCAGATAGACGCCGACGCTCGGTAATGTTCCCGAATGAACCCCATCGCCGCCGCTGGATACTCCGCGCATATAGACTTTGTCTTGCCCCGGTCCCACGGTCTTGATAGTCACGCTCGGCAGATACTTGACGTAATCGTCGAAGTTCTGCACGTGCAGATCCTCCAGCTGTTGCGTACCCAGCGCCGTGATGCTGAGCGGCACGTTTTGCAGACTCTCAGTGCGCTTCTGCGCCGTAACGACGACTTCCTCGAGTGTGCCCGAAGACCCCGCTTCCTGGGCGTGGGCCGTGTTCAAGCAGGCGATGATCGCCGTCGCTAACGGAAGCCCCCTTACGAGCAAGGAATGTCGCCGGGGCTGCGGCCGCGCCACATCGGGCTGCATGCTGCGGCGGATTTTTCGCTGTTTACTTCTCGTCATGAATCATCCCTCTCTTAATCTTCTATGTTGTCCGAGCGTCGCACGCGCGCTTGTGGGCAAAAAACCTCAAGCGCGCGATTGCAGCAGCATCTTCAACGATTGCACGATCCGATCAACTTCCGCCGCTGTGTTGTAGTGAGCCAGCCCGATGCGCAACACCCCTTCTTCGTCGAGGCCAAGGTACTTGGCCAGCTCGAACGCATAGTTATGACCGGACCATACGTTGATCCCCTCTCGCGCGAGAGCCCGCGCGAGTGTCGAGGAGCGATGGCCGGGATGGGTGATCGAGACTGTAGGTACGCGCTCGGTCAGCGAATGAGTTTTCGAGACGCCTCGAATTTGAACATCAGGTATCGCCAGCAGCCCGTCGATTAGTCGCTGCGTCAGCGGCGTTTCGTAGTCCTCCGCCGCCTGGTACGCGTGCCTTATTTTCTCGCGCCGCGAGCCGCTGGCGCCGGTCTGCTCGCCCAGCCACACCCAGTAGTCGACCGCGGCGGCCAAACCGGCAAGGAGTTCTGTTTGCGGCGTACCTGTCTCGTGTCGCCCAGGCGGCGCTTCGGGGCCACAGCGCACCGCGAAGGCATAGAGATCCGACAGGAGTTTGTCCCGCCCCCAAAGCACGCCCAGGTGAGGCCCAAAGAACTTGTAGGATGAGCAGGCCAGAAAATCGCAGCCGAGGGCCGCCACGTCGGCAAGCCTGTGCGGCACGAACTGCACGGCATCCACGTAGACCAGCGCGCCGGCATCCTTGGCGAGCGAGGTTAGTTCGGCCACCGGATTGATGGAGCCCGTCATATTGCTGGCGTAGTTCAACGCCAGCAGACGCGTCTTATTCGACAACAGCGGACGTAGATCCTCCGGTTCAATACGCCAGCTGTCGCGGTTAATAGGCAGCCAGCGAACCGTCAGACCGCGCTCCTCCGCCAGCTTAAGCCAGGGCGAAACATTGCCCTCGTGATCCATGCGAGTAACGATGATCTCATCACCAGCATTCCATTCGCGGCCGAGCGAGCGCGATATCTGGAAAGTCAGCATGGTCATCGATTGGCCGATGACGAT
>JAXDQI010000235.1:0-26269 GCA_034667965.1 Gammaproteobacteria bacterium
GGCTGGTCGATTGGGGAAAGGGCTACGCCACCGAGATTGCGCTGGCGCTGATCGATGCGGCATTTTTTGATTTGCGAGCCGACCGGATCATCTCGACGGTCGACGTGAACAACAAGGCGTCCATTCACGTGCTCGAAAAAATCGGCATGCGCTGGGAAGCGGTGTTTCGCAAGCATCGGCGCGCCAAGAACCGCTGGTGGGATTGCCATCTGTTCGTGCTCCCGCGGGAAGTTTGGGAACTGTCGCGGACGCAGGCCGACTAGCGGCCCGATTCCGCATCGTCCTTTGCCGCCTGCGCACGCCCCCGCTCCTTGGCTCGATCCAGCACATCTTTGCCCGGCATGCCGGCGTTGCGGGTGCTGCGCAACGTCAGGATGCCGCCCACGAGGGCGCCCACCACGAGCAGAATGATGATGATGGCTTTCAAGGAGCACTCATTCGAATCAATCCTTCCTGCGACGTGCTGGCGACCAGCCGCCCGTCGCGCGCGAACAGGCTGCCTCGGGTAAATCCGCGCGCTCCGCCGGCGCTCGGACTGTCGGTGGAATACAAGAGCCAGTCGTCCACGCGGACGCTGCGATGAAACCACATGGCATGATCGATGCTGGCCATCACGAAGTTCTTGAAGCGCGTCAGCGTTCCGTGCGGCATCAAGGCAGTATCGAGGAGATGGAAATCGGACACATACGCCAGCAAACATCGGTGCAGAGCTTCGTCGTCCGGCAGCGGCGCAACGGCGCGAAACCAGATGGTTCGCTGCGGAGTGGCGCCTTCCGGGTTGAGAAAGCTCGGCGGCTGCGTGGGGCGAAACTCGAATGGACGCTTCTGCTCGAGCACGCGGCGCAGACCGGGAGGAAGCGTCGGCATGATCTCGCGATAGTGGGAGACCAGATCCGGAAGCCCTTCGGGAGCCGGAACCTCGGGCATCGTCGACTGGTGAGCCGGGCCTTGTTCGTCCGTCTGGAACGATGCCGACATGTTGAAAATTTGCGCACCGTGTTGTATCGCCACGACGCGGCGCGTCGAGAAATGGTTGCCGTCGCGCGCACGGTCGACTTCGTACACAATGGGCGAATTGAAGTCGCCGCGCCGCAGGAAGTAGGCATGCAGCGAGTGCACCATGCGGTTCTCGACGGTCGCGGTTGCGGCCGTCAGTGCCTGACCCAGCACCTGTCCGCCGAACACCTGCGGACTGCCGATGTCCCGGCTCTCGCCGCGGAATAGATCCAATTCGAGCCGCTCGAGCGTCATCACCTTGACGAGATCCTCGAGCAACTGATTCATCGGTCAGTGCGCCTCGGTTCCGGCGACACCCAGCCGCTTCTGCATGATGGGGCTCGTGGTCGTGTACTGCAGGAACTGCCGCTTCTCGGGGAACAAGTGGTGCTGAATGGCGAAGGCCGCGAGCGCCGCCTCGTGGAACCCGCTCAAAATCAGCTTCTTCTTGCCGGGGTAGGTATTGATGTCGCCGATCGCGAAAATCCCGGGCACGCTGGTCTGGAACTTTTCGGTATCCACCTTGAGCGCTTTCCTCTCGAGCTCGAGTCCCCATTCGGCAATCGGGCCGAGCTTCGGATGCAACCCGAAAAACGCGAGCACCCGGTCGGCGGCGACCTGGAACGTCGTTTCTCCATTGTGGGCCTGCACGATGACGCCGGTGAGCTTCGACGTTCCGTCGGCATGCCGCTCGCTGTGGACCGCCGCCGCATTTCCCTCGAGGAGCTGCATTTTGCCGGCGGCGACCAGCTCGCGCATCCGGGCCACCGTGGCGGGCGCCGCGCGAAATTCAGCACGACGATGCACCAGCGTCAGCGAGCGGGCCTTTTCGCACAGGGCCACCGTCCAATCGAGCGCGGAATCGCCGCCCCCGCAAATCACGAGATCGCGGCCGTAAAACTCGGCTGCGGCCTTCACGCGGTAATGAACGCTCTTGCCCTCGAATTCCTCGATGCCCGGCAGCGCCAGCCGTCGCGGCTGAAACGAGCCCACGCCCGCGGCGATCACCACCGCTCCGGCACTGAGGCGCGTACCGGTCGAAGTAGCGACCAGAATCCTGCCGTCCGGCAGAGGTTGCACTTCCGTCACCTCCTGCCCGAGGTGGAATGTGGCCTTGAAAGGCTTCGCCTGTTCGACCAGCCTGTCGATCAATTCCTGGGCGCCGCAGATGGGCAGCGCGGGGATGTCGTAAATCGGCTTATCCGGATACAGTTCCGTGCATTGTCCACCCGGTTGGGCCAGCGAATCGATGATATGCGCGTTGATGCCTAAGAGCCCGAGTTCGAAGATCTGAAACAGTCCGACGGGGCCCGCCCCGATGATGACCGCTTCCACGGGAGTGGGTTCAAGTGTTTCCGACATGGTGGACATGCTTCCTGATTCAGCACAAAACGGCCGCAAATTGTAGCTGAAGCGGGACACCCTCGGGTTGCGCATTCCGGAACTTGCCCGGCGTGAGGCACTTCGGGCGGTTTCCTCAGTCATAGGCTTACTACGGGGTCGGGCCCCGGTGCGCGTCAGAAAATCCCTACACGCTCTGTGCCTGTTTTGGCGGGCCCTAAATTGTACAATTCGGGCGTAGCGACTTTATTCGAGGAAAGCTCCCCCTATGCATGCACAGGTCAATCCCCTTGTAGAATCGCACAACGACGCCGCCAACGATGAGGCTGGGCGCGAATCAACTCGTCCCATCAGAGCACTCAATCGCGGACTCGAGGTGCTGACGGAGTTAAATCGTCTGGAACGCGCGGCCATCAACACGCTGGCCAATGCGGTGGGTCTGCCGCGAACGACGACGTACCGCATTCTCGAGACACTGCGTCTCGCCGGCTATATCGAACGCGACTCCTACGATGACTGCTATCGTCCGACCATCATGGTTCGCGCATTGGCCGACGGCTTCGACGATGAAGCCATGGTGGCGCACATCGCCAAGCCGCATCTCGCGGCGCTTTGCGCCGCCATCGTGTGGCCGATCGCGATTGCGACGCCCTCGGGCACGGCAATGGTGATTCGCGAGACAACGGATCGGCAGAGCCCGTTGGCATTGGAGCAATACGGCGCGGGCATCCGTGTTCCCATGCTGACCTCGGCGGCCGGGCGCGCCTATCTCGCGTACTGCACGCCGCAGCAGCGCGAAACTCTCCTCGAATTATTGTCACGTTCGTCGCTGCCGGAGGACCGGTTGATCCGAAGCCGTACCGAGGTCGAACGTATCCTCAACGAGACGAGGACGCAGGGCTTCGGCATGGCGCAGCGTGCGCGGCGAGTCTCCGAAGAGACGAGTCTTGCCGTTCCGGTTCGCTCCAAGGATCGGGTGTTGGCGACCATTTCGGTGAGGTATGCCGCGACCGCGGTGCCGCTGCGCACCGCGGTCGATCAATTCCTGCCGAAGATGCGCGATGCCGTGGCCAAGATCGAGCGCGAGTTCGGCGCCGGATAGCGGGCCCCGTGGGAGGCCGCGCCGCTACTCGGCGGGCAAGCGGTTCAGGATCTGCTGCGCGATCTCGACATAGCCTCCGCCGAAGTGATGCCCGCCGGGCATGACGAGGGCGCTCCCATCATGGCCTGTCAGTTGTTCGCAGGCGGAGTCCGCGTCGTCGTGCCCGTATAAGCAGAGATAGGGCGATCCGCTCCATTTTTCCAGCTCCGGTGCCGTCGGCAGCCCCTTGGCCGCCTCGCCGAGCCAGTTGGCCACGTGGAACTCGAACACCGCATTGTCGCTGATCCCGAGCAGGGTCGTGAACCCCACCATCCGGCGCGTCCCCGCCGGTAGCCGATTGACCATGAAGGGCATGGTGTCGGCGCCTTGGGAATATCCGATCAACAGAGCATGCGATCTGCCCCATTTGCGGGAAAAGTGACGCAGCACGCGGTCAAGATCCTTCGAGGCGCCCTCGGGTGTGCGCGGCGACCAAAAGTATTTCAATGAGTCCCAGCCGACGATGGGAATGTTGTGTCTCGCCAGTTCCTTCGACACACCCTTGTCGAGTCCCACCCATCCGCCGTCGCCGGTGAGAAAGATCGCGAACCACTCGCCGGGACCGCGGCCCGCGGCGGGAATGACGATCAACGGCAAGTCCGCCACCGGCGCAGGCAGCGCCGTCGCGGTTGGCGGAGGAGCCGACGCGGTCAACCGATCGTACGCCGCCTCGAATTGTGGCGCCCAATTCTTCGCAACCGAAAAACCGTGACCCACCTTGGGCAGCATCACGATTTCGCCGCCGGGAACGGCCGCGATGAACTTCTGCGTCGGCGCTGCGGGACAGACTTGGTCAGTCTCGCCCTGCAGGGAAATCCATTTACCGGAGAGTTTTTGCGCCGGCAGGAAATCGACCCCCTTCAGCAATCCCTTGGAATCGAGCCGCGGGCTCGCTTGCAGCCCCTCCCCTGCGCATACGGGCTTCTTCAAATCGAGGTCGGGGCAGAAGCCGATGCTGAGCGCGCCCTTGAACAATCCTTCGGGAGATTCCGCAAGAGTCGCATATACCAGCGTGGCGCCGGATGAGTAGCCTACGAGTGTGGGCTGCAGGTATCTCTTCAGTCCCAACTTCGATTGCAGGTAGTGGCTCAAGTTCTCGAAATCGGCCGCAGGCGACACGCACTCCTGTCCCACCTCTTCGAGCTGCGCGAGGTAGTGGCGAATATCGATGCCCGCCACCACCGAGTTCTTGTCGGCGAGTCGCCGCGCCATCGACACCACGCCCAGATTCCATCCGCCGTCGCCCGAGACGAACAGCACGACATTACGGGGATCGCCGCGGCCGCGGTAAACGCTAACCGTTCCGAAAGGGCCGTAGTTGAATACTTCCGCCGCCGGCGTCGTCGGCGCGGGCGGCGCCACGGCACGGGTGGTGAGCGCAAATGCGGTCGCGGCCAAACCTACACACAGCGCCGCCATTTCGCAGCGCCGGCTTCCTTTTGTACTCAGACAAGCTCCTACCTTCGCTACTTCTTCAAGGCCTTGCCGACGCCGCCCGAAATGAGTGATGTCACATCGAGCAGCGCGCCCGCGACGCCGAATCTTCCCGGCGCGGCAAGATAGCGCGGCCGCCAAACCGGCAGGAATTTTTCCTTGTACTTTCGTAGACCATCAAAGTGATAGAACGTTTCACCGTAGCGCTGTACCAGGCGCCCCACCTTGTGCCAAGTCGGTGCAAGTGCGTGTTCCTCCAGCCCGGAAAGCGGCGCCATCCCGAGGCTGAACCACTGATATTTCTGCGCCTTGCCCCACAGCATGCACTCCACCAGCAGAAAATCGATCACCCCCTTCGGGGCGGCATCGCTGTAGCGCATCAGATCCACGGACAGTTCCATGTCCATGCCGGCGCGCCACAGATTCGCAAACGCCACGATGACGCCGGCGCGCCGCACGACCCCGCAATCAAAATGCGACAGATACCTTTCGTTGAAATATCCCAAGGAAAAGCGCTTTTCTCCGGCTTGCTTTTCCGCGAGCCATGAATCCGATACGGCGCGCAGATCGGGCATGGCGCCCGGCACCTCACTGCGCGGGATTACGCTGAATTCCGCGCCGTCGCGGCCGGCTCGGCGATGCGATTGCCGCAAGTCGGCGCGGCCGGGCCCCTCCAGCGAGAAAGCGCGCAGGGGAACGCGTGCTTCTTCGCCGAGCTTGGTCAGGGTCATCCCCAGGTCGATGTACAGCGGCAGATTGTCGGGAGCGACCTGGTAGAACACCGGGGAGACCGCCAGACGATCGCAGAATTCCAGAAAATCCCAGGCCAGCGGTTCGCACTGCACGGCCGGTCCCACGGGGTCGCCCATGCACACGTAGCTGCCGCCCGACGCCTGGTACATGATGAACGCGGTTCGATCGTCGTTGAACATGAGGTGCTTGTCGCCGAGGAGAGCCAGGTTGGCGTTGGTATCGTTGCCATTCGCGATCAAGATCTCGGCTTGTTGCAGTTCGTCCGCGCTCGGAGCCGACGGGGGCGGCTTCGACGGACGCAGCAAGCGCCACATTCCGTACGCCGCGGCAATCATGGCGGCCAGCAGCAGGCCGCGCAAACTGCGCGGTGCCGATGCCTCGAACTCGAATTGCCACCACAGATCCTTTTCGTACGGCACGTGGCGGTACGCAAACAGCACCAACCAAACGGCGGCCCCGAGGACCACCAGCACCGCAGCAATCCAGGGCCCCGAAAAACGTTGTTCGATGAGCGAGGCGCGGCGCTGAAAGCGCGTCCGCGCGGACACCAGCAGCACGATCACCACCCCCAGGACAAAGGCCTCCTCGTAGTCGAAGCCCTTGAGCAGGGACAATAGAACGCCGGCACACAGCAGCCAAATCGTCAGCCACCATGCCGCATCGAGGCGGCGATACAGCCCGTTTGCCAGCACCATCAGACCGACGCCGACGGCGCTGCCGAGCAGGTGCGACAGTTCGAGGATGGGTAAGGGGACAAAGTGCCTCAGCCCGAGCAATCGATCGCTGATCGCAGGCGTAGCGCCGGAAAACAGCAACACGGCACCCGCGCCGAACACGACGATCCCGATGGCCTGCGGAGTTACGGCGCTGAGCCAGGTTCGTCCCAGCCTTCCCATTCGCACCATGGGTCCGCGATGAATCCATATCTCGTGCCCTCCCAGCAGGGCCAGCGCCACCGCGAAGGGTCCGAAATAATAGATGATGCGATAGGCGAGCAGTGCCCCCAACAAGTGATCGGGCGGCACGGACCGGAATATCAACAGCAACACGGACTCGAACACGCCCACGCCGCCCGGAACGTTGCTGATGATGCCGGCGCTGATGGCGATGAGATACAGGCCCGCAAATTCGACGAAACCGATGGCCGCCTGCGGCGGCAGCAGCACGTAGAGGACGCCGGCCGCGCATAACAGATCCGCACTCGCGATGGCGATTTGCGCCACCGCGACACGCCCGCTCGGCACCGGGATCACGAGTCTTTTGTAGCGCAGCGTCTCGTGTCGGGAAAACGCCAGCCAAAGGTAGGATCCGACGCCGCCCAGCAGCAGGCAACCCGCCAGGAGCACCACGGCCGGATGGAGGTGCAAGAGCGATCCCGACAAGCGGGCGTGCGATAACAGGGACAGCCCCAGGAGCACCGCCGCGCCCAGCACGAACGTCAGCGTGCCGAAGGCGATGACGGTACCGATTTGCTTCGCCGTCAGGCCCAACGGCGAGTACGCGCGATATCGAATGGCGCCGCCGCTTACCGTGTTGAGCCCCACGTTGTGGCCGATGGCGTAGCCCATGAACGAGATCAGCGCCAGCCGTGGATAGGGCACACGGGCGCCGGCGAACCTCAGGCCCAGTGCATCGTACAATGTCAGGCAACCGTAGCCAGAACAGGCGAGCGCCACGGCCGCCAAAAACCGCCACATCGGGATGGCGTGCAGATGGGCGAGGATGTCTTGCCAGTGATACTGGGCCAGCACGTGATGCAGCCAGTAAAGCGCCAGGCCGAACAGGGCGACGCCGAGCAGCGTGGTCCAGGGCGGGACCTTTCGAATTGTGTCGGGAACTGTCAAGCTGCCTATCGTATCAGGGCGTCCCCGAAGGGGTGCAGGTGCCAGGTTCCAGTGTGCCCGGTGTGCCTGTCGACTTCCTCGTAGAAACTGCTAGGGTTACTCTTGTGAGCGTTTCGGCTATCTTCAAAGGGTGACCCCGTATGAGCTCCGCCGGTAATGGCCGCCAGGCAACCATGGACATGACGCAGATCTATCGCGAGGAGACCTTCACCGATCGGCGGGTGGGCACCATACGCCGGTTGACCCCCGTCACGGCGGATGGAACGCCCGACGCCGCGCGCCCCGTCATCTTCGTCGGCCAAGCGCAGGTCATGACACCGATGGGCGCCGTACCCATCACCTTTGAACTGGATTCTCCGACGCTGGATGGTGCAATCGCGAAATTCGGCGACGCCGCCGAGCAGGCGGTGCAGCAGACCATGCGGGAACTGCAGGAGATCCGTCGCGAGCAGGCATCCTCGCTGGTCATTCCCGATTCCGCCGGCGGATCCTTGCCCAATCCCGGCGATCTGATGGGTCGCGGCCGCCCGCGACGTTAGGGACTTGCTGCCGATTCGAGGGCTTCCCACCGCGCGAACGCGGATTCCAGCTGTTGCTGCACCGACTGCAGTCGCTGTACCGCGGCGTTTGCGGCGGCCGGATCGCGGCGGAATAGTTCGGGATCCCCGATGGCGGCGGTGAGTTCGGCCTGTTCCACCTCGAGAAGCTGGATCGCGGCGGGCATGGCGTCGAGTTCGCGCTGATCTTTGTACGAGAGCTTGCGGGTCTTCGCCCCGGTGCTGCCGCGCGCAGGTGGCGGGCGTGCCGCAGCCGGTGTCGATTGTGACTGCGACTGGGCGGAACGCGGCGGCGGCGCCTTGGCGGCGACGGCTATCGCCCGGCGCTGGCGCAGCCAGTCGCTGTAGCCGCCGACATACTCGTTCACGCGGCCGCCGCCCTCGAACACCAGCGTGCTGGTGACGACATTGTCGAGGAAGGCTCGGTCGTGACTGACCAGCAGCAAGGTTCCGGCGTACTCGGCGACCATCTCTTCGAGTAGATCGAGAGTTTCGGCATCGAGATCGTTGGTGGGTTCATCCATCACCAGCAGATTGCTTGGCTTCGCGAACAGCCGTGCCAGCAGAAGGCGATTACGCTCGCCGCCGGACAGCATGCTGACGGGGGCGTGCAAACGCTCCGGCGGAAACAGAAAATCCCGCAGATAGCTCGAGACATGCCGCGCCTGTCCGTCGATGGTGATGGTCTCGCCGCTGCCGCCGGTGACGTTGTCCATGATGGACTTCGACGGATCGAGCTGCTCGCGCTGCTGGTCGAAGTAGGCGGGCATCAGCGATGTGCCGCGGCGAATCGTTCCCGCCGACGGTTCCAGTTCGCCCACCAACAGCTTGATCAGCGTCGACTTGCCGCATCCGTTCGGCCCGATGATTCCAATCCGATCGCCGCGCATGATGCGCGCGGAGAAATCCTTGATGATGGGAGCGGCGCCGAAGGCCATCGTCACATCGACCGCTTCGAATACGAGCTTGCCGGACGGCCCGGCTTCCTGGACCCGCACGTCGACCTGCCCGATGCGCTCGCGGCGTTCGCTGCGCTGAATCCGCAATTGTTCGAGAGCCCGCACCCGGCCCTCATTGCGCGTGCGGCGCGCCTGAACGCCCTTGCGGATCCATACCTCTTCCTGAGCCAGCTTTTTGTCGAACAGCGCCGCATGCTTCGCTTCGACTTCCAGCGCGGCGCGTTTCTGCAGCACGTAATCATCGTAGGTGCCGGGCCACGCGCGCAGCTGGCCGCGGTCGAGTTCCACGATGCGCGTCGCCAGGCGGCGCACAAAGGCCCGGTCATGGCTGATGAACAACAGGGCGCCCTCGAACTCGATCATCATGTCCTCGAGCCAGGTGATGGCCTCGATGTCGAGATGGTTGGTGGGTTCGTCGAGCAACAGAAGATCGGGCTCCGAGACCAACGCCCGGCCGAGCATTACGCGCCGCCGCCAGCCCCCGGACAATGCGCTCATGGGTGCGTCGCGATCGAGTTCCAGCCGCGATATCACCTGATCGACCTGCAGCGCGGCCTGCCAATCACCGTCGATTCCACCGCCCGAGATGCCGCCCATGACCACGTCGAGGACGGATTCGTCGCTGGCGGGAGAAACCTCCTGCGCGAGGCTGGCGACCCTGACGCCCGGTCTCACCCATACCTCACCGCTGTCCGGAACGATGGTGCCGGTAATCAGCTGCAGCAGCGAGGACTTTCCCTCGCCATTGCGGCCGAGCAGGCAGACGCGCTCACCCTTGCGGATTTGCAGGGCGGCGTTATCCAACAGAGGCTTGAGCCCGAAGCTCAAGGAAACTTTATCGAGGCGTGCGGTAGGCATGAGGCCGCGTATAGTATGCGGCCTCGGGCGTTAACTCACGCCTAAAATCCGAGCCAGAGGAGGTTGAGGCCTCGGCAAGGGGATATTGTGTTCGAGCGCACAGCCCATATTGGCGGACCCGTCTAACCTAGGCCTTATTTGGACCTTGACGGGCCACCCGCGGCCTGGCCCGGGCAAACGGAATCATGTCGCTACGCACGCGAATCGCGCTCACCTTTTTGCTCCTGCTCACGGCGGTGCTGGCCGCCGCTTTGGGCTCCGTATCATTCGCCAACCGCGTCAACGCCGAGCGCGCCGTAAAGCGGCAGCTCGAAAGCAACCGTCGTCTCTTGACTCTGGCTGCACGCGGAGTCGCGGATGACTATGCGTTCCGGGAGGCCGTATCGGAACGCGATACCGACACCTTGGTCTCCGCGCTGGAAAACGGCGGAATGCGCATCGGCGCGGCGATGGTCGTATTGACCTCGCTCGAGGGCAAAGTGATGGCTGCCTCCGGATCGCGTGCGGCCGTGGGCGCCCATTTTCCGATCGAAACGTTGCAGCGGGACGCGACCTCGCCGGAAAGCGCCCCAAGCGTCATGGTCGACAACGGAAAGATCTACCAGCTGGTTGCGGTCGAGGTCAAAAGCCCATTGCCGGTCGCCTGGATCATCATGGGTTTCGAACTCGATCAGAACGCCGCGAACGGCTTGACGAAAATCAGCGGCTTGGAAGTTTCCTTGCTGATGCACTCCGGCGACATTTGGGAGAATGTCGTGACCTCCGATCCGGTGGCCGCGCTGGGCTCTCGTCTCAGCGAGATTGCGGCTCAACCCACGATGCTGCCGGGCCTGGAGAGGCCCGAGTCGAAGCATAACCTGGAGAGGTCGCTCGCCGATGCACGAGCCCCTTTCGAGAAGCTTACCACCACGCTGTTCTGGATCGCTGGCGTGAGCGTGATCGGCTTCGGCTGGGCCGCATTCTGGATCGCGCGAAACATCACGCGGCCGCTGCAGGAATTGACGGAGTCCGTGCATCAAATTCGCGGCGGCACCTACGATGTCGTGCTCAAACTACAACGCAGCGACGAACTGGGCGTCCTCGCGGAGGGATTGCAGCTGATGCAGAGCGCGTTAATGAGCCGCGATCAATCGATCCGGCGACTCGCCTACGAGGACACGCTCACGGGACTCATGAATCGCACTGCGTTCAGTGACAATCTACGCGAAGCATTGACCGCCGCCGCGGGATCGTCCATCGGCGTCGCTGTGATCAACCTGAATCGTTTCCGCCGCATCAACGAGCATCTCGGATACTCGGTGGGGGACGCCGTGCTCGCCAATGTGGCGTCTCGGCTCAGTTCCGTGCCGAGCATCACATCGGCTGTTGCCCGGCTCGCCGCCGATCAGTTCGCCGCGTTTACCCGCCTTCGTGATCCGAAAGGTCTGCAAGCGTGGGGAACGTCGCTGCTCCTCGCACTATCCGAACCCGTGGTCGTCGAAGCGCAGCCCATCGATATCAGCGCGACCATCGGGCTCGCCGCCTCGCTCATCAATGCGCAGGCGGCGGATGATCTCCTGCGTTGTGCGGATTTGGCGCTCGAGCAGGCGCGGCGCGAGAAGCGCCCGCTGGCGATGTACGAAGAAGCCCTCGACCCCGCTGCCCGCGATCAACTGTCGTTGCTGGGCGAACTCCGGCATGCGGTGGAGCACGACGAGTTGCGGCTCTTCTACCAGCCGAAAATCGAAATGGCGACCGGCCGTGTCGCGGGCGCCGAGGTTCTATTGCGGTGGCAGCACCCCACCCGGGGATTGCTGAGTCCGGCGGCGTTCGTGCCATTTGCCGAGCAGACCGGATTCATTCGGCGCGTCACCCGCTGGACACTCGATCGCGCGATCGGGCAGGCGGCGGAATGGCACCGAGCGGGCAACTGCCTGCCCTTGGCGGTCAACATCAGCGCGGACGACATTGCTGATGTACGGTTCGATGCCCGCGTGGCCGGCCTCCTCACCCGCCATCAATTGCCGCCGTCCTTGCTCACGCTCGAATTGACGGAAAGCGGCTTCATCGAGGACCCCAATCAAGCGTTGAGCATGCTCGATGCGCTCGCCGCACTGGGCGTCAACCTCTCGATCGACGATTTTGGCACCGGTTACTCGTCCCTCAGCCATCTGGCGCGGATGCCGGCCAACGAGGTCAAAATCGACCGTAGCTTCGTGCAGGGATTGGAGTCGGACGCCGAGTACGCGGCCGTGGTTCGCTCGGCGATTGACATGGGTCATAGCCTGGGCATGAAAGTGGTTGCCGAAGGCATCGAAACCGAAGTCGCCGCGCAGCGGCTGCGGGCCTTCGGATGCGATATCGCCCAGGGATATCTCTACGCCAGGCCCATGCCGTGCGAGGCTCTGCAGAGCTGGCTGGGGGGCAAGGAGCGTACGCCAATCATCGCGACCCCGATCGGCTTCAGTGTCGATGAAGTCACGGATACGGTCAGCCTCGCCACCTATTGAGTTCCCGATTCACCGCTCAATAGCGGCCCGACCTTCCTGTTGCATTGCAATAGACGTTTGGCATGACCGCAAGAAATCGATGGCGAACCACAGGTACAATCAGAATGCGGCATTGAACACACTGTGGAAATGCCGCTTGGCTCGATGCATCAATGGAAGGACCGCATGCTAATCGGGTTCAGGTTTCGGAATTTCCGTTCGTTCTTGGATGAACAGTCATTCAGCTTTTCGACGTCGTCCGACCGGACGCATGAGTCGACGCATCTCATAAAAACCGGCATGAAGGCGGTGCCGAGGATTTCGAAGGCGGCCATCGTCTTCGGGCCCAATGCCAGCGGCAAGACCAATCTCCTCATCGCATTGGCGACGTTCCGCGATCTCATTCTGCATTCCAGCGGCTATTCCGATTCGCAGTTCGGCGAAAGACATACGCCGTTTCGATTCGGTCCAAGCACGACGCAAGCGACGGATTTCGAGATCGACGTACTGTTGGATCATGTCCGTTATCGGTATGCAATTTCATACGACTCACTGCGGATCCGATCCGAACGGCTGCTCGTCTATCGCACCGGCAAATCGCAGCGTTGGTTCGAGCGCCGTTTTGATGAGGCAGCGCACCGTGATTCCTGGGCTCCCTTTTCTCCCAATTTCAATGGTCCGCGTGAAATGTGGCGCAAGGCGACCCGGCCCAAGGCGCTGTTTCTGACGACGGCCGCGCAGCTCAACTCCGAACAACTTGCGCCTCTGCTGCACTGGGTCGAACACCAACTGGAGATTCTGTTTCCGGGCGATATGTCCGACGTGAACCGCATTGCGACGCGGATACAGGATGAGTCCTTCAAGACCCGGGTGCTCGGGCTGTTGAATGCCGTCGATATCCACGTCGACGACATGCGTTGCGCCGAGCAAGATCCGTCGCGAGGCGAACCGGGTCCGCCGTCCGGCGCCGGGTTCCCCAGGCAGAACAGCGCGCATCGATCGATCGAGTTCCTGTATGCCCGCGATGGATTGGCGCCGATGTGGTTGGATTCGGTATTCGAGGCGGCGGGCACCCAGCGGCTCATCGGACTGTTCGGGCCGTTGCTGCAGGCGGTCGAAAGCGGCAAATTGCTGCTCATCGATGAGTTCGATGCAAGCCTGCATCCGTTGGTTGCGCGTTTTTTGATATGCCTCATCAACGATCCCCGGGTATCGGGCAAGGGCGCCCAGCTCCTGCTCACCACCCACAATACGACGCTCATGGATCTGGACATTTTACGGCGTGACGAGATCTGGCTGGTGCAACTCGACGGCAAGCACGCCAGCAGCCTCCTGCCGCTGTTGCGATCCAGTCCGCGCAAGCACGAGCTGATCGCGAAGAATTATCTGAAGGGCCGCTATGGGGCCGTTCCGCTCATCCGTCCCCAGGTTTGAAGCCCCTCGCCTGATCCGCACCGTTCGAGAAATACGGCGAAATTTGGCCGCGGATTTGCAATGATGCAGCTCCAAAGTCAAGCCGAACGAACCAAACGTGACCATAAATCTACGCAAACTTTTATTTTCCGGAGTCGCCGCCGCAGCCGCCGCCTTTGCATTGCCGGCCGTGGGCGGCGGACCTCCGCACCAGAATAACTATCCCGGCTCATCGACCGATACTCCGGAGATAGGCACGGGCCGAGACTCCCTGCGGCGGATTGTGCAAGAGCAATGTGTCGTGAACTGGTCGCAGCACCACGCCGCGGCGCCGTGCGAGCGCGTTTACCTTGCCGACTCGCACACGGGCAATTCCGGATATGCCGTGCTTGCGGACCGCAAAGGGGGCGCACATTACCTGTTGATTCCCACCCAGACCATGGCGGGCCTCGATAGCCGCGAACTGCTCGATCCCGATGCGCCCAATTATTTCGCCGAGGCCTGGCACGCGCGCGATCTCATCACCCGGTACGTCGGCCACGATGTGGCCAGAAGCGCCATTGGCCTGGCAGTGAACACCGTGCGCTCCCGCAGCCAGGACCAGTTTCATATTCACATCGAGTGCTTGCGGCAGGATGTGGTCGAATCCCTGCGCGCCGCGGCGGCTCACCTTACCGACACTTGGTCTCCCTTGAACGTTGCCGGATCGACCTATGACGGGCTGCGGATCACCGGCGAAGGCCTGGATGGTTCGAACCCCTTCGAACTGCTGGCCAGTCTGAAGCCCGACGCGCGTCGTCACATGGGCGACTACACCCTGGTGGTGGCCGGCATGCAATTCAGCAGCGGGCCCGGCTTCGTCGTGCTGACGGGTACCGGGCCCACCGGGGAATTGCTGCTGGATTCAAGCTGTGCGGTAGCCGGTGCCGGCGGATGAGCGAGCCCACATGGTTGGTGGTGGGCCGCGAATTGCGGGCCATCGCGCAAATCGGCTTGACGTTCTCGGAGGATGCTTTCGATCGCCTGCGGTATGAACGCATACGCGAGCTGGCGGCGGCGCTCGTCGCAGATGGATCGGACGGCGACGCCGCCAAAGTGCTCGACCTGTTCCAGCTCGACGCGGGCTACGCGACCCCCAAGGTCGACGTTCGCGGAGCGGCATTTCGCGACGGGCGAGTGCTCATGGTGCGGGAAGTGAGCGACGGCGGCTGGACTCTCCCCGGTGGGTGGGCGGACGTGAATCAAACCGCCGCAGAATGCGTGACCAGGGAAATCGCGGAGGAATCCGGATTCGAAGCGCGCGCGCTGAAGCTTGCGGCCGTCCACGATTACCGCAAGCGTAACCGGTTGCGCCACATCGACTCGATTTACAAGATGTTCTTCATCTGCGAGCTTGTCGGCGGAGCGGCCCGGCCGAGCCACGAAACCAGCGAAATCGCATTTTTCTCGCGGGGCGAATTGCCGGCGCTGTCCGCGGGACGCACCACCGCCGAGCAGATCGAGCTCATGTTTCGACACGCCGAGCGCCCGGATCTACCCACCGACTTCGACTGACGGGGATTCGCGCGCTTCCGTGTCACGCTTAGGAGGGCTTCACGATGTCCGATGGAATCTTGCTGGCAATCGATCAAGGGACCAGTTCCAGCCGCGCGATGGGCTTCTCCTTTCAAGGCGAATCCGTGGCCCTCGAGCAGCAAACCTTCGAGCAAATATACCCGGCTCCGGGCTGGGTGGAACACGATGCCGAAGTGATCTGGGCCACCGTGTTGTCGACGACCCGCAAGTTGCTCGCAAAGCTCGCAGGCGCGCGCTCCAAGGTCGCCGCCGTCGGAATCACGAACCAACGCGAAACCACCGTCGTCTGGGATCGACGCACCGGAGTACCGATCTTCAATGCCATCGTCTGGCAGGACCGCCGGACCGCGGAGCGATGCCGCGAATTGAACCAAGGCGGCGTGGAGGCGGAAGTCACGCATAAGACCGGACTGCTGCTCGATCCCTATTTTTCGTCCACGAAGATTGCCTGGATACTCGACCGTGTACCGGGAGCGCGCGAGGCAGCAAGGGCGGGCCATATCGCGTTCGGTACGGTCGACAGCTTTCTCATCTGGCGGCTCACGGGGGGCCGCCTGCACGTGACCGACGCCACGAACGCCAGCCGCACCGCACTTTACGACATCCGCAAGGGTCGATGGGACGAAGCGTTGTGCGAGTTGTTCAACGTGCCGATGGCCTGTCTTCCCGACGTACGCGACACGGCCGGCGATTTTGGCATCACCGACGCGGCGGTGCTTGGGGAGGCGTTGCCCATCCGCGGGGTGGCGGGCGACCAGCAAGCCGCGCTGGTCGGTCAGGCCTGCTTCGCTGCGGGCGAGGCCAAGTGTACGTACGGCACGGGTGCTTTTCTCGTGCTCAACACCGCCGGTGAACTGGTGCCGTCGAAGAATCGCCTGCTGAGTACGGTTGCTTACCAGCTCAACGGCACCGTCACCTATGCTCTGGAAGGATCGATCCTGTCCGCCGGCGCCGCCATTCAGTGGCTGCGCGACGGGCTCGGGCTCATCTCGCGCGCCGCCGATGTTGAATCGCTGGCGGCATCGGTGGCCGATGCGGGCGGCGTGTACCTGGTCCCCGCATTCACCGGGCTTGGAGCCCCGTATTGGGATGCCGATGCGCGCGGCGCAATCCTCGGTCTGACCCGCGCCGCGAGCCGCGGAGAGATCGCCCGGGCGGCACTCGACAGCGTGGTCTACCAGACCTATGACCTCCTCGATGCCATGGCCGCCGACGGCATGCGGCCGGTAAGTCTGAAAGTCGACGGCGGCATGGCACAGAACGGCCTATTCATGCAGCGGCTCGCGGACATCATGGGGCTCACCATTCTTCGCCCCCGGATCACGGAATCCACCGCATTCGGCGCCGCCTGCCTCGCCGGGCTCGGCAGCGGCATCTACGGCTCGCTCGCCGAAATCGCCGCATTGGCGCAAGCGGGCGCGAACTTCGAATCGACCTTGGCGGAACCACTGCGGGACGCCGAAATCGCCGGATGGCGCAGCGCCTTGCGCCGGGTGCGATCGCATCCTCACGGAGTTCAGATATGAGATTTCGCCTGGCCGCCATGGGGTTGCATCTGCTCGCCAGCGGCATTGTGCTCACGGTGATTCTCGGTGGACTTTACCTCGGATGGTACCGATGGCCGGGTTGGTACCTGGCCGACGCCATACAGGTCACCCTGGTGTTGGCCGGAGTCGACCTCGTCGCCGGCCCGCTGCTCACGTTCATCATCGCCTCACCGGCCAAACCGCGACGTGTGCTGATGCGCGACGTCGCGGTGATCGCCACGGTGCAGTTGATTGCGTTGACCTACGGCACGATGTCGCTGTGGAACGGACGGCCCCTGTACTACGCGTTTTCCGAAGATGTACTGTCGCTCGTGCAGGCCTACGACATCGAGGACGCGGAGCTGGCCATCGCCAGAAAACTGAACGCGCCGCTCCTGCCGCATTGGTACAACCTACCGCGCTGGATCTGGGCACCCCTGCCGCAGGATTCAGCGGAGCAAAACAAGATCATCGCCTCGGCCGTCACCGGCGGCAGCGACGTCATCTCGATGCCCAGGTACTACAAGCCGTGGGATGCGGGATTGCCGGAGCTGCGCATGCAGCTGAAAAAAATCGACGACCTCAAATACTTTTCCGGCAACGAAAAGAAACTTCTCAAGGAGCGAGTGCGCGCGGCCGGGCTCGCCGCCGATCAGCCGAATACGCTGGCGCTGACCGGGCGCGGGCGACCCCTCCTCGCAGTGTGGGATCCCGCGAACTTGAAGATCTTGGGCGTATTCAGGGCGAAATGAGATCCGCGACGCCGCGGCGGCCCTAAAGATCCTTCGGCTGCCACTCCGGCAAACCGGCGCGCCAGAACACGAACGCAATCCAATCGGCAGTGAGCGCGTCGGTCTGAGTTTTCGTCGAACCTACCCCGTGGCCGGCCTCCTCGTCGATGCGCAGCAGGACCGGCTTGGTCGTTCCGGAGGCCTGCAATGCGGCAGCGACTTGCGCCGGCTCCCACGGCGAGACACGCGGGTCGTTGAGGCCCGTCGCGACCAGAACCGCCGGATATCGGGTCCCCCTTTTGACGTGCCGAATCGTGTCCATCTCGTAGAGATTCTTGAATCCCTCCGCCGTGGTGACGGTGCCGAATTCGGGAATGTTGGGCGGACCATTCGGCGAGAACTCCGCGCGCAGGGTGTTGCCGGACGGCACCAGATCGATCACGCCGGCGAACAGATCGGGCCGCTCCGTGAGTGACCGGCCCATCGTGATGCCGCCCGCGGATCCGCCGATGATGAACAGCTTGTCCTTGGTCGTGATCCCGCGGGCGATCAAGTACTCGCCGCACGCGATGAGATCGTCCCAGGTGTTGTGCTTGTTCGCGTCCTTGCCGCCGAGGCGCCAGGCCTCGCCCAATTCGCCGCCGCCGCGCACATGGCATACGCCATAGGTTATGCCCTGACGCATGGCAGCCGCCCGGCGCACGGAGAAGTCGGCGAGTTCCGAGATGCCGTAGGATCCGTAGGCTTCGAGAATGGTGATTTGCGTGCCCTTCGCGTCCTTCGGTTGGATCAGCGACAACGGCACCATCGCGCCATCGTGGGCTTTGGCGCTCAGATCACCGATGACGTACTTGGACGATGACATGTCGCCATGGGCGCCGATCTTGAGATCGGAGAACGACTCGTTCGCGGGACGATACGCATACATGCCGGACGGTACCACCCAGCTGGACAGTTTGATTGCCACCCCGGGGACTCGTGGGTCGCTGAATGCTTCATCGATATGCCCTTCGAAGGGCAGCGCGACTTCCTCGACGGTGGTCGTTCCGGCCGCAATGCGCAGCAACTGCGAATAGGCGCCGTGGCGCGCCAGCACATACAATGCGTCGGACGCGGCATGTATTCCCTCGATCACCCGATCGGGCTGAGCCGGTACCAGCACGGCCGCCGACGATAAAGGCTGTCCGGCGCGCCCCGAGAGAACCTTGAACGTGGGTGCATCGTGGTGCGACAACAGAAAAATATCCGATCCCCGCATGTCGGCGGCGGTGACTCCGTCATCCCGCGTGATGAATTTGGTCCATGCGACATTGGGATCGGTCACGTTCGCCGCCGGCGCCGTCCACATCGCGAGTTCGTTCTGCACGCCGTTGATCGACAACGCCGTCGCGATGGGCGCGCCGACGCTGAGCGCTATCGCCGGAAATTCGGTCGGCAGAAACTTGGGACCGTGACCCAGGCCCGCACCCAACAGGGCTACGGGTTCGGACTTCAGATCCCAGGAGTCGGCCGTTGCATTCTTGTATTTGTCCGTGGGCGGCGCCGTCGCCTCGAGCTTGTGCAATCGAATGAAATAGAGAATCTTCGAATCATCGCTCCAGGAGGTGGCGCCGAATTGCGCTCGATCAATCGGCCCGGCGATTTTTTGTCCCCCGGCGGCATCGTAAACCGTGAGCACCGCGTCTTCCGAGCCGCCTTCGGAGATCCCGACCGCTACCTTTCCGCCATCGGGGGAGGCCAGGAAATAATTGATGGCATAGGGTTTGCCGCCGTTGGCCGTACGAAGCGCGGCGACGTCGACGAGTTTTCGCGTGCCCGCGCCGTCAGCGACGACCAGGTCGAAATTATCCGATCCCGGGGCCCGCTCTTCGTAGAACGCGCGGCCGCCGAATTGCACATAGCCCTGGATCAGCCCGAAACTGGCGGAGAACTTTGCAACTTCGGCTTTTAGATTTGCGAGCGGCTTGATCCCGTCCAGTACCGATCGCGTGTAGGCGCCCTGTGCCTTCATCCATTCAACAGTCGTCGGATCGAGCGCTTCCATGTAACGGTAGTTATCCGTGACCTTCCGGCCCCAGAGGGTTTCAGTGACGGGTTTTATCGGAGCGGCGGAAGGCAACTTGCGCGCGGCGGCCGCCGCCGGAATGTCCGCTGCCCAATCAGGCGTTGCACATAGGAGCAATACGGTAAGGAGTAGCCCAAGTGTGGTGCGCATGCCCGCAATTCTACGGGTGCGCCCCGCGGGCCGACAAGACGGTCTTCGGATTCGAACTGCGCCGCGGCTTCGACACAGGTAAGCTTGAAGACGTGTCCATCGCGAAGGGCTCTTATGACTGCAAAACCGACCGTTCCTCCGGTGCATGGGCGCGGCGCCGCCGGTGCCTTGATCCTGATCCTGCTGCTGGCGCCGGCACGAATGCTTCACGCCGCCGTACCCTTGGATACCCCGGCGCCCGCGGACAAGCCCGTACATCGATTCTTGAGCGTGGAGATCTCTCAGGACGGCGGGTTCGTAGCCTCGGTGGAAGGCGATTCGCCCATCGGGGGCTACTATCCACCGCTGCGGGAGCTGGTCATCAGGCGTGTTCGCGATGGCAGCGTCGTCAGGATCGCCCTGCCCTGTGGTCATGTACCGCAGTGCTGGCCGGATTCTCCGGTGTGGACCCCCGACGGAAAGCACGTGAGTTTTGCCTTGCGCACGCCGAGCAGCCACGCGCGCTCGCTGTACACCGTGGCGTCGGACGGCAGCGGACTCCAGAAATTGCTCGATTTCAGCGGCACGATCAACGACCTTCAGTACGGCTCGGATGGACGCCTCGCCATGCTGGCCACGGCGGATGCCAATAAAGAGACCGGCGCGACGGAAGCGGGAACGCCTATCTCGGGCGATCTCGACGCGCCCGCGCCGGAGCAGCGCATCGCCATCGTCAAGAACGGAGCGGTGCAATGGGTGTCGCCGCCCGACCTTTACGTCTACGAATATGATTGGCGGCCCGGTGGAAAGGGGTTCGTGGGCACGGCGTCCCCGGGCAACGGCGACAATAACTGGTGGACTGCGCGGATATACGCATTTTCGGAGACCGGCGCCGCACCCCGCGTCATCTATGAACCGAGGAGTCCTCGCCAGCAGCTTGCCAATCCCAAGGTATCGCGTGACGGCCGAACGCTGGCGTTCATCGCCGGCCTCATGAGCGACTTCGGCTCGACGGGCGGCGACGTCTTCACCGTGCCGATCGATGGAGGCGCCGCCGTGAACTTCACGCCGGGAATGGCTGCATCGGCGACGGCACTTTCATGGCGCTGCGACGGACGGTTGATCGCGAAACTGCTCACCGGCGACAGAACCGAGTTTGCCGATCTCGGCTCGGGGGCCCGCGAGGAAAATCAGCAAATTCTGTGGGGCGGCACGGATTCCATCGCAACCCATTCCGAAAGAATTGACCAGGCCTGTCCGTCGGGACTGATGGCCGTGGAACATGAGTCGTTCACCGAACCGCCGGAAATCGAGGTTGGTACGCTGGGCCGCTGGCGCAATCTGACCGCCGAGAATGCCGGGGCGCACCTCGCAGCCGAGGTGCGAAGTCTGTGGTGGAAGAGCGACGAATTCAAGGTTCAGGGCTGGCTGCTGATGCCGGAACATTCCGAGGGAAAGTTGCCGCTGGTGACCATCGTTCATGGCGGCCCGGCGGCCGCCGCGGTACCCGCCTATAGCGGGCCCGGTCTGACGGCTGATTTGCTCGCGCATGGCTATGCGGTGTTTCGGCCCAATCCTCGCGGCAGTTATGGTCAGGGCGAACGCTTTACGGTGGCCAACGTGCGCGATTTCGGACATGGCGACCTGCGCGACATTCTGGCGGGCATCGATGCCGCCGCGAAGGGGGCGCCCATCGATGCCACCCGACTCGGGATTACGGGCGGCAGCTATGGTGGTTTCATGACGATGTGGGCGGTGACCCAGACCGATCGCTTCAAGGCTGCCGTGGCCGCGGCAGGCATCAGCAACTGGCTGTCCTATTATGGCGAAAACGGCATCGACGGCTGGATGCTGCCGTATTTTGGAGCCTCCGCGTACGAGGATCCGGCAGTCTACGCCCAGTCGTCGGCGATCAATTTCATCCGCAACGTCCGAACACCGACATTCGCGTATGTCGGCGAGCGCGACATCGAATGTCCTGCTCCGCAGACCCAGGAATTCTGGCATGCGCTGAAAGCCCTCAACGTGCCCACGTCCATTATGATCTATCCCGGTGAAGGGCACGGATTACGGGAACCTGGGCACGTCGCCGATGCAACCCTGCGCACGCTGAATTGGTTCGAGCGCTATTTGAAGTAGCACGGATGCGGTGCGGCCCTCCGACATCAACCACTGGAGCCAACCATGAATCTTGAAATCGACGGACGGCGCGCGCTCGTAACAGCCGCCTCACGGGGTCTTGGCAGGGCAATCGCTTGTGCGCTTGCGGCGGAAGGGGCTGAAGTCGTCGCGGTGGCCCGCAATGCGGATTTGCTCCGCGTGCTGGTCGACCAGTCAGCCGGACTGCGCGGCAGTATCGCCACCCGCAACTGCGATCTGGCCGACCCGGGCGCAATCGCCGCCTTGAGCGACGTGCTCGAGCATACGGAAATTCTCGTGCTCAATACCGGAGGGCCTCCGCCGGGACCTGTCGCCGACGTGTCGGATGCCGTTTGGATACAACAATTCGAATCTATGTTCTTGAGCGTCGTCCGTTTGACCCGCCTTGCGCTTCCCGGAATGCTCAAGCGACGCTTTGGCCGGATCATGGTCGTGGTCTCGTCAGGCGTGCTCGAACCCATAGCCAATCTCGGCATATCCAATTCCCTGAGAAAGGCGGTGGTCGGGTGGGCCAAGACGCTGGCGAACGAAGTCGCCGGTTCAGGCATCACGGTAAACTGCCTCGCTCCGGGGCGCATCGCAACCGATCGAGTCGCTCAACTTGACCAAGGCCGTGCGCAGCGCGAGGGGATTTCAGTCGAGGAGGTCGAACGCCAAGCCCGCCGGTCCATCCCCGCCGGACGCTATGGCGATGCGGGTGAATTCGCGTCCGTTGCCGCCTTTCTGGCCGGCGCCGGCGCCGCCTATGTGACCGGAGGCGTGATCCGAATCGATGGCGGAATGATTCGCGGCGTGTAGCGCAACTGCGCGTATCATCCACCGTGTACGATCAGAGGAGGGCACCATGGACGACAAGTACGTTCGAGAAGAATTCGACACCGGAAAAAACAAGATTCGGCAAGAGATAAAAAGCCGGTTGGTGCCGCACGGTCTCTACGGGAGCGTGCTTGACGTTGATACGGGTTCGACGGAGGGCGGCCCCACCGGCTCGAGAATCGAGATCATCGTCAAGGGGAAAAGCGCCGCGCGATCGTTTGACCGAGAGCAGATAGAGCATTGTTGCCTGAGGGTCGGCGGCGAGGTGCTGTTGGGCATCATTTCCATGATCGATGAGGTGTCGGTCTAAGCCCATCACACACAGGTGCGGCGTCGATACCCGACAAACACTTTACGTTGCTCGTCCCATAGGCGGTAGGTCAGGGCTCGGAGGCTGGTCAAGAGCGTGATGGGCCGCACCTCGCGGAATCGAGGCTGTGCCTCATGGCATTGCTGTAGAAAATAATTTGGTACGCGTGGATTCAGATGGTGGATGTGATGGTAGCCGATATTGCCGGTAAACCACTGCAGCACGCGGGGCAATTTGTAGAATGAGCTGCCCTGCAAGGCGGCTTGCATGTAATCCCAGTCCTTCGATCGTTCCCAATAGGCGCCTTCGAATTGGTGTTGCACATAAAACAGCCACAATCCCAAGGTGCCGGCGAATGCCGAAACCGTCAGCTGGATTATCAGAAAGGTCTTGAACCCGATGATGGCGCTCATGAGCAGCGTTGCCAATATCAGCGCCACGTTCGTTCGACGCACCGAGCGTCGCTCGGGCAGGGGCGCCATCGACGAGGAAAACCGCTGATGGACTACAAACACGAAGAGTGGCGCAATCACAAAGAGGACGAACGGATTGCGCGCCAGGCGATATGTCAATCGCCTCCAGCGGGACGAGGCGCTGTATTCCTCAACCGTCAAGGTCCAAATATCGCCGGTGCCCCGCCTGTCCAAGTTACCCGAGGAGCCATGATGCAAGGCATGTTGCCATCGCCAATGCCGATAAGGCGTGAGATTGAGCAGTCCGGTAATCGCGCCGGTCGCATTGTTGGCCTTTCGGGATTTGAAGAAGGAGGAATGCCCGCAGTCATGAAAAATAATAAATATTCGTGCGAGAAAGCCGGCGGCAACAATCGCTAGCGGAAGCATCAGCCAATAAGAAATCGCCAGCGCATAGACCATGGCGACCCAGAGCAGCACATAGGGAAGCAACGAGTTCACGAGCTGCCATCGGGCGCGTGCCACGGAGGATTTCTGAAAAGGCGCCACCAAATCCTTTGGCATGACGTCCTCATGATGTGAGCCGACGGAATCGATCAAACGACGTTCAGACATAGATGGGCCGCTGGTGCGTCAAGGCGACGTAGGCAGAGTGCGCCGTCTGCCAAGAACTGTCTGTGCGCTACCCGGCGGATAGAGCGGCCCGGTTCCGGTAATCGGCGGCCCGCCGTAGAACGCGCCTAAGTTATTGATACAGCGAAATATAGTTCCGCTGAGAGAAAGCCGCCCCGCGCATTTCATACGTAACCCATTCCGCGCCTGCCGCAATCGACCGGCAATCAGGAGCGCCCAACCTGAGTCCCTGCGAACTTTAGGAGATTGCGGTGAAGCACATGGTCGCTGTTGTGAGTCTATTGGCCGCGGCCGCTGCGCTTGGCAGCGTTCCGGCTTCCGCCGCGCCAAATGCGCTGCCGATAAAAGCACTTGATCTTCGACCGCCAGACCCGCAGGACATTCTCTTGACCGGCTCACCGCAAGTCATCACCTCCATTGACGCAACAGACGCTCTCATTGACGCGGACAGCATGCCCGACTTTGTCATTGTGGGTGCGCCGCCATTGCCGGAAATGCCGGAAATGCAGTCGGATATTCATGTGCCTCAAATTGGATTCGGATCGCTGTATTGGGCGCTTCAACACCCGACGGGGGCGTGGCGAATATTGCTTCCTGAGCAGTAGATATCAGACCCACCAGTGATTGCTGAGCGCCAAATTGAATAGCGAGGCCCCTATGTTTGGGTTCTATCGATCAATCGTCGCAATTGTCCTGGTGGGCGCCGCCGGAATCAGCACGGCCGGCGCCCGATCGGAGCTTCAGGACATGAAAATCCGTGAGCCTGGCGAAATGTACGCTCTGGGTGTGATGCTCGATGAGGGCTTGGGAGTGAAGTCCGATGAACGGCGTGCTTTTGAGTGGTACAAGCACGCGGCCGGCCTCGGCCACGCTGAATCGATGAATCGACTCGGACTTCTGTATTTGAGGGGTAGCGGCGTATCGCAAAACGCGCTCACTGCACTCACGTGGTTTCGACGCGCCGCGGCGAAGGGGTCTCTCAAGGCTGTCAATAACATTGCTCTGTTGCATTTCTACGGCTTCGGCGTGGATCAAAGCTACTCCGAGGCCGCGAAATTTCTTAAAATATCGGCGGAAAACGGCGACGCAGATGCGCAGAACAAGTTGGGCGCCATGTACAACGCCGGTCTCGGTGTAGCCCCTGACCAACGAAGGGCTAAGTCCCTGTTTCTAAAGTCCGCCGCGCAAGGATATTCGCCCGCCATGGTGAATCTCGGTCGAATGCTTACTCAAGGGATTGCCGTAGAAACGGCCGACGTATTCCCGTATCCGTTCAATGACAAATCGATCGCTGCGGACCCGCCGGAGGGCGTGCGCCGGGCATTGTTGACCTTCTCGAATCTTCCATCGCGGGAATCGACCTCCATAGCGCATCACGGCACGAGCGCGCCATAGCCCGGCGAAAATCAATCGTATCCTAGGCGAGACGATCACGGACCCAATCGGGCCCGAGTTCAAGGCGCCCCCGCTTGCCTGACGATGCGTCAGAGCACTCCTTACAGCTGAAATGATGTGGGCAAAGCGCGCAATAGGCGCAAATTCTTCGAGTGTCACGCTGTTCCTGAACTGGCGGCATTTCCGCTCGCCGGATAACAGGAGAAGCGATATGACTAATTCAACGCTGAGATTCGGAGTCCCTTTGGCGATTGCGCTCGCGATGGCGAGCGCGGCAGTTGTTGCAGAGCCCGCGCAGCAGGCGCCGGCTGACGAAACTGGAAAGGTGGAGCAGTCAACTGTTCGACTCTCGTACACGGGCATTCCTATAGAGCAAACGCAGGTCGATCTCCCCGTGAGCTACGCCAATTTAGACCTCACGACTTCGTCCGGCGCGGCTGAACTCAAGAGCCGGGTTGCAGACGCAGCCAGGAAAGCCTGTGAGCAAGTGGACGCGGCGGATCCTGTTGCTTTCGCGGACACGGACGATTTCGCTTGCGTAAGCGAAGCGACAAAGGGCGCACGGAAGCAGGTGAATGCCGCGATTGCTGCAGCGCAAAGCAACAGTGTGGCGGGTGCTACGCGAGTGAGTCTCAACAAGTGAGTCTCAACTTGGTCCTGACGAACGCGAGGAGAAATTCATGAAAACGATCAAATCTCTTACTTTGACTGCTGAAATTTCCGGAGTTGGTTTTGCCGCGATGACCCCCAAA
>JAXDQI010000236.1:0-2968 GCA_034667965.1 Gammaproteobacteria bacterium
GATGCAGAATGAGCGCGGCCTTCGGCATATGTCATATGATGTCATAGCCAGATTATGTCGTCAAGAGTCATAGGGCTGAATTCGTGACGTCTAAGCGCCCCTCCCCTACAAACCTCCCCCGCAAACCGCTACGCTCCCCACATGGACGCCGACACAACCGCACCGGCTCCCGAAAGCCGCCTGACCCGCCTTTTCGGCGCGCTGCGCGCCGCCGGCCGGCTCGTGGTGGACGTCGCGCTGCCGCAGGTCTGTGGCTCATGCAGGGAGCCCGTCAGCGCGCCGGGCCTTTGTGCTGCCTGCTGGTCGAAACTGTCATTCATTGCACCACCTTATTGCGAACGCCTTGGCATTCCGTTCGCCCACGATCCCGGCCCCGGTATCCTGTCGATGGAAGCGATCGCCGACCCGCCGGCCTACCATCGCGCCCGCGCCGCCGTGCGCTTTGACGACATCTCGCAGACGCTGGTGCACGGGCTCAAATACGGCGACCGGCTCGACCTTGCACCGACGATGGGCAGCTGGATGGCGAACGCCGGCCGGGAGCTCCTCAACGATGCCAACGCCCTCTTTCCGGTGCCGCTGCATTGGCGGCGCCAATGGGCGCGACGCTTCAACCAGTCGGCGCTGCTCTGCGAAGTCATCGCCAAATCGAGCGGCGTGCCAGTCGTGCATGGGGCGTTGCGGCGCGTAAAGGCAACGCCGCAGCAGGTCGGCCTCACGCAATCCGAGCGCGCTACCAATGTTCAAGGCGCCTTCAGGGTGCCGCCGGCGGAAAAAGCGGCAGTCGCCGGCCGGCACATCCTGTTGGTTGACGATGTATTGACGACGGGCGCCACCCTGGACGCCTGCGCCCGCGTGCTGTTGCGTGCCGGCGCCGCACAGGTCGATGTCCTCGTGTTTGCGCGGGTTGTAGCGGCAGGGCGTGGTCCCATATAATGGGTCAGCGATCGTGGGCGTCAGCGCCACGAACACATTTGCGAGGTCGGCACGTTTCCGTCATGGCCCTGGTTGAAATCTACACGACGCGGTTCTGCGGTTATTGCGCCTCCGCCAAAGCCCTGCTCAAACGAAAAGGGATCGCATTTAGCGAAATCGACGTGAGCGGCGATCCCGAAACGCGCGCCGAAATGTTCGCACGCTCGAATGGCGGCTACACGGTGCCGCAAATCTTCATCGGCGCAACTCACGTGGGTGGCTCCGATGAACTCCATGCGCTGGAGCGTGCCGCCAAGCTTGATCCGCTTCTTGCCTCCGAAGGCGTAACAACAGGGCCATCCGCATGACCTCAACCTTCAATGTCGGCCTCATCTCGATGCGCTCGGGCCTTTCGCCCGCTGCCAACCTCGATGATGCCATTGCGCTCATCCGACAGGCCAGACAGAACGGCGCCGATTATGTGCAGACGCCCGAGATGACCAATATCATGGACGTCAAGCGCGAACGCCTGTTCACCGCCATGGCTGAAGAAGGAGACGACAAGAGCCTGGCGAAGTTTCGCGATCTCGCGCGCGAACTCGGAATTTTCATCCACATCGGCTCGCTCGGCCTCAAGATTTCGCCCGAACGCGCCGTCAACCGTTCGTTCCTGATCGACCGCCAGGGCGAGATCACGGCGCGCTACGATAAAATTCATATGTTCGACGTCGACCTGGCGAATGGCGAAAGCTATCGCGAGTCGCGGACGTTTCGGCCGGGCGAAAACGGCGTCGTCGCCGACCTTCCCTGGGGGCGGATCGGCCTTACCATTTGTTACGACTTGCGCTTTCCATCGCTCTATCGGGCGCTTGCCGAAGCCGGCGCCTCGTTCATCGCGATCCCGGCCGCCTTCACCAAACAGACTGGCGAGGCGCATTGGCACATCCTGCTCCGCGCGCGCGCCATCGAGAACGGTTGTTACGTCATGGCCGCGACCCAAGGCGGCATGCACGAGAACGGCCGCGAAACCTTTGGCCATTCAATGGTCGTCGACCCGTGGGGCCGCGTGGTTGCGGAAGGAGGGACGGAGCCCGGCGTCGTCATGGCAACGATTGATCCCGCCGAAGTCGCGGCAGCGCGCGGACGCGTTCCTTCGCTGCAGCATGGGCGGCGCTTCGAGATCGCCGAGCCGCTCGCCAATCCGGTGCCGTTCCGCGCGATCGGGAGTGCGCGATGATCCGTTACGCGCTCGTCTGCGCCAAGGGCCATGAATTTGAAAGTTGGTTCCCGAATTCGTCTGCCTATGACAAACAGGTCAAGCGCGGCCTGGTGACCTGCCCGTCCTGCGGCAGCGCCAAGGTCGAAAAGGCGATCATGGCGCCGCGGCTCACGAGCGGCTCCAAACTTGATGATGCTGAGGCTGCATCGGCGGCTGGCAATCTGCCGGTTCCGGCTGAGACGCCAGCACCGGTCGCGATGATGACCCCGCAGGAAGCGGACTTCCGCCGCAAGCTCAAGGAGCTGCGCGATCACCTCACCAAGAACGCCGATTACGTCGGACAAAAATTTCCCGAAGAAGCCCGCAAGATGCATTACGGCGAGACCGACCATCGTTCGATATTTGGCGAAGCAACCCCGCAGGAAACCAAAGAGCTGCACGAAGAAGGTATCGAGATCCACCCGCTGCCGATTCTGCCGGACGAGCGGAATTAGCAATTCGCTCTGTGTATCAAGCGAAGCTATTACCTCAACGCTGCTCCCTTGCAATACTCCTCCGGCGCTCTACGGACCCCGGGAGTCGTGGGGTCCGCTCCGGTTTTCGCTCTTTGGATACAGAACTCGGTCGCAATCGTCCTATTAGCCGCAGCGATGGCCGCTTGATATTCTTTGGAGGTAAACCATTTGGAATCAAGATTAAACCCAGGCCCAAGCCGATCGTCGATCGTTGGAAATGGAATGACGACCGTGAGGGAGTGAACATCTGTCCTTCCCGATGAAAATTTTCCCCCCGCATCCAACAATCTGAATTTTGAAGGAAAAGGTGCCAGAGTGA
>JAXDQI010000237.1:0-21107 GCA_034667965.1 Gammaproteobacteria bacterium
GCGCTGCGCGAAGCATTGGGCGACAAGCGCGGCATCGGGCGCTACGGGTTTCTGCTCGCGATGGACGAGGCGGAGGCACAGGTGGCCCTCGACATTTCCGGCCGGCCTTATTTCGTGTGGGAAGGACGGTTCAATCGCGAGCGTGTGGGTGATATGCCGACCGAACTCGTGCCGCATTTCTTCAGGTCCCTCGCCGAGGCCTTGGGCGCCGCGCTGCACGTGGCTGTCCGCGGCGAGAATACCCATCACATGATCGAAGCTTGTTTCAAGGGCGTGGGCCGCAGCCTGCGCCAGGCCATACGACTCGAGGGCAATGAATTGCCCAGCACCAAGGGCCTGCTATGAACGCGTCGAATGTGGTGATCGTGGCCAACGGCGGCGCCAATATCGCCTCTCTGCAATTCGCTCTGGAGCGCCTGAATGTGCCATCGATGGTATCGGGCGACCCTGAAATCATCGGCGCGGCGAGCCACGTCATCCTGCCCGGCGTGGGCGCCGCGGCGAACGCCATGGCGCGCCTGCGCCGGGATCGCTTGGACGATGTGATCCCGAAATTGCGGCAGCCGGTGCTCGGCATCTGTCTCGGCATGCAGCTTCTGTACGAATCGTCGGATGAAGGCGACACTCGCTGCCTTGGAATCATTCCAGGGAGGGCCACGCGATTCACCGAGGCGCAGGGACGGCCGGTGCCTCACATCGGCTGGAATACGGTGGAGATCCGACGCGATTCCCCGTTGCTCGCCGGCATCGGCGGTGACGAATACGCCTATTTCGTCCATAGCTACGCGCTGCCGGTGACGGACGCGACGGTGGCGAGCACACAGTACGGCTCATCTTTTTCCGCCTGCGTGGAGTGGGGCAATTTTTTCGGAGCGCAGTTCCACCCCGAGCGTTCGGCCACGGTGGGTGCCCGGGTGCTGCGGAATTTCCTGGCGATCGCCTGATGCGCCTCATCCCTGCACTCGACTTGAAGGACGGCCGTTGCGTGCGGTTGCTGCGAGGCGACTTCGACGCCGAAACCCGCTATGACGCCGATCCGAGCGCGCTGCTCGCCAAGTATCGCGGTTATGGCGCCGACTGGCTCCACGTCGTGGACTTGGACGGCGCTCAGAGCGGTAACAACGCCAATCGCGAAATCATTTTCGAGTTGGCCGGACAGACCGCCGTGATGCTTCAGGTGGGTGGCGGCCTGCGCGATACCCTGGCCGTATCGCAAATGTTGAACGCCGGCGTCGGCCGCGCCGTGATCGGCAGCGCCGCCGTCACCCGCGTCGATCTCGTGCGGACGTGGCTCGAGGACTTCGGCGCGGAGCGAATCGTCCTGGCCCTCGACGTGCGCCTCGATCCCTTGGGTACGCCGCGCGTCGCGATCCATGGCTGGCGCGAGCAATCGGAGCTCTCCCTCTGGGATGCGGTGGCGAACTATGAGGACTACGATCTGAAGCACGTCCTGTGCACCGATGTGAGCCGCGACGGTGCCTTGTCGGGACCCAACGTGGAACTCTACGATCAAGCCATACGGCGCTTTCCCCACATCGAGTGGCAGGCGTCGGGTGGGATACGGGACGCACATGACCTGCACGCGCTGGCCCGAGCCGGCGCGAAGGCCGCCGTCAGCGGCAAGGCGCTGCTCGAAGAACTCATTCCAGTCGAGGAGTTGCGAGCATTCTTGCCAAACGCATCATTCCCTGCCTAGACGTCCGCGATGGACAGGTCGTCAAGGGTGTGCGCTTTCGCGATCATCGCATCGTCGGCGGCATTCTTGAGCTTGCCGGCCGCTATCGCGACGAGGGCGCGGACGAACTCGTCTTTTACGACATCTCCGCGAGCCCAGAGGGGCGCTCGGTGGACAAATCGTGGGTGAAGCGCGTCGCGCGGATCCTCGACATCCCATTCTGTGTGGCCGGCGGAATCCGATCCGTGGAGGAGGCCGAGGAAGTTCTGGCTTCGGGGGCGGAAAAAGTATCCATCAATTCGCCGGCCCTGGCGCAGCCCGACTTGATCGATGCCCTGAGCGAGCGCTTCGGCGCTCAGTGCGTGGTCGTCGGCATCGATAGTCAGACGGTGGAGGATGGATTTCGCGTGCAGCAATTCACGGGGGACAGCGCCCGCTCGCGCGACACCTTTCGCGATACTCTTGACTGGGTTCGGGAAGCACAGCGCCGCGGCGCGGGCGAAATCGTGCTCAATTGCATGGCAAGCGACGGCGTGCGCAAAGGCTACGACATCGCGCAATTGCGCGCCGTGCGCGCCGTGTGCCGGGTGCCGCTGGTTGCCTCCGGCGGCGCCGGATCTGCGGAGCACTTCGCGCAGGTCTTCCGGCGCACCGACGTCGATGCCGCCCTGGCAGCCAGCGTGTTTCATTCCGGCGAGATCGCGATTCCTGAATTGAAGAAGAGGCTGCGTGCCGACGGCATCGAGGTACGACCATGATCGACGTGACCAAAGTGGATTGGGACAAGGGAAATGGGCTGCTGCCGGCCATCATCCAGGATGCCGCCGACGGCGCCGTCTTGATGTTGGGCTACATGAACCGCGACGCGCTCGCCGAAACTGTGGCGAGCAATCGAGTGACGTTCTGGAGCCGCAGCAAGGGCCGCCTGTGGACCAAGGGCGAGTCCTCGGGCAACTTCCTCGCCCTGCGCGCAGTGTCCGTCGACTGCGATGGAGATACCCTCCTCATCCTGGCCGAACCCGCGGGGCCGGCATGCCACACGGGAACCCGCACCTGCTGGGGCGAGAACGCTCCGCACGCGGCGGTGGAAGCACTTGGGTTCCTGGCGAGGTTGGAGGGCATCATCCAGCAGCGCATCGCGTCGCGGCCGGAGGGTAGCTATACCGCCAAACTGCTGGCGGAAGGAACGCGACGTATTGCCCAGAAGGTGGGTGAGGAAGGCCTGGAACTGGCGCTCGCAGCGGTGGCACAGGCGGACGAGGAAGTTCTCGGCGAGGCGGCGGATCTGCTCTACCACGCCATGCTCTTGCTGCAGGTCAAGAATCTCTCGCTGGCGAAGGTGGCGGCGGAGTTGGAGTTGCGCCACAAAACGCGTTCCGGATGACGCGTCTAGAAGCGAGCATTCACCGTCGTATCGCTGGTACCCCTGAAGAGTTTGATCGCAATCGTGGAAGTCGCCCCGTGTCCGGCCAGGGTAGCTTGAAGGTCGGCCGGCGTCTTCAGCGGATGCCCATCGAATTCGTACAGTATGTCCCCGACGATGATGCCCGCCTTGTGTGCAACGGAACCCCGATCCACTCCGATGACCAGGACACCAGCTCGATTCGGGTGTTCTTCGGTCGCGTCGACGGACATCCCGCGGATGCCGAGTTCGCGGCTCGATGCGACGCTCGCGGAACTCGCATTCACGACCGGAACACCGGCAGGTCTATTCGCATATTCATCGACCTTGGCGAGAAAGCCGGCAATCTCCGCGCTGGAAAATTCACCGGCGTATTCCGGGCCCGATTTTGCGAGCAACTTGTAGGACCACTTGGCAGCCTTTCCCGGCACGCTTCCGGCCGCTGTCTGACGCAATGATTCTTCATCGACGGGGAACGCGACCCGTTCGGTGTAGGTGCAATCTCCAACCGGGCAATTCACGACTTCCTTTCCGAGCGGAGTGACGGGCACCCTGCGCGGCCCGCTCGCCGTCCGATAGTTCGCGGTTTCATAGGCCCGCAAACTCCCGGGGTAGACGACCCACGCGTAGACCTGGATCGACTTCGTACCGGTCTTTCGGTCGATGACAGCTCTTAGATACTCATCGTGCCACACCATTCGCATCAAACCCGTGTGCTCGACGAATCCGTTCTCCGTGGAGATGACGGTCGCACCGTCGCTCGAGTTCTCAGTGACGGTTGCGGTATCCCTGAAGTGCTCCATCGTCAGGGACGAGAGCGCGGGATCCTTCGCCTCCGCCGTGCCGATGCCGAGGGCGGTAACGATGAAAGAGGCTAGTGCGACGCTGCGAAGCAAGCTCATGATCGACTCGTCGCCACTTCGAATATCAGATCTTGAAACAAAAGCCCTTCGGATCGTTTTCGATCCGGATCAGCTCGTTGCTTCCGCCCCCGAATTGGTTGCCGCCGGTGAAAACCAAACAGCCCTCGCCTCGATAAAGAACTTCGATTCGTTGTGTGTCCGCACCAAAATAAAACGGAATCCACCCCTTCCCGGTCGGGTAGTGGTTTTGGTCGTCGCCGCCGCCGATGAGGGCGGAAACTTCACTAAGGGTCATGCCGATCCTCAATTTGACGAACTTGCCGTCCTGGGTGGGCGATCCGATGATCTGCCCTTGATCGCCGCGGCTAGCCGCATCCGCCGGCGGCGCACTGGTGGTCCGCTGCGCGGCGCAGCCCGCGATCAAGACAGCCGCCCAGAGCATTCCTATATTCTTTGTCATGATTATCGCTTCCTTACGTTGGAACATGGCCATTGTATTCAGTCCGGACGTTGAAAGACACTGGCCCGCGCCGAAACGGCGTATTCCGCCATGAGAAACGCCGCGGCGTTCCACGACTGACCCGGCATTCCCCGGGGGGCGAGTGTTTTCCCGTGCAGCCATTCGGTGAACGCCCAGTTTCCAACCGCGCAGGCACGCGCAAGTTTCAACAATTCGTCGCGAGCCTGCTTGGTTCGGCCTGCCGCCGCGAGCGCTGCCACCCAAAACCCGCCCACCATCGGCCAGATCCCTCCGTTGTGATACTGCCAAGCATAGTTTTGCCGATGACGCGCCATGTAGGGCCGCCACAGCGCGCTGCTTCGCTTGATGGGACGAGTGACCGCACGCACCGGATACGGGTCGCTCACGCGCGCCTTCCCGAGCGCGTCGAGCGTTCGACCGCTTGCGTGGACATCCGCGAGCCCCAGCAGAACGGCCAACACGTTGCCGAATACGTCGCCCTCCTCGCCGAAGAAAGAGAAGTTGACGAAGCTCAGATACAGGTCACGATCCTGTCCGCCGCGCAGCACGTAGTCATTGAGCAGCCGAGCCCGGCGGTATTCCGCTATGCGTGAGGAAAACGGATGGAACAGCCCGTTGAAGTTCTCGTGAGTCTCCCGCGCGTGCGCGATGCGGTAGAGCCGCTTTACGAAATACCACAGGGCGTTCGTATAGAGAACGAATCCCGAGCGCGGCATGATGTCGGCCCAATCGCTGGCCTCGTTTTGCTGCAGGAGAAAAAAACGCTGATGCTCCTGCGCCAGCAGCCATTGAACGGCAAGTCTGATGCGTTTCGCGTGCCGCCGCCGCAATCCGCCGGCCTGCCCGCGGCGATCCAGGAACGCCAGCGCAATCAGCCACCACAGTGTCGAATCGATGCATCCGAGATACCAGAAATCCGCCTCCCGCCTCTCCATATCGACGAACTTCGCTATCTGCCCGTTCGGCGCCTGATGCTCCGCCAAGGTATGCAAACCCGCGGCCGCGGCATGCTGCAGATCCTTGTCGCCGGACACTGCCATCCCGATCGCACACACGGCGGCATCCCGTCCGAAGATGGCGGTGTACCCGCGTTTCCTGGCTTGAGAGCCGGGCGAAGCCGCGAGGATCCCGTCGGGTGTCAGATTCCGCTTCAACAAATCGATGGAGCGCGCTCGGCAGGTCGCGAGCAGAGTGTGTTCCTCCAGGCGTTTCGAAGCGGTGCTCATACGACAGGCTACCGCAGACGCCAAGGTTACGTCGATGGCGCCGCCGGGCGCCGGGCATCGACTATCGAGAGGAGCGCCGTCCGCGAACCACCAACTCGTCGGTAATTTCGATGGCCAAGTGACGTCCGGTCGCCCCGACATCCTTGCGCGCTTCGACGCGCTGGTCGGCGAAACGATCGCGTTCGGCGACGCTTACACGCTTGACGGTCGGTTGATCGTAGAAGGCTGCGAGATAGCTGGCGACGGCGCGCGCGCCGCCCTCCTCTCCAAAAAACCCGAGTCGTAGCGCATGAGCGAGCCGTCCTTGATCCGACCCCACAACCGTGTACAGGCGGTAGAGGCTGAAAATATCCAGGTGAGGCAGCGCGTCGGGATCGAAGGCCTCGTCCGACACCGCCAGTTGCACCACGAACCAGCGGGTAGCTTCATGCTCTCCCAATTCCAGAGGGGTCAGCGGCCGGAGCGTTTGCGTGCTCTCGAGCGAGTGTGGCGGCGCCTTGGCAGCCGCCTTGGCGGCGACGAGTTCCAGCGGCTTATCCTTTTTCGCAGCGGGTACCGTGTAAAGACTCGGCGGTTTGGTGGTCAATTTGTTCGTTGGGGCGGCATCGAAGCCAGTATCGATCACCGCCATCAGCGCCTGCATCGATGCGATATCGGAGGCAACTGAAACCACGGGGCGCTGGGGCGCAAGTTCAAGTTCAAGTCTAAGCGCAGGCGCGGGCGCGGGCGCCGCAGCCGCTATCGCAACCGCTTTCGCAACCGCTTTCGCGGGCGCAGGTACCGTAGCCACGGGCGCAACCGCTTTCGCGGGCGCAGCGGCCGTTATCGGCGCTGCAGATTGACGGGTATCGACGACAACAGATGGCGGAACAACGTCCGTGGCCCGAGTGTCCGGGGGCGAGTCGCCGGAGTGGGTCTTCCCACGCACCAATGCGATCGCATGCAAATCGTCCGTAGCGGCAGTCACCAGCAGTGCGCAGGGATATTCGAGCCGAACCTTCGCCAGTATCGCCTCCGCTTCGTCCTCTGTCGCGAACGGACCGAGTCGCAGCCGATACCGAATGCGTCCGTCGTCGACTCGCTGAATCCGATAGAGCCGAGCTTGTTCACTGCCTGCCGGACTCTTCGCCGGGACGCCCATTGGCGCGGTCGATGCCTCCAAATTGATGACGAAGGGCCCCACACCACCAAGTCGACGCTCAACATCCAAATCCATGGTTGGATGAGTATCAAATGTCATAAGCCCCTCAGCAATAAATTCCCACGCCCGGAGTATCTAAACCCAAGCGCGATGACGAGAAACGTGATCGACGTCGCCCATCGACGACAAAAAACCATTATGTCAAGGTGCGGGACGCGCTCGACGATTACGGCGCAGTGCGTAGACTCCGATTCCCACCCACGCCACGTTCATGGCGACCGAAGGCCACGCGGCATTCCATGCGCAGTTGATGATGAAGCCGACCGCACCGAGGATGTTCATCCATTGGTAGGTCTTCGAGTGCGATTGGATCCTGCCTGACGACAAGAGGCTATACGCGCCGAGGATGAGCAGCGCCGCGATCCAGCCGGACCAATCGATGAAGGTCTTCATCGTCAATTCCGCGACCTCAATCCGATGCCGGCTGCGCCGAAGCGGGAATTCCCAGCCGGCTGCGAAACTCTGCGCGAACCAGCAGCAGACTCACGAATGCCTGCAGGGTCATGCTGGCGACCGACGAAATATAGGTCGATCAAGAAGTACAGCGTTTGAAAGAACATTCCCGCGGCGATGGGCGCCGCCATCTGGAGGATATGTCCGCCGATGGGATTGTTGGTGAGATCCTTCATGCGGCTTACGCCGGCTTGAGAGCCGCGGCATCGCGTGCGAGCGTCTCGATGCCGCGCCAGTCGCCCGCGGCCAGCATCGCGCCCGGCGCCACCCAGGAACCACCCACGCACACCACATTCGGCAGCGCCAGGTACGCGGGCGCGGTCGCCCGCGTGATGCCTCCCGTCGGACAAAAGAGCACGTCCGGAAACGGGGCTCCCAACGCGCGCAACATGCCGATGCCGCCCGCCTGTTCAGCGGGAAACAACTTCAACACGCTGAATCCTGCGTTGCGCGCAGCGATCAATTCTGTGGGCGTCATGACGCCCGGCAGCAGAGGAAAGCGCGCCCCGCGCGAGGCCGCCGCCAATTCCGGCGTCAAACCCGGCGTTACACCGAATTTCGCACCCGCGCGATCCGCCGCGGCGAAATCCACCGCACGCGTCAGGGTTCCGACGCCGACCACCGCATCGGGAACGGCCTTGCGCATGGCCTCGATCGCGGCCAGCGCGACGGGCGTGCGCAGCGTGATTTCCAGCACCCGGAGTCCCCCAGCGCACAATGCGCGCGCCAACGGCACGGCGTGCTCGAGGTCGGTGATGGTCAATACGGGGATGACGGGCGCAAGCCCGACGATTTCACGGATGTTCACTCGTGCGTCCTTACAATAGCGAAATGGCGCCCGCCTCGGCGTCGCCGGTAACGCGGCGCAGGCTGGCGAATAATTCCCGGCCCATGCCGTATTCGTTGTTCGAATGACTCATCACCGGCAACTCGCGTTGCCGCCAGAGATCCTCGGGAACCCTGGCCTCGAGCACACCGGCGTGGCAGTCCAGGCGGATGATGTCGCCATCGCGCACGCGCCCCAGGGCGCCGCCTCTGAAGGCTTCCGGCGTCACATGGATTGCCGCCGGCACGCTCCCGGAGGCGCCGGACATGCGGCCGTCCGTGACCAGCGCCACCTGGAATCCCTTGCTCTGCAACGACCCCAAGGACGGCGTCAGCTTGTGCAGTTCTGGCATGCCGTTGGCGCGGGGTCCCTGAAACCGCACCACCACCACGCAATCGCGCGACAGGCGCCCCTCCTTGAACGCGGTGATCACCGCTCCTTGATCCTCGAACACCACCGCCGGCGCCTCGACCACATGGTGTTCAGCCTTCATCGCGGATGTCTTGATCACCGATCTGCCGAGATTTCCGGTCAGCAATTTGAGGCCGCCATGCGCGCTGAATGGATTGTCGGCCGGACGCAGCACGTCAAGATCGCCGCTCGCACCCGGCGCAGGCCGCCACGACAGTCGGCCCTCATCGAGCCAGGGTTCGGCGGAATAGGCACGCAGGTCCCCGCCCATCACCGTCGTCGAGTCGGCGTGCAAGTATCCTGAGTCCAACAACTCACGAATCAGAAATGCCATGCCGCCGGCCATTTGAAATCGGTTCACATCGGCGCTGCCATTGGGATAAATGCGCGTGAGCAGCGGCACCACCGCAGACAAGTCGCTGAAATCGTCCCAGGTGATCGAAATACCGGCACAGCGCGCCATCGCCACCAAGTGCATCGTATGGTTCGTCGACCCACCGGTGGCGAGCAGGCCCACAATGCCGTTGACGATGGCCTTCTCATCCACGACTCGCGCCAGCGGCAGATACTCGGCGCCCAAGGCGGTGATGCGGGCGGCACGCTGCGCCGCCGCCGCCGTGAGCGCGTCACGCAACGGCGTATTCGGCGGCACGAAGGCCGCGCCGGCCATGTGCAGACCCATCACTTCCATCAACATCTGGTTGCTGTTTGCGGTGCCGTAGAAGGTGCATGTGCCCGCGGAATGGTAGCTGCCGGCTTCGGATTCGAGCAGCACATCGCGGCCGACCCCGCCTTCCGCGTACAGCTGACGAATGCGCGCCTTTTCCTTGTTCGGCACGCCCGAGGGCATCGGACCCGCCGGCACGAAGATCACCGGCAAGTGTCCGAACGCCAGGGCGCCCATCAACAACCCCGGCACGATCTTGTCGCACACGCCCAGGCATAATGCGGAATCGAACATGTTGTGGGCCAAGGCGATGCCCGTGGCCATCGCGATCACATCGCGGCTGAACAGCGACAATTCCATCCCGGGTTGGCCCTGCGTCACGCCGTCGCACATGGCGGGCACGCCGCCGGCGAACTGCGCCACGGCGCCGGCTTCCCGCGCAGCCCGCTTGATGAGCGCCGGGTATTTGTCGAGAGGCTGATGCGCGGATAACATGTCATTATAGGCCGACACGATGGCCACATTGGGCCAGCGCATGAGTTTCAGCGCCTCTTTGTCCGTGGTGTCCGAAGCCGCAAAGCCGTGCGCAAGATTGGTGCAAGACAATCCTGCTCTTACGGATCCCTGTCGTCGTGCCCCGTCCATGCGCTCGAGATAGTCGGCACGGCCCGGTACACTGCGCTCGAGGATTCGCTCCGTGACCGCGCGGACTTGGCTGTGGACGCGCGATGAATTAGTCGTCATGTCTCATTGTGCCATATCGGTGAGACCTACTAGAACGCGGCTTCAGGTGCTACGCTCTGACGCCTACGTAAACGAGGGCGTTCCGACGGTGGCCGTATTACCGACTTTTGATATGTTGCTTTTTGGAGGGACCGGGGACCTCGTCACGCGCAAGCTGGTGCCCGCGATGTACCGCCGCTATGCGGCCGGACAGGTTTCGGCCGAGTCTCGCATCTACGGCATCGCCCGGACCCCCCTGTCTCGCAGCGAGTACCTGGCGCAGGTGGAGGCGGCCTGTAGAGGATTCCTCGGCAAGGAATTTGATGCGCCGCGTTGGGAGGCTTTCAGCGGCCTCCTCTACTACATCAAACTCGATGCGGGCGCCGAACAGGACTTCGCGCAACTGACCGTCGCTCTGAAGGGTCGTGAACAGTTCGTGCGGGTGTTCTTTTTCTCGACCGCTTCCAATCTGTTCGCCGTGATCTGCGAGAATATCGCCAAGGCCGGCGTCGTCACGCCGTTGTCGCGCGTGGTGCTCGAAAAGCCGTTGGGGCACGATACGGCGTCCGCCGATCTCATCAACCAGCAGGTCGGCGTCGTGTTCACCGAGCAGCAGATCTACCGCATCGATCATTACCTCGGCAAGGAAGCGGTGCAGAACCTCATGGCGCTGCGTTTCGGCAATGCGCTGTTCGAGCCGCTGTGGCGGCGGGGTCTCATCAAGCACGTGCAGATCACGGTGGCCGAAGAACTCGGCGTCGAGCGGCGCGGGCATTTTTACGACAAGACCGGCGCGCTGCGCGACATGGTCCAGAACCATGTGCTGCAACTATTGTGCATCATGGCGATGGAGCCGCCGGCGAGCAGCGATCCGGACTCGGTTCGCGACGAGAAATTGAAGGTGCTTCGGGCGATGCGGCCGTTGCGCGATCGGGACGTGCTCACCAAGACGGTGCGCGGCCAGTACAAGGCCGGCGCCGTCCGCGGTGTCCCCGTACCGGGCTACCTCGAGGAAGCCGACATCGCACCCGACAGCACGACTGAAACATTCGCCGCGCTGAAAGTCGAAATCGACACGTGGCGCTGGGCCGGCGTGCCGTTCTATCTGCGCACCGGCAAGCGGCTGCAGGACCGCCTCACCGAACTAGTCGTGACCTTCGACGAGGTCCCCCATCCGATTTTCGAAAAGCCGCAAACATCGAATACGGCGAATGAACTGGTGATCCGGCTGCAGCCGGACGAAAGCATCACCATGACCATTCTCGCGAAGAACCCGGGCGAAGGCATGCGCCTGAAGCCGGTGAGCCTGGCGCTCGATCTCGGCGAGACGTTCAAGACCCGCAGCCTCGATGCTTACGAGCGGTTGCTGATGGACACCGTAAAGGGCAATCTCACCTTGTTCATGCGGCGCGACGAACTCGATGCTGCGTGGCGCTGGATTGATCCGATTCGCGCCGGCTGGGAACAGTACGACGACCGCCCCAAGACCTACATCGCCGGCAGCTGGGGACCGGCGGCTTCGAGTTCGCTGATCGGGCGCGACGGCTTTTCATGGCACGATGAACAGTGACCGCCATGAATGCAGCACCGCCCGCCGTCCGCTACCCGGACTTGGAGACACTATCGCAGCAGCTCGCGGCCCGAATCGCGGCGGACCTGACCTCGGGGATCGAAGCCCGCTCCCTTGCAAGCCTGGTCGTCTCGGGTGGCCGGTCGCCGGTCAAGTTGTTCGAGAGTTTGCGTACGCTGGCAATCGATTGGAGCCGGGTGTGCGTGGCGTTGGCGGATGAGCGCTGGGTGGATCCTTCGGATCCCACCAGCAACGAACGGCTGGTTCGCGACGTTCTGCTGAGAGATGCCGCCGCCGCCGCCCGCTTCGTGGGCCTCAAGAACGCCTGCGCCACTCCGGATCTCGGCGCCGCCATGGCGTGGAGCACGTTCAACGGAGTGCCGCGGCCCTTCGATGTCGTGGTTCTCGGCATGGGCGATGACGGCCACACGGCGTCCTTGTTTCCCGATTCACCGAACTTGGAGCTTGCGCTCGACGCAGCCGCCGCGGCCGGCTGCGTCGGCATGAGAGCGCCCACCGCGCCGGAGGCGCGCTTGAGCCTGAACCTCGCCGCCCTCCTGGATTCGAGGCGCATCGTGATACTCATCACGGGCGAATCGAAGTGGCGCACGTACATTGCCGCGGTCCAGCCCGGCGCCGTGGAGCGCATGCCCGTGCGCGCCGTGCTGCGTCAGCAACGCGCACCGGTCGAAGTGGCCTGGTCGCCATAGGAAGCACAGTGAGTTTTAACATCAAGCCCGTAAAACCGGACCGGCGACTCGAGGATGAGCGCACGGCACTCAGCAAGGACGCCATCAAGAACTCCTTCCTGGATGATCTGTTCTACATGCAGGGCAAGTTCCCGGCGCTCGCCACCAACAACGATTACTACATGGCCTTGGCCTACGCCGTGCGCGACCGGATGTTGCAACGATGGATCAGCACGGCCGCCGCCTACACCAAACAGGGCTCGAGAACGGTCGCCTATCTGTCGGCCGAGTTCTTGATGGGTCCGCACCTCGGCAACAACCTCATCAATCTCGGCATTTTCGACACCGTCAAGGAATGCATGACGGAGCTCGGCATGAACTTCGAACAACTGCTGGCCCAAGAAGAGGAACCGGGCCTCGGCAACGGCGGCCTCGGCCGATTGGCGGCTTGCTTCATCGATTCGCTCGCCACTCTCGAGGTCCCCGCGATCGGCTACGGCATCCGATACGAATTCGGGATCTTCCACCAGGAAATCGTCGACGGCTGGCAGATCGAAAAGACCGACAAATGGCTCCGGTACGGGAACCCCTGGGAGCTGGTGCGCCCCGAATGGTCGGTCGACGTCAAATTCGGCGGCTCGACGGAGCAGTACATCGACGAACACAATCGTCTGCGGATTCGCTGGGTGCCGCACAAGATCGTTTGCGGCGTGCCTTACGACACGCTCATCCTCGGTTATCGCACCAACACCGCCAATACCTTGCGACTGTGGCGCTCGGAGGCCCCCGAATCCTTCGACTTCGCCATTTTCAACAGCGGCGATTACTACGGCGCGGTGAATCAGAAGGTGACCTCGGAGAACATCAGCAAGGTGCTCTATCCGAACGACCAGGAGCTGCGTGGCAAGGAACTGCGTTTGGAACAGCAGTATTTCTTCGTGTCGTGCTCCTTGCAGGACATGTTCCGCATCATCCAAAGGCAGAAATTGCCGGTCGAGAAATTTCACGAGAAATTCACGGTGCAGCTCAACGACACGCATCCGGCCATCGCCATCGCCGAACTCATGCGGCTGCTGGTCGATGAATACGTCCTGCCGTGGGCGGACGCGTGGAGCGTCACGCGCAAGACGTTCGCTTATACGAATCACACGTTGCTGCCCGAGGCGCTCGAGCGATGGACGCTCGCCGTGTTCGGCCGCGTCCTGCCGCGCCACCTGCAGATCATTTATGAAATCAACGCGCATTTCCTGGAAGAAGTCCGGATGCGGTACTTGGGCGACGAAGCGCGCATATCCCGTCTGTCGTTGATCGACGAGTCGGGCGAGCGGTATGTCCGCATGGCGCATCTGGCCTGCGTCGGCAGCCATGCAATCAATGGGGTGGCGGAGCTGCACACCGAATTGCTGAAGCGCGACGTGCTCAAGGACTTCTACGAAATGTGGCCGCAGAAATTCAGCAACAAGACGAACGGCGTGACGCCGCGCCGCTGGATGGTGCTCTGCAATCCGAAGCTTTCGGAGCTCATCACGGAGCATATCGGCGATGGGTGGATCAAGGATCTCTCGCAACTGAGGCGGCTCGAACCGCTCGCCGACGACGCCGAGTTCCGCAATCGCTGGCGCGCCATCAAGCAGCACAACAAGCGGGCCTTTGCCTCCCTCGCCATCGAGCGCACGGGCATCGTCGCGGATCCGGAATCCATGTTCGACGTTCTCGTCAAGAGAATTCACGAATACAAGCGGCAGCACTTGAAGGTGCTGCACATCGTGTCGCTGTACCATGCGATCAAGAACAACCCTTCGCTCAACGTCCAGCCGCGCACGTTCATCTTCGGCGGCAAGGCGGCCCCCGGGTACCATCTGGCCAAGCTCATGATCAAATTGATCACGGCGGTCGGCGAAGTGGTCAATCGCGACCCGGATGTCCGCGATCGCCTGAAAGTCGTGTTCCTGCCGAATTTCAACGTCACCAACGGGCAGCGCGTGTATCCGGCGGCGGACCTGTCCGAGCAGATCTCGACCGCCGGCAAGGAGGCCTCGGGGACGGGGAACATGAAGTTCTCGATGAACGGCGCCCTCACCATCGGAACGATGGACGGCGCCAACATAGAAATCCGCGAGGAAGTCGGCGCCGAGAACTTCTTTCTTTTCGGCCTGAGTGCCGAAGAGGTCTATGCGGTGAAGGCGCGGGGGTATCGTCCGATGGACTATTACAACGCCAATCAGGGCCTGCGCGATGTGCTCGACCTGATTCGCAGCGGCTTTTTCTCGCGTGGCGACGCCGAACTCTTCCGGCCGCTGACCGACGGGCTGCTCCATCAGGACCCTTATTTGTTATTGGCCGATTTCCAATCCTACGTCGAATGCCAAGACAAGGTTGCGGAGGCCTACCGGGATACGGAGCGCTGGACCCGCATGTCGATACTGAATTCCGCACGCAGCGGCAAGTTTTCCTCCGATCGAACCATCAGCGAATATTGCGCGGATATTTGGCAGGTCGAATCCGTGCCTATCAACCTACTCACACATGCGGAAGCAGGAATCGCATAGTCCGGCGCAGCGGCTCGGCGGCGCCCCATAGAAGCTGGTCGCCGACGGTGAACGCCGATAGGTATTCGCCGCCCATGGCCAGTTTCCGCAGCCGCCCGATGGGCACCGTCAATTGGCCGCTCACCGCCGCGGGCGACAGTTCCCTGATGGAGCTGTCGCGGTCGTTGCGTACGACGCGAACCCAGGGGTTGCCGCCGGCGATCAATGACTCGATCTCGCCGAGCGGGACATCGCGCCTCAATTTGATGGTCAGGGCCTGTGAGTGGCAGCGCATTGCGCCGACCCGAACGCAGATGCCTTCGACCGGCACCGGCTCGGATTCGGTACCCATGATTTTGTTCGACTCGGCGCCGGCCTTCCATTCCTCGCGGCTTTGGCCGTTGCCCAGATCCTTGTCGATCCAGGGAATGAGGCTTGCCGCGAGCGCCACTCCGAAATGCGCCGTGGGGAGTTTCGGGTGGGCCAGGGCGCCGCTGACGGCGCGATCTACGTCGAGAATGGTTGCCGCCGGGTTGCGAAGCGCCGCCGAGGCGGACTCGTGGAGGAAACCCATCTGTTCGAGCAGCTCGCGCATGTTCTGGGCTCCGGCCCCGGAGGCCGACTGATACGTCATGGCGGAGATCCATTCCACCAGGCCCGCACGCATCAAGCCGGAGACGGCCATCAGCATGAGAGATACCGTGCAATTCCCACCGATGAAGTCCTTGATGCCGCGGGCTTGGGCGGCCTGCATCACCGGCAAATTCACCGGATCCAGAACGATCACTGCGTCGTTCTCCATGCGCAGCGTCGACGCCGCGTCGATCCAATAGCCCTGCCATCCCGCGGCACGCAGCCGTGAATGCACGGCTGCCGTGTAGTCGCCTCCCTGCGTGCTCACCAGAATCGGCAGTCGGGCGAGCGCCGCCATGTCATTGGCGTCCTGCACGATCCCCGTCTTCCGGCCGATGTCCGGCGCCGCACCGCCCGCCTGCGATGTGCTGAAGAACGTGGGTTCGACCAGATCGAAATCCCTCTCCGCGCGCATGCGCTCGAGAAGCACGGACCCGACCATGCCTCGCCAACCGATGATGCCGATGTTCGTCATGGCGCCAGCATAAACTCCGGCGCAGGCGGCCGCAGGTTATAGTGAGACGCCATCGAGTAGCCGTACGCACCGCAGGTGGCTATCAACAGGACGTCCCCCTCGACGGTGGAGGGCAGCCACCGGTCCGCACCGAATTGGTCCGCGGTTTCGCAAATCGGGCCGACCACGTTGACCGGATGGCTCAACGGCTCTTCCAAGCGCGTGAGATTGCGGATGTCGTGGTGCGCACCATACAGGGCGGGCCGGATGAGCGAATTCATGCCCGTGGCAATGCCGACGTAGCGCACGTCGCCCTTTCCCTTGAGTTGCGTCACCACGGCAACCAACACCCCCGCCCTCGCGACCAGGAACCGGCCCGGTTCCATCCAAAATTGCAGGGTCGGAAACTTGAGCTTGAGCGTCGCGACACCCGCGCCGAGCGCCGCAAGGTCGATTTCGGCCTGGCCGCCTTGATCCGGCACCCCGATTCCGCCGCCCAGATCGACGACGCGGACCTCCGGAAATCGTCGGGCCAGATCCCCCAGAAGCTCCCCGGTTTCGGTCCAGTTCGCCACGTCGAAGATGCCGCTGCCGGTGTGGGCGTGCAAACCGACCACGCGGGCGCCGGCACTCCGCACCAGCGCCTCGAGTTCATCGGCCTCGGCGACGGGCACGCCGAATTTCGAATGCATGCCCGCCGTTCGAACGTGATGATGGTGACCGCGTCCGAATCCAGGGTCGAAGCGCAGGAATATTTCCCTGCCGCGGAACAACTCCGGCCACATTTTGAGGGGATACAAATTGTCGAGCGTCACATGCACGCCGAGTTCGAGACCATACTCATATTCGCCGCGGGGTGCGAAGTTCGGCGTGAACAGCACGCGCTGCGGGGAAAGGTCCGGTACGGATGCGAACGCATGGTCAAGTTCGCCGCGCGACACGCATTCCAGCATCAACCCGGCGGCGTGCACCCGGCGCAGGATCTGCGGGTGCCAGTTGGCCTTCATGGCGTACGCCCACCGGTCCACGGACTCGACGCGTTTGACTTGCGCGATTGCATTATCCAGGGATTCTTCGTCATAGACGAAGGCGGCGGATTCGCGCACCGCGATTTCGCACAGGCGCCGCCGCTTCGCCGGCTCTTCCCACCACTGGGCCGCGATGGGTGCGCTTGGCTTGGCGGCGAACAGCTGTTGCCACGTCGGCCCCAAGACCTTGTCGGAGCCGATGCTTTGAATCAATCGCTCGTGGATCTGATGCACCAGACGATCGCCCTGCGATTCGTCGATCACGAAGGTGAAATTCAGATCGTTCGCCGCCTGGGTCACGAGATAGATCTTATGGTCCTGGAACAATTCAAAGGCGGCGCCCAGTTCGTGAAGGATGCCGCGGATGTTGTGACCCAACAAACTTAAGCTTGCGCAGGGACCCATGATTTCCACGCGGCACAGCCCGCCGAGGGCGGTGCAGAGCCGGCCCAGCGCACCCGAATCCAGGGTATTGGCGGCCGGATCCAAAGACACCGTGACATTGGTTTCCGAGGTGGACACGAGGTCGACGGACAAACCCTGCTGCTTGAAGATCTGGAATGCGTCGGCGAGGAAGCCCACTTGATGCCACATGCCGGGGCTTTCCATGGAAATCAGGGTAATTCCCTTCTTGATGGCGATGGCCTTGACCTGGGCGGCGCTGTCGGCGACGTTCGCCGAGACGATGGTTCCTTCGAGCCCCGGTGCCTGCGTCGCATAGACGTGCAACGGGATCTTGTATTGCCGCACCGGGAGGATGCAGCGCGGGTGCAGAATCTTGGCCCCGTTGCTGGCGATTTCCTGGGCCTCGTCGTAATGCAAGGCGCGCAGCAGCCGCGCGGTGGGGACCAAACGCGGATTGGCGCTGAACAGACCGGGCACATCGGTCCATATTTCCAGACGCACAGCCGCGAGCTTGGCGGCGAAATACGAACCGGACGTGTCCGAGCCGCCGCGCCCCAAGAGCACCGTGTCGCCGTCGTCGTTTGCCGCAATGAATCCTTGGGTGATCACCACCCGATCGAGCGCCCGCCATTCGGCCTGCAGCCGCGCGTCGGGCGCGAAATCACAGGTCGCAGACAGCAGGCCCGCTTTCTCATTGGTCCCGTGGCGGTGCTCCGCCCGCAAGTGATGGCGCGCATCCACCCAGGCCGCGGCGATTCCCTGAGCGCTCAGAAAAGTCGCACCCAGAGTTGTGGCAAGCAGTTCCCCCATTGCCATGACCCGCGCGCGAATCCGATCGCCGAGTTCCCGAGTCTCGGCAATCGCCTCGGCCATGCGCTTCAGTTCATCGATGAATCCGTCGAATCGCGCATCGGGAACGATGCCTAGATTGCTTGCGAGGTCGCGATGTACGCGATCGATCTGCTCGAGCACCGCGACGTGGCCGCCGACGATGGCCGCGGAGAGCAGCGCCTCGAGACGGTCGGTGACCCCGGACAGCGCGGAATGCACCACCACCGGGCGGAAGTTGGCCGTCATGCGTTCGCGCAGCACGCCGACGATATTGTGCCAATTGGCGACGGATGAGACGCTGGTCCCCCCGAATTTCAGGACGACCCAGTCTTCGCTATTTTTGAACACGGAAATGAACGCGCATGGGGTAATCGCGGATGACGGCCGGAGCAGCCACCCTCAAAACTTGCTCAGTCGTCTTCGAAAATATCGCGCAGCTCTTTTTCCAATTGCCGCTCGGCAAGCACGTCCTCGACGCGGCTCCACGCGGCTTTGCCGCGCTTGCCCACGGCAGCAGCCTTGGGGCGCCGTTCCGCGCGCTCGATCAATGGATCGAAGTCATGCGATTCTTCGGCCTCGCCAAGAAACTCATCATCGATATCGAAATGTTCGTCTTCGCGTTCGCTCATTTTTCGAGAAAAGCCCTTGAAATCAATAGGATCGATCAGCCCAATGCATGAAGCTGCGCACTATATCGGATTCTGCTCCGCATTCAACTAGTGCGAACCCCTTCACCTCGATGCGCCTTATACAGCATTCGTGGCGAAAATCCCGGATTTCAAGGCCAGTATTTTTTTATCCTTTAAAATCAATGTAATAAACTCGATATCTCGACTCTTTCTAGCACCTCTTAAGTCCCGGTGAGCGCCGCATCCGCCCGCGCCGGCAATGCTCCTTGAGCCACCGCACGATTCACCGCCGACAGAATGGCGAGCAACGAAGCCGTGATGATGTTGCTGTGCATGCCGGCTCCGAACAGCGTGCGGCGCGAGCGTGTGGTGATCTCTATATAGGAGACCGCCTTGGCGCCGCTGCCCTCGCCTCGCGAGTGCTCCTCGTACGACAAGACGTCGAAAGGCAGCCCGATGGCCTTGACCATCGCGTCGATCGGGCCGGAGCCCTGGCCATGCCAAGTCTCGGCCCGTCCATCACGCTCCACCTGCAGCGACAAACGCTCGGTATCGGCACCGTCCGTGGACGCCGCCAATTGATGCGACCGGTAGACGAAGGGTTCACGCGGTGCGAAATACTCGGTTGAGAACAGATCCCACAACTCTTGTGAGCTCAATTCTTTACCGGTGATATCTGCGGCAGCCTGTACCACCTGACTGAATTCGATCTGCAAGCGGCGCGGCATGACGAGTTGATAATCGCGCTCGAGCAGGTACGCGACCCCGCCCTTTCCCGACTGGCTGTTGACGCGGATGATGGAGTCATAAGAGCGGCCCAGGTCGGAGGGATCCACCGGCAAGTACGGAACGTCCCAGATATCGGCGTCGTCGCGCGCGGCGAGGCCCATTTTGATGGCGTCCTGGTGGGACCCCGAGAAGGCGGTGAACACGAGATCGCCGACGTACGGATGCCGCGGATGGATGGGGAGCTGATTGCAGGTCTCCGCGCACCTTGCCGCCTCGTTTATGTTCGAGAAATCCAGTGCAGGATCAACACCTTGCGTATAAAGGTTCAGAGCTAACGTCACTATATCGACATTCCCGGTGCGCTCGCCGTTCCCGAACAGAGTCCCCTCGACGCGTTCTGCGCCCGCCATCACCGCGAGTTCCGCCGCCGCCACGCCGGTGCCGCGGTCGTTGTGCGGATGCACGCTGATGATCACGGAATCCCGCCTGCCGACGTGCCGGGAGAACCATTCGATTTGATCCGCATAAATGTTGGGCGTGGCCATTTCCACCGTGGCCGGCAAATTGAGAATCGACTTGGCGGAGGGCGTCGGCTCCCATATGGAATTCACCGCATCGCATATTTCCACGGCGAAATCGAGTTCCGTGCCGGTGAAGCTCTCCGGACTGTACTGGAAGACCCACTCCGTGCCACGGTCGAGTTCCGCATATTCGCGAACCGCGGTCGCACCCCGCAAGGCGATGTCGATGATGCCTGCACGGTCCGTACGGAACACCACGCGACGTTGGGCGACGGAGGTGGAGTTGTATACGTGAACGATGGCGCGCCGCGCGCCGCGCAGCGATTCATAGGTCCGCGCAATCAGTTCGGGACGGGCCTGGGTCAACACCTGGATCGTCACATCGTCGGGAATCAGGCGCTGCTCGATGATTTCGCGCACGAAATCGAAATCCGTTTGCGAGGCGGCGGGGAAGCCCACTTCGATTTCCTTGAAGCCGATTTTGACCAGCATGTCGAACATGCGGCGCTTGCGTGCGGCATCCATCGGTTCGATCAGCGCTTGATTCCCGTCGCGGAGATCGACGCTGCACCAAACGGGGGGCGCCTTGATGACCCGGCCCGGCCAAGCTCGATCGGCAAGGTCGATGGGTTTGAAGGACTGATACTTGGTCGACGGATTACGCAACATGATTATTCTCTCGATCGGGTTTTGCGCGCCACGGACGGCGACCCTTCGGCTTTGAAAGGCGCCTTTGTGGATTTATTCCGGTCTTGTAAGCGCCGACCGTTAGCGCAAGTGTGTGGCGCCTAGCGGCGCAGCAGCAGTGCAAGCAGCCCGGAGCGCCGTGCGCCGCGGGGAATCGAGAGATGCTTGGACTGACCCGAGTACATACCCCGGAATCTAGCATTGGCGGACCATGCCGTGCAATAGGCCGGTATCCGCCTAGCCCGGGCCCCCGTAGTCGCGGTTTTTCCATCGAGCACCGCTGCCGCGCCAATAGTTGACGGCGGAGCCCAACGTCGCCGCCATGTAAAACAGCGCAATCAGCGGCAGCGCCAGCGATCTCAGGGGATTGCGCCGGTAGCGACGGAGCGTCGGTACGAAACTCGACGCCGCGAGCGCGAAGGCAGCCAGTCCGGCGGCTCGGCGCCATCCCTCCCCAAACAAGGCGGCGCCGAGC
>JAXDQI010000238.1:0-10142 GCA_034667965.1 Gammaproteobacteria bacterium
TCGTGACCATGGACCTTCAGCGGCGCCAGCTGAACCAGGTTTCCAAACTGCTCAAGCAGGCGATGAGCCAAGGGACCGTGGATGAGCTGATGCAGCTTTGTCGAGTAATCGCCGCGAATATCGATGAAGTCCTTGACCGACCCTTGACCCTGCCCGCTTCACTGGGCGAGTTGCTGAATCGGGCGCACTTTGCTGGAAATATGAGGGGACTTGCACAGTTGGTTGCGTTGGACAATCCGAGTGTTCGAAAAAACGTCGATCAGGAATTCAAGAACGGAGTGCCGCCGCAAGTGCAGGAGCTCATCGCTCGGCTTGGACCGGAGCTAGACCAGTTGGCCGCATGCGTTCAGGATTTGGTGATACGGGACGGAAGCGTGGTGATCATGAACTTCTACCGGGAGCGCTACGGCTCGATCGCTAATGCCGTTCTAAAGTTAGGCAACACTTGTAAGACCGAGGATTTTTGGTCGGCTCCGAAAGTTTTCGCCGAGCCTGTCTAGACCGGATCGGCAATGTTGCACGCTCGCCAGCCGCGTCTAGACCACGATAGAATAGCCGGCAAGTTCGGTGCACTGCGAAATCTCGGCGTTGCTGCCTCTAGCGCTGAGTTGGGGCTGGTCAACCGACGTAAGTTACTGATTTGCCGGCTTAGCACAGTGGTAGTGCAACGGTTTTGTAAACCGTAGGTCGCGGGTTCGAATCCTGCAGCCGGCACCATTTTACAAAAAAATCTACCGACAGCAGCCCAGCATTGAGTTGCGGGTCGGTCGAACCCGCGACATAAAACAAGCCGGGTTCGACAACGCGGCCGTGTGTAACATCGGGTTAGGCCTGTCGCCCTCCTCCAACGAGTCGATTGTGAACAGAACTCGAATCCTCGTCGCCCTACTGGTCGTGGTCGTCCTGATGCAGCTGTTCCCGGAAAGGGCCGGCGCGATCCAAAAGGTGGCGATCATCGGCGGCGGACTGTACTTCCTGGCATGGGCGGCGGCCCGGTACCTTGCGCAACACAAGAAGAAGAAGGCGGAGGCTGCGCAATCGGTGGCCGATGATGCGGAGTATCAGGTGTACAAACGGGAACTCGACGTCATTCGCGCAACACACGATCCGACTCGCGATCTGAACGATCCCACTTCGATTTCACCGGAGTACCAGGCGGAGTTATCGGCGCTGCACGACAAGCACCAGGACATGCTCGCCCGGAAATTCGGGCCAAGGTCATAATTCCGGGTCGCTCTCGCCAACGGCCGCGAATCAACCGCGGCCGACGAACGGCATTTGCGTCGCCATGACCGTCATGAAGAGCACGTTTGCGGACAACGGTAGATTGACCATCGCCATGAACGTCTGCCTCACCGCCGACATCTCCATCCGCGGTTCGGGTTTTCGCGTACCGTCGGCCTGCGGAACACCGCCCACCATCCCGGCCGTCAAATCGCTCACGACATTGCCGATATCGATCTGGCCCACCGCGATGTCGAACGCACGACCATCAAGCGCGGCGGCGCGGGTCAAACCGGTGATCGCATGCTTGGTTGCCGTGTACGCAATCGATCCGGATCGTGGCACGTGCGCGGAAATCGACCCGTTGTTGATGATCCGACCGCCGCGCGGGGTCTGGGTCCGCATCAACTTGAATGCACCCGCCAGGCAGAAAAAGGCGCCGTTCAGATTGATGTCCACGGTTCGACGCCATTCGGCGGCGGGCAATTCGTCGGGAAGAGCCGCCTTCGCACTGACGCCTGCATTGTTGAAGAGCAGATCCAGACGGCCGTAGCGATCACGGATTTGATCGAACAGGGCGGCGACGGATTCTTCGTTCGACACGTCGCAGGCAATTGCGGTCACCCGATCGTCCGCCGCACCCGAGGTCACTACCGTTGAAGTCAGCGCATCCAAGCGGCGGCCGGTCAAGACTACACGCCACCCGGCAGCGAGCAGCGCGAGCGCACAGCCGCGGCCGATGCCGCTGCCGGCGCCCGTGACCAGCGCGACTTTCTCATTCCGGTCCATACTCGTGTTACTACCGCGCATTCCGTTAAGCTCAACATATGGTACCGCACACCCGTCGCCCGCCAGGCGATTCCTACGCATGATCCCGCGGAAGCGGCGCGGTTTAGGGCGTAGGCTACCGGATGCGGGATGGCTGGACCTTTGACTCCGTAAGGCGCTCGGAGCGGGTTTTTTGCGCCCTCGTTCTACTTCTGCCGGAGTGCCAATGCGGTCAATCCATGCCATCAAGCAGCCGAACGAGTTGCCCATGCCGAGTGACCAGGACGTCTATCTGTTCCGGGAGGGCACCTTGGCGAACCTCCATCGCATGCTGGGGTGCCACCTTTCCGAAAAAGGGCGGGGTGCAGCGTTTGCCGTCTGGGCGCCGAACGCATCTGCCGTATCGGTGATGGGGGATTGGAACAGCTGGAACCCCGACGCCAATCACCTATCGCCCAGGCCCGATGGGTCCGGCATTTGGGAGGGTGCTTTGGACGGGGTGCAGCATGGGCACGCCTACAAGTATCGCATCGTCTCGCGCGATGGATCGCGCAGGCTGGACAAGGCGGATCCGGTGGGCTTTTTTTGCGAACTCCCTCCCGCCACCGCATCGCGCGCCTGGAAGCTGGATTACGAATGGCGCGACGGCACCTGGATGTCGTCCCGCGGCGCACACAACGGACTCGATGCGCCAATGGCGATCTACGAGGCGCATCTGGGCTCTTGGCGCCGCAACGACGGCGGATTCCTGAACTACCGCGAGCTCGCCCATGCGATGGCCGAGTATTTGAATGATCTGGGCTTCACGCACGTTGAACTCATGCCCATCACCGAGCATCCGTTTTACGGCTCGTGGGGATATCAGACGACCGGATATTTCGCGCCCACGGCGCGGTACGGCACCCCCCAAGATCTGATGTACTTCGTCGATCACCTGCACAGCCACGGCATCGGCGTGATCCTCGACTGGGTGCCCTCGCACTTTCCCAACGATGCGCACGGCTTGGCCGATTTCGACGGCACGCATTTGTACGAGCATTCGGATCCGCGCCAAGGATTTCACCCGGAATGGAATTCGGCCATTTTCAATTACGGCCGCAACGAAGTGCGCAGCTTCCTGATTTCGTCCGCTCTATTCTGGTTCGAGAAATACCACATCGACGGCATCCGCGTGGATGCCGTGGCATCGATGCTGTATCTCGACTACGCGCGCAATGACGGAGAATGGATTCCGAACCGCTTCGGCGGCAGGGAGAATCTGCAAGCCATCGAGTTTCTACGCACCTTGAACGAGGCCGTCTATCGGGACCATCCTGACGCAACGATGATTGCGGAGGAATCGACGGCATGGCCCATGGTCTCGCGTCCCACCAGCATGGGCGGCCTGGGGTTCGGCCTGAAGTGGAACATGGGGTGGATGCACGATACGCTCGAGTACATCAAGCAGAATCCGCTGTTTCGCCAGTACCATCACGGGCAACTTACGTTCTCCTTGATCTATGCGTTCAACGAGAACTTCGTATTGCCGCTCTCGCATGACGAGGTGGTCTACGGCAAAGGCTCGCTGATCGGGAAGATGCCCGGCGACGACTGGCAGATGTTCGCCAATCTGCGTGCGCTGTATGGTTACATGTGGGGACATCCAGGTAAGAAACTCCTGTTCATGGGCGGTGAATTCGGCCAGCGACGCGAATGGACGCACGAGGGCGAACTCGAATGGTGGGTCACTGAATTCCCGGAGCACGCCGGCCTGAAACAGTGGATGCGCGACCTGAACCGCGTGTACCGCAGCGAACCCTCGCTGCACCAGATCGACTTCTCCCCCGATGGATTCGAGTGGATCGACGCCGGCAATGCGTCGATGAGCATCGTTGTATTCGTGCGCAAAAGCGCGGGCGGGCCGCCGGTGCTGGTGGTGACCAACTTCACGCCGGTGCCCCGCAGCAATTTCTTGGTAGGCATTCCTGTGCGCGGCATGTGGCGCGAGGTGCTCAACAGCGACGCGCGCGAATACGGAGGATCCGGCTGGGGTAATCTTGGCGGCGTCGAGTCGGTTCCCGTGAGCGCGCATGGACGGACCGACTCGCTCAATCTCAACATACCGCCGCTTGCCACCGTGATGCTGCGTTGGGAAAAACATGGTTGAGAGAGTGCGCAAGAGCGCCGGCGCCAAATCTGACGCTACGGAGTCGCGGCGCCCCGACAAATCCGCGGATGCCGGACGCGGTCCGGTTCCTGCTGCCGCAACGAGCTCCGTACCGCCGGAGGCCGCGCAGCCGGCCACGGCCCCAATCCATGAGGGCCGCGTGCGTGCCGTGGTCGATGCGCTCCTGCCGGCGGTCGACGGCGGCCGGTTTGCGCCCAAGCGCATTGCCGGCGAACCGGTGCCGGTCGAGGCACACTGTTTCGCGGACGGTCATGACAGGCTGCGCGCCGTATTGAGCTGGCATCTGGTCGGCGACCCCGAATCATTCGAGGTCGAGATGACGGCGAGCGTAAACGACGTGTGGACGGCCAAGTTCACTCCGCCGGTCGCCGGACGTTACGAGTACACAGTGACGGCGTGGGTGGATCACTTCGAGTCCTGGCGTCATGACCTCACGCGGCGCGATGATCGCAACGACATCCGGATCGCATTGCAGGTCGGCGCCGGGCTGATCGAAGCGGCATCGCGGCGGGCACGTGCTGATGATGCCGCCGCCCTCGCCACCTGGGCCGCACTCCTGCTGGACACCGCGGACGACACGAAGAGGCAGTCGGACGTCGCTGCGATGAAGGCGATCGCGCTCGACCCCGCGCGGGCGTCGATGGCGGCCCGCTACGCCGACCGCCGCTTCGCGGCGAGCGCGACGCGGGAACTGGTGGCGGACCGCAAACGAGCGCAGTTCAGCACCTGGTACGAATTGTTCCCCCGGTCCGCCGCCGGTGAACCCAAGCGGCATGGGACCTTCCGCGACGTCGAGGCGCGTTTACAGTACGTGGCCCAGCTGGGCTTCGACGTGCTGTACCTGCCGCCCATCCACCCAATCGGCCGGGTTAACCGCAAGGGCGCAAACAACGCCCTCACTGCGGGGAAGGAAGACGTCGGCAGCCCGTGGGCCATCGGTTCCACCGAGGGGGGGCACAAGGACATCCTGCCGCAATTGGGCACTTTGCAGGATTTCAAAAGCCTCGTCGGGAAGGCACGCGAGTTCGGCATCGACATTGCCCTCGATATTGCCTTCCAATGCGCTCCCGACCATCCGTACGTGCGCTCCCATCCCGAGTGGTTCCGGCACCGCCCCGACGGAAGCGTGCAATACGCCGAAAACCCGCCCAAGAAGTACCAGGACATTTATCCGTTCGACTTCGAGAGCGACGACTGGCGAAGCCTGTGGGAGGAACTCGAGAGCGTCATGGTGTACTGGATTTCGCAGGGCGTGCGCATTTTTCGCGTCGACAATCCGCATACCAAAGCCTTCACGTTCTGGGAGTGGGTGATCGGCGAAATCAAGCGCGCCTATCCCGACGTGATCTTCCTCGCCGAGGCGTTCACGCGGCCCAAGGTGATGCACCGGCTCGCCAAGCTCGGCTTCACCCAGTCATACACTTATTTCACGTGGCGCACGTCCAAGCAGCAGCTCACCGAGTATTTCACCGAACTCACCCAGGCGCCCGGGCGCGAGTACTTCCGCCCGAATGTTTGGCCGAATACACCCGACATCCTTCAGGAGGCGCTGCACACGGGCGTGCGCGCCGTGTATGCGACGCGGCTGGTGCTCGCCGCGACCCTGTCGGCCAATTACGGCATCTATGGGCCGGCATTCGAGTTGATGGAGAGCACGCCGCGAGAGCCTGGAAGCGAGGAATACCGGGACTCCGAGAAATATCAGCTGCGCGCATGGGCCATCGACCGGCCCGACAGCCTGTGGCCCCTGCTCGCGCGGATCAACCGTATCCGCCGGGATAATCCGGCGCTCCAATCCGACCACAATCTTACCTTCTGCGCGGTCGACAACGATCAGCTGATCGCGTACATCAAGCACGATGTCGCGTCGCAGAACGTCGTGCTGACGGTCGTCAATCTGGATCCCTACAATCCGCAGTCGGGCTGGGTGGTGCTCGACATCGGGGCGCTGGGAATCGATCCGGGGCAACCCTATCAAGTGCACGATCTGGTGAGCGATCAGCGTTATCAGTGGCGCGGTACGCGAAACTTCGTCATGCTCGATCCGCAGCGCATGCCGGCGCATGTCTTCAGGGTACGGCGTCATCTTCGCAGTGAAAGGGATTTCGACTATTTTCTGTAGTGCGATCCAATGAACGACGTTCAATCCCCCCCGCAGGAATCCGCAGCCCCATCAGGACTGATCATCGATGATCCTCTCTGGTACAAGGACGCCGTCATCTACCAGCTCAACGTCAAGTCGTTTTTCGACTCGAACGATGACGGGATCGGCGACTTTCCAGGGTTGACCTCCAAGCTCGAATACATTCGCGACCTGGGCGTGAACACGATCTGGTTGATGCCGTTCTATCCCTCACCGTTGAAGGACGATGGCTACGACATCGCGGATTACACGGACATCCACTCGCAGTTCGGCACTTTGAACGATTTTCGCGCCATGCTGCTCGAAGCCCACCGGCTCGGCCTGAAGGTCGTCACCGAACTCATCATCAATCATACTTCCGATCAACATCCCTGGTTCCAGGCCGCGCGCAGATCACCGCCGGGTTCGGCCGAACGAGATTTCTATGTCTGGAACGACACCGATCAGAAATATCCGGAAACGCGCATCATTTTTCTGGATACCGAGAGTTCGAACTGGACCTGGGATCCGGTCGCGAAAGCGTACTTCTGGCATCGCTTTTTCAGTCACCAGCCGGATCTGAATTTCGACAACCCGCGGGTCTTGGATGCGGTCCTGCAAATCATGCGTTTTTGGCTCGACATGGGGGTCGACGGCTTTCGGCTGGACGCGATCCCCTACCTCGTCGAGCGCGAAGGCACCAACAACGAGAATCTTCGCGAGACGCACCAGGTCATCAAGCAGCTCCGTGCCGCGATCGACGCCCACTATCAGAACCGGTTTCTGCTTGCCGAAGCGAATCAGTGGCCGGAGGACGTCCGCGAATATTTCGGCGATGGCGACGAATGCCACATGGCCTACCACTTTCCCCTGATGCCGCGCATCTACATGTCGATCGCGCAGGAAGACCGCTATCCCATCACCGAGATCATGCAGCAGACCCCGGACATACCGGATAGCTGCCAGTGGGCGATATTCTTACGCAACCACGACGAGCTGACCCTGGAGATGGTGACCAGCAAAGAGCGCGATTACATGTACACCACGTACGCCTCGGACGTCCGGGCGCGCATCAACCTAGGGATACGCCGGCGCCTGTCGCCGTTGATGGAAAACGACCACGACCGCATCAAGCTCATGAACAGCCTGCTGCTGTCGATGCCGGGCTCGCCCATCCTGTACTACGGCGACGAAATCGGCATGGGCGACAACGTGTTCATCGGCGACCGTAACGGCGTGCGCACGCCGATGCAGTGGACTCCGGATCGCAACGCGGGATTTTCACGCGCCGACCCCCAGCGACTGTATCTCCCGCCCATCATGGACCCCATTTACGGCTATCAGGCGACCAACGTCGAGGCACAGATACGCGATCCCAGCTCACTCTTGAGCTGGACCAAACGCCTGCTGGCCGTCCGCAAGACCAGCCAGGCCTTCGGACGTGGAGCGCGCCGCTTCCTCAAGCCCGGCAATCGTAAGGTCCTGGCCTACCTGCGCGAATACGGCGACGACACCGTTCTGTGCGTGGCCAACCTGTCGCGCTCGGCGCAGCCGGTGGAACTCAATCTGGCCTCGTTCAAGGGCCGGGTTCCCGTCGAAATGCTGGGGCGGACCACGTTCCCGCCGATCGGCGACCTGCCGTATCTGCTGACCCTCTCGGCCCATGGCTTCTACTGGTTCAAGCTGACCACGGATGCCGAAGCGCCGTCCTGGCACGAGCCCATCTTCTCCATCGAGGAGCGCCCTGTGCTGGTGTTGTTCGACGGCTGGAGCAGCCTGTTCCGCGACCGCGTGGTGCCGTGGCGCATCGGCATGGCGGAAAAGACGCGCCTGCAATTCGAGACGGACACGCTGCCCCGCTTCATCGAGACGCAGCGCTGGTACGCGGCCAAGGGCGCGCCAATCGAACGTGCCCGCATGTCCGATCATGTCGTGTGGCAGGAAGGCAAATTGAGCTGGGTACTTGCGCTGCTCGACGTCGGGACCGCGCAGGAGCCCGCCAGTTATTTCATGCCTCTGGCGCTTGCGTGGGAAAGTGAAGAGGAGCGGGTGCGCAACTTGTCGACTTCCGCGATCGCCAAGGTCCGCCAGCAGGCAAACGTCGGTGTCATGGGGGATGCTTTTGCTGACGAAGCGTTTTGTCGGGCGATCGTGGTGGCGGTGTCGAAGCGCCGGGAAATCGCGACGACGCAGGGCAAGCTGCAGTTCCGTCCGACCGCCGCCTTCGCGCAACTGGCCGGCGCCGACTTCGCGTCGCTGCCGGCCGCCCGGCCGCAGGGCTCCAGCTCCAACACCGTGGTCGTCATGGGGGAGCGTCTGATATTGAAGGGATATCGCAGACTCCGGGACGGAGCCAGCCCCGAACTCGAAATGGGGCTGTATCTGACCGAGGTCGTGCGATACTGGAATTGCGCACCGCTCGCCGGCGTCCTCGAATACGCCGGCAACGACGGCCAGACGAAACTACTCGCGATGCTGCAGGCCTATGTGGCGAATCAAGGCGACGGATGGACCTACTCGCTCGAATACCTGCGCCGCTTTCTCGAAGTGCATCGCACCGCGCCCGCCACCGACGCGCTGCCCGTCAGCGCCCACGAGGCTTTCCTCGTCATGATTCGCACGTTGGCCAAGCGCACGGCCGAGCTGCATGGCGCGCTTACCACCCGTACCGGCAATGCCGACTTCGATCCCGAGCCCCTGTCGCGCGCAGATTTCGACAGCTACCGGCAACGCGCGCTCGGCGAGGCGCGCACGACGCTGGCATTGCTCAAGGCCGCGATCGAGCAAATTCCGGCCGCCGACCGCGACAAGGCCAACGACGTATTGGCGCATCAAGACCGGCTGCTCGCACGTCTCGATGCAGCCGCTTCGGAAGACGCCCAGGGGCAGAAGATACGCATCCATGGCGACTATCATCTTGGACAGGTTCTGGTGACGCGCAACGACTTCGTGATCGTCGACTTCGAAGGCGAACCAGGTCACAGCATCGAACAACGGCGCGCCAAACAATCCCCGTTGCGGGACGTTGCCGGCATGCTGCGCTCGTTCAGTTATGTCGAGAACAGCGCTTTGCGCAGCGTCGCTCACGACGAGGTGGAATTCGCCAAGCTCGCGCCATTGGCCCGCGCGTGGACTGCGGAAGTGCGCACCGCCTTCCTCTCGGCTTACGAGGCCGAAGCACGGCGAAATTCCACGCACACCTCATTGACGCCGGGGCGCGGGCTTCTCGGATTGTTCGAGCTCGAAAAAGCCCTATATGAACTTCGCTACGAGCTCAGTAATCGCCCCACCTGGGTCGGCATTCCCCTGCAGGGCATTCTTGAATGGGGTGCCGCGGAATGATTGTAGATACCGCGCAGCGCCGCGAATCCGCCGGAGGCTTTCATGCAAAGCATTGACATGTTGCTCGACACCACACGTGAGTTCCTGCATCAGATCGCCGCCTTCCTGCCGCGATTGGCGTTGGCGCTTGCCGTCGTGGTAGTCGGCTGGATACTGGCAAAGGGAGTGCGTTTTGCCGTCGAGAAGGCCCTGCGCGCGATCAATTTCAACGTTCTGACCGAGCGTGCCGGAACCGACCATTTTTTGCAACAAGGCGGGTTGCAGGGTGATACGACCACTATTTTCGGGCTGTTCGCCTATTGGGTGGTCATACTTGCGACACTGATCATCGCCTTCAATGGCCTTGGGCTCACATACATCACCGATCTGCTTCAACGCGTGGAACTGTTCGCGCCGAAGGTCTTGGTGGCCATGCTCATCCTGGTGCTGGGCTCCTACTTCGCCCGGTTCGTAGGCGAAGCCGTCAATACCTACTGCCTCGATGCACAGATTCCCGACGCCGACATCCTCGGCAAGGTT
>JAXDQI010000239.1:0-14193 GCA_034667965.1 Gammaproteobacteria bacterium
CTCGGGCCCACACGCCTGCCGGAATCCGACGTGTCCATGTCGGTCGTGCTCATCCGCGCCGGTGAGCACTCGACGGCTCTGGTGACGGACGAACTGGTCGGCAGCCGGGAGATCGTCGTCAAGTCCCTGGGCCCTCAAGTCTCCGGAATCCGCGGCATTGCGGGCGCCACCATCCTGGGCGATGGACGCATCGTCATCATTCTCGACATGGGCTCGCTGGTGCGTTCGGAATGGCGCGCCAAGGCCACGGAAACGGCGGTGCTCGATCAGCGGGACCGGCGCACGTTCGCGCTGGTGGTGGACGACTCGATCACGGTACGGCGGGTCACGCAGCGCTTGCTGGAGCGAAACGGCATGCGGGTGCTGACCGCCAAGGATGGGGTCGATGCCGTATCGCTGCTCCAGGAGAATCTCCCGGACATCATTCTGCTCGATATCGAAATGCCGAGAATGGATGGTTACGAGGTGGCCGCCCATGTCCGCAACGATCCGCGGCTCAAGGATATTCCGATCGTCATGATCACATCGCGGGTCAGCGAGAAGCACCGGGCACGTGCGATCGAACTCGGCGTCGACGACTATCTGGGCAAGCCGTACCAGGAGAGTCAGCTGCTTGACGCCATCGAACCGCTGGTCCACCGCCGCAGCAACGCAGTAGCGCGGTAACGCCATGTCGGACCTACGCGAAGAACTCTACAGCCTTCTGGTTCCCCTCGCCGGGGAACGGCTGATCGTGCCGCGCGCCTGCGTGGCGGAGGTCATCAGCTACCAAGCCCCGGCCGAAATGACCAACGCGCCGCCGTGGTATGCCGGGCTCGTCAGTTGGAGCGGGCGCAGCGTGCCCATCGTGTCATTCGAAGGCGCGTTCGGACAGGCGCTCCCCACGGTTTCGAGCCGGACGAGAATCGTGATCTTCAATGCCTCCGGCGGCAAGCTGCAGTCCGGATATTTCGGGATGCTGACCCAGGGATTTCCGCAACTGGTGCGGATCAATGCCGACGTGGTGCGCCCCGACCCGTCGCGAAGCTTCCCGGAGCGCTCGCCGGTCATCTGTCAGGTTCGAATGGTGAACGAGACTCCGCTCATTCCCGATTTGCAGCGGCTCGAGCAAATGATCGCCGAGGAAACCTCGGTAATGACCTAGGAGCCTGTCTGGCCCCCCGTCCGGCCGCTATTCGCGAGCCCGGCGTGCATGTCTCCGAAGCGGGTCTGCAGCCACGTGAGCGCGGCGATTGCGGCGGTCTCGGTGCGCAGGATGCGGGGTCCGAGCCGCAGTCGGAGGTAGCCCGCGATGCGGAAGGCATCGAGTTCCTCGTCGCCGAAGCCCCCTTCCGGGCCGACCGCTATCTGCGCCGCGGTCTCGAGAGTCGGGGGCGCCGCGGCGGCCGCAACGTCCGGTTCGAGGACAAATCTTGCGGTACTCAGGGGAGTGCCCGCCGCCGCGTCGCTGCCGAGATAGTCGATCAGCGGGGCCGGCGCCTCGATGATCGGCAGCCGGTTTCGGCCGCATTGCTCGCAGGCGTTGACGACCACCGCACGCCAGTGCGCGGCCTTCGATTCTGCCTGTGCGGCGTCGAGCCGAACGACGCTGCGTTGACTCAAGACCGGGACGATGCGCGTCACGCCCAGTTCCGTCGCCTTCTGCACGATGAAGTCCATGCGATCGCCCCGCGGCACGCACTGCACGAGCGTGATGGCAAGCGGCGACTCGCGGTCGACCTCGGCGCCGTTTCCGACCGCTGCCGTCACGCGGGAGCCGCGCACGCTTTCGACCGAGCCTGAGTACTCGCGGCCGTCTCCGTTGAAGAGGACGAGTTGATCGCCGCTGCGCGCCCGAAGAACTTTGGCGAGATGCGATGCGGTTTCCCGGGGAAGTTCGACGATGGTGTCCGGGGAGAGCACCGCATCGACGTACACCCGGGTCAATCGCATGTCGCCAACTCGATGCCTTGAGCCGCGACCCGCACCATGATGTCCATCTCGGCTTCGCTGACGGTGTAGGGCGGCATGAAATATACGACGTCGCCGATCGGCCGCAGCAGTACTCCCTCCGCCAGCGCGTGAGCATAGATCCGGCGGCCGCGCCGCTCGGTCCATGGGTAGGGCTCGCGGCTTCGCTTATCCTTGGCGAATTCGATCGCAACGATCATCCCGCATTGGCGAACTTCCGTGACGTGAGGGTGGTTTTCGAGTTCGCGTGCACGACGGCCCAGATAGGCGGCGGTGGTCCGGTTGCGCTCGATGACCTTTTCCGTGGCGAAAATGTCCAACGTCGCCAACGCCGCCGCGCAGGCGAGGGGATTACCGGTGTAGCTGTGCGAATGCAGGAAGGCGTTCAGCTTGGCGTAGTCGTCATAGAACGCGGCGTACACGTCGTCGGTCGTGACGACCACCGACAGCGGCAGGTAGCCGCCGGTCAGCCCCTTGGACAGGCACATGAAGTCCGGTGAAATTCCCGCCTGTTCGCAGGCGAACATCGTCCCGGTGCGGCCGAATCCGACCGCTATCTCATCGGCGATCAAATGGACGCCGTGACGATTGCACGCTTCACGCAGGCGTGCGAGGTAGGCGGGGTGATACATGCGCATGCCGCCGGCGCATTGCACCAGCGGTTCCACGATCACGGCCGCGACTTCATCGGCGTGCTCCGCCAGCATGTGCTCCATGTGATCGAACATCTTGAGCGAGTGCTGCTCCCAGGAGTCCCCCGGGCCGCGGAAGTAGCAGTCCGGCGAAGGTGCGGTGAGCACCTCCATGAGCAGAGGCTTGTACAGGGACTTGTAGAGCTCCACGTTGCCGACCGCGAGCGCGCCCAGGGTCTCGCCGTGGTAGCTGTTGGCCAGCGTGATGAAGCGGGTCTTTCCCGGTCTGCCGTGGTTGCGCCAGTAGTGAAAGCTCATCTTGATCGCCACTTCGACCGCGGCGGAGCCGTTGTCGGCGAAGAAACAGCGGGTCAAGCCGGGCGGCGTCAACGCAACCAGCTGCTCGGCCAGGCGGATCGCGGGTTCATGGGTGAAGCCGGCAAAGATGACGTGTTCCAGCAGATGTAGCTGGTCGTGCACAGCGGCGTTGATCCGCGGATTCGCGTGACCGAAGAGATTCACCCACCAGGAACTGACCGCGTCGAGATAACGTTTGCCGTCGAAGTCCTCGAGCCACACGCCTTCGCCGCGCCTGATCGGAATCGGCGGCAGGGTTTCGTGGTCCTTCATCTGCGTGCAGGGGTGCCACAGGACGCGTGAATCGCGCGCGGCGAGCGCGGCGGAATGGCCAAGCTGCTGATCGGGAGCGTTCATAGGGGCGCGATTGTCGCATATGCTATGGTCGCCGTAGTTCAAGAGGGAGCTGAATTGCAGGTTGACCTTGTGAGCGGGCTGTTGCGTGGCGTTGCGCAGATCGCTTCACCGAATTTCGACGCGCGGCCTCCCGGGGTGGAACCGGATCTTATCGTCGTACATGGCATCAGCCTGCCGCCCGGTGAGTTCGGCGGCCCGTGGATAAACCGTCTGTTCACCAATACCTTGCCCGGCGACGCGCACCCGTATTTCGCCGAGGTGGCCCCGGTGCGGGTCTCATCGCACCTGGTGTTGAGCCGGGATGGCTCCGTAACGCAATACGTCAAATTCACCGACCGCGCCTGGCACGCCGGAAAATCCAGTTTCGAGGGCCGGGAGGCGTGCAACGACTATTCGATCGGCATCGAACTCGAGGGTACCGACACCCTGGCCTACGAGGGTGCCCAGTATCATGCGCTAAGCCAAGTGATCGCCGCCTTGTGCGCGGCGTACCCGCGCCTGGCGCCCGATCGGGTGGTCGGCCATAGCGACGTGGCCCCGGGCCGCAAGACCGATCCCGGGCCCGCCTTCGACTGGCCGCACGCCCGGGGTCTGATCGAGAGAGCCTGCGCTCGCTTGAATCGGACATAACGATTCCGGGATTCCCGGCATTCGGTGCAACGTGATTTCCGTCACATGTGTTTCCAGCAGATTTTGCCAGCGTAGCCGACACCCTAACCTTGGGCGGCAATTCCGCCGCATTTTCCCTGCCCGGAGGACTTTTGATACGTTGGTTCGCGGACCTCCCCATCGAGCGCAAATTGCGCGTGGTCATCATGGTGCCGGCGATGGTCGCCTTTGGCATCGCATTGACCATGCACGTTGCGACCAACCTGCTTCATTTGCGGGAGGATATGCTGCGGCGTGGATTGCGCGTCGCCCGGGTGATCGGCGCCGACGTCATTGCGCTGTCCGAGGCGAGCGACGAGCGATCCGCCGCTAAAAAATTGACGGTGCTGCGCGATGAGCCGCTGGTCGGTGGGGCTGAAGTGTTCCGCCGGGACGGCAAGCGGGTCGCGACTTTCGGGCAGCTCGATGCAGCGGCGAATCCCACCGCCGCAACGCTGCCGCTCGATCCCGCCAAGGCCAGTATATTCCTGCGAAACGGCCATTTGCACATCACCGCACCGGTGCTGCGCGACAGTCAAGTCCTGGGGTACATGCACATCGTGGTGCTGCCCGGGGTGGTGTACGCGGACTGGCCCGAGTATCTCCTCATCATGCTCGGCGCCATCGCCGCCGCCGTCGGCGCGTCGTACTGGTTGGCGGCGCGATTGCAACAGCAGATTTCGGGCCCCATCGTGAATCTCGCGCACACCATGAAGCGGGTATCGTCGGAAGAGGACTACAGCCTGCGCGTGGAGCGCAGTTCACAGGACGAGATCGGATCGTTGATCGACGGCTTCAATCAGATGCTGGGGCAGATTCGCACCCGCGATACCCGTTTGGAGCGGTACCGAGAATTCCTCGAACAGCAGGTGGCAGAACGCACCGTGAATCTCGGCAATGCCAATCGTGGTCTGCACCAGGCCATCGACGAGGCAAACCGCGCCAAGGAAGCCGCCGAGAGGGCCAGCAACGCGAAGAGCGAATTTCTGGCCCGCATGAGCCACGAAATCCGCACCCCGATGAATGGCGTCATGGGCATGTCGGAGCTGCTGCAGGGCACCGATCTGACTCCGCGCCAGCGGCGCCTTTCCGAGACCATCTCGCGCTCCGCCGAAGCCTTGCTGCAGATCATCAACGACATCCTGGACTTCTCCAAGATCGAAGCAGGCAGAATGGAACTCGAACGGATCGCGTTCGGTTTGCGGGAGTCGATCGAAGAGACCATTGAAATTTGCGCCGGCCGTGCGCGTGAGAAGGGTCTCGAGCTGGCCTGCGTCATCGAGACCGATGTGCCCGCCAAGGTCCGCAGCGATCCGATGCGATTGCGTCAGGTGCTCATCAATCTGGTGGGCAATGCCATCAAGTTCACCGAACGCGGAGAAGTCGTGGTCCGCGTCAAGGCGCTCGATGCGACGGGCCGCCTGCGATTCGAGGTCAGCGATACGGGAATCGGCATCGCCGAAGAGAGCCACGCGGAGATATTCAACGCTTTCAGTCAGGCCGATTCATTCACCACGCGCAAATACGGCGGGACCGGACTCGGGCTCGCGATCTGCAAACAGATCCTCACGCTGATGGGGGGCGATATCGGCCTCACCAGCACGGTCGGCGGCGGATCCACGTTTTGGTTTGAAATTCGACTGGAGCCCATTGCAGTCTCGCCCCGGGACGACGCCGAAGCCGAGGTCGCGCAATTGACGCGGCGCAATTTGGCCGGTGTACGCGCACTCATCGTCGACGACAACGCGAACAATCGCGAAATCCTGCAGCAGCACCTCAGTTCCTGGGACGTCGAGGTCACCGCGGTGGACAGCGGCACGGCGGCTCTTGCGGCGCTCAACGCGGACGGTCCGCTGCGGTTCGACCTCGCGCTGCTGGACGATCGGATGCCCGGATTGGACGGTATCGAAGTTGCCAAGATCGTCCGGCAGGGCGCCCGTTTCGCGAACCTGCGCCTGGTCATGCTGAGCTCCCATGACGGCGGCGGCGAAAGCGCCGAGTGCGGAAGACTGTTCAACGCCGTTCTGCTCAAGCCGTTGCGGCGCTCCCAGCTGTTTGGTTGCTTGAGCGGCGCGATGACGGGTGCGGCAGGCCCGCCGGTCCCCGAGGCCGCGGGCGCAATTTCCGCTTCCACGCGTGGGGCCGCGGGGCCGCGGATCCTCGTGGTCGAGGACAATCCCATCAACCTGGAAGTGGCGGTCGGCATGCTCGAAAGTCTGGGCTGCGTCACTCAGACCGCAAACAACGGCCGGATGGCCATCGAGGCGATGAACGGCGGCGCCTACGACGCCGTCTTGATGGACTGCCAGATGCCCGAGATGGATGGCCTGAGCGCAACCGCGGAAATCCGCAGGCGAGAGCGGAACACCGGCAAATCACGCGTTCCCATCATCGCGGTCACCGCAAACGCCATGGAGGGAGACCGTGAGCGCTGTATCGCGGCCGGCATGGATGACTTCCTCAGCAAGCCGTTCACGCAGCATCAACTCGCGTCGCTGCTGAAACGTTGGCTCGCCGCCCGGCCGATGACGGAGCAATCCGAACGAAGCGAAGCCGTTCGACCGCCGCTGATCGATGCCGGCGTACTGCGCAACATCGCCGCGCTGACGCGGCCCGCGCTGCTCAACACGTTGATCGACCTGTATTTGAATCACAGCCCCAGCCTGGTCGCGGCCGTCGAGACGGCGGCCGCCGGCATGCAGGCCACGGCGCTCGCGGAGGCCGTACACACGCTCAAGTCCAGCACGGCGAATCTCGGCGGTGCGCGGCTGGCGATGGCCGCCAGAGAGTGCGAGGTGCAGTTGCGCGAGGGCGGAATTGCGCAGGTGGGACCGCTGGTCGCGCGAATCCGCTCGGAATATAAAGATTTTTGCATTGCGCTGATGCGCGAGCGGACAGCTCATGCGGCGTAGCGATGCCCGGCGTAGCGACGCCACGACCCAAGGGGACGATGACATGATGAGAACGCGCGACATTACGGCTAACATGACGGCGACGGTGCTCGTGGTCGATGACGATCCGGGGGCGCGGCTGCTGGTTGGAAGCGCACTGGAAATGGCGGGATTCCGCGTCACCACCGCGGCGGATGGGCGCATCGCGATCGACGAGTTTCATGCGCAGCCCTTCGACTGCGTCGTTCTGGATGTCGTCATGCCGGGTTTGAGCGGGTTCGACGTGTGCACCGCCTTGCGGGCGCTCCCAAACAGCCGGCACGTGCCGATATTGATGCAGACCAGTCTCGACGACGTGGACTCGGTCAATCGCGCCTATGATGCGGGGGCGACGGACTTCTCCACCAAGGGCATCAATCCCATGCTGCTCGCGCAGCGGGTCAAGTTCCTGGTGCGTGCCAAGCAGACGCAGGACCAGTTGCGCGAAAGCGAAGCGCGTGTCAGGTATCTGGCCTACTACGATCCGTTGACCGCATTGCCCAACCGGCAGCGCCTGCTGCAGATCCTGGAACAGCACATCGCCTGGGCCGTTTTGCGGGAGCGTGGGATCGCCGTATTGATGCTGGATGTGGACAATTTTTCACGCATCAACGATACCCAGGGCCAGGCGGTGGGCGACTCCCTGTTGAAGGAGGTCGCCGCGCGGCTGCAGAAGTGCCTGCGTGATGGCCGCCGAGGTTTCGACCAATCGGCCGGCGAAGTGGCAATCGACGACATCAACGACTGGGTCGCCCGTACCGGCGCCGACGAATTCACGTTGGCGCTGCCCGGAATATCCACGGTCGTCGAAGCGCAGGCGGTCGCCGGCCGCATACAGGCGGCGCTGGAACGGCCGTTTGCGCAACAGGAAATATCGCTGTCGGCCAGCGTCGGCATCAGCATTTTTCCGGCCGACGCGGCCGACGGCGAGTCGCTCGTCAAGAACGCAGATGCGGCCATGCATCATGCGAAGAAGATCGGCCAGGGCGGCGTCGAATTCTTCAAGAAGTCGATCAACACGCGTGCAGCCCGGCATCTATCGCTGGAGGCCGACCTGCGCAAGGCATTGGAGCGTCAAGAGTTCACCCTGAACTATCAGCCGCGGCTCGGACTCCCTGACTTGCGTGTCGAAGCCGTGGAAGCCTTGTTGCGGTGGTCGCATCCGCAACGCGGAATCGTACCGCCGGACGAGTTCATTCCGCTCGCCGAGCAGAGCGGCCTCATCATCGAGATCGGAGACTGGGTGCTGCGGGAGGCCTGCGCGCAGGCGCGCCGCTGGCGCGATGCGGGCAGCCCGCCCCGGCAGGTTGCGGTAAACGTGTCCGGCGTCCAGTTCCGCGACGGCAGCCTGGTGCGCCGGGTGACGAGCGCCATCGACGCGTCCGGAATCGATTCGCGTTCGATCGAGTTGGAATTCACCGAGGGCGCGCTCATCGAGTATTCGAGCGCGGTGAGCAAGGCGGTCAAATCGCTGAAGGACCTGGGCGTGGCGACGGCGCTCGACGATTTCGGAACCGGATACAGTTCCATGTCGTACCTTCGGCATTTTCCCATCGATACGCTGAAGATCGACCGCGTCTTCGTGCGTGACATCGCGTCGAAGATGAAGGGTAATGCGCCCCTGGTGGACGCCATCATCGCGATGGCCAAGAGCCTGGGGCTCGCGACGGTCGCCGAAGGCGTGGAAACCGAGGCGCAGTGGCACTACCTCCGCGATCGCGACGCGAATCAGGTGCAGGGATTCCTGTTCTGCAGGCCGCTGGCCGTGCCTGACTTGGAACGCTGGCACGCCGACTGGCTGCATTCCAATCAACTGCGCGCCGCAAGCGTGGCCTAAGGGCGAGGAGCGCGGCCTAAAGGCAAGGACCGCGGCCTAAAGGCGCTATTCGCGCGTTCGACGCCAGATGGTTTCGGTTCCCTGTTCATGGCGCGCGAGCAGGCGCGCGATGACGAACAATAAATCCGACAGGCGATTCAAATAGCGGAGTGCGTCGGGCGCGACTTCCTCGACGCGCGCCAAGGACCAGCTGCGCCGCTCGGCACGGCGGCACACGGCGCGAGCCACGTGGCAGGCGGCGGCGGCAGGCCCGCCGCCGGGCAGTATGAAGTCCTTGAGCGGCGGAAGAGTCTCATTGAACTCGTCGAGTGTCGCCTCCAGACGCAGGGTGTAGGCGGGCGTGATGGCACGGTGGCCGGGAATGCACAATTCACCGCCGAGATCGAAAAGATCATGCTGCACCTCGAGAAGGCAGCGGTTTACTTCGGCCGGCAGGTTCGGAATCGCGAGCACCACGCCGATCGCGCAGTTGGCCTCATCCACCGTGCCGTAGGCTTCGACTCTCAGGCTCTCCTTGGGTACCCGGGCACCGTCGCCGAGACCGGTGCTGCCATCGTCACCCGTGCGGGTGTAAATTTTGGTAAGCCGGTGGCCCATTGAACAGCGACTCCTGGTAGGGGTGCGACGGTAACATAGCTTTGCTAATGTGGCAGCTTGCCCGGAGACGCTCATGACCCTCTCGCCCGAACTGCAGGCGGCGCTCGATGCCGCAACCGAAGCCGCCGCGATCGCACGATCCATGTACCAGCACAATATCGAAGTGCGCTTCAAGGCCGACAAATCCCCCGTCACGGAGGCGGATATACGATGCGAGAAGGCAATCCGCGGGATTCTCGAGTCTCGCTTCCCGGACTACGGATTTTTCGGCGAGGAAACCATGGCCCGCGGCATGGACGCCGACAATGTGTGGTTGGTGGATCCCATCGACGGCACCAAGGCATTCGTTCGCGAGTATCCAATGTTCTCCACGCAGATCGCGCTCATGCGGCGCGGAGAAATCGTTCTCGGCGTATCGAGCGCGCCGGTGTACGGGGAACTCGCCTATGCCGAACGGGGATGCGGCGCGTACCTCAACGGTCAAGCGCTTAGCGTAAGCGCGATCGCCGATCTGGAGTCGGCGGCATTGTCCGCGGGCAATCTGAAGACCCTGGCTGCCGGCAGCCGGTGGGCCCGATATGGCGGATTGGTGGCGCGCGTCGGACGCATTCGCGGCTATGGCGATTTTCTGCACTATCATTTGTTGGCGGCAGGCAAGATCGATGCGGTGATCGAATCCGACGTCAATATTCTGGACATCGCCGCCTGTGTGGCGATCGTGTCCGAGGCCGGGGGACATTTCACGGACCTTGGCGGCGCACCGATCACGCTCCAGTCGAATTCCGTCCTCGCGACCAACGGGCGGCTCCACGCACCGATATTGGCCGCCCTGAGTTAGTCCGTCGGTCGCAGGCCGCCGGTTCGCCCGCCGCGGTTCAAGCTTGGAAGAAAACGCGGCGTCCGTTGGCGTCGAGTTCGTCGAAGCGGGTGTCGTAGAGCTCCGATAGATGAGCCGAGGTCAGGGTTTCCGCCACGCTGCCCCAGCGCCAGTCTCCCGCCCTGCCGATGAGCAGGGCATGATCGGCGAATCGCGCCGCCAAATTCGGATCGTGCAGCGTGACGACGACGGCGGCACCCGCATCGGCGCGCGCGCGCAGCAGCTGCAGCGCTTCGATTTGGTGGTTCGGGTCCAGTTGGTTGGTCGGTTCGTCGAGCAGGAATATTCTAGGGTTTTGCGCGAGCACAGCGGCGAGCGCCGCACGGCGCCGCTCTCCGCCCGACAGGGTAAAAATGTCGCGTTCTTCGTACCCGGCGAGTCCCACCGCGGCGAGCGAGTTGCCGGCAATCGCGACATCTTCCGCCGACTCCCATTGCCAATGGCCGATATGCGGATGACGACCGAGCAGCACGGTGTCGAGCACCTTTGCCGGAAATGGATCCTCGACGTTTTGAGGCAGCAAGGCAAGCTCGCGGGCGAGCGAGCGCCGCGTCCACGCGGACATGGGCCGGCCCAAGACCTTGAGCTCGCCCGCCTGCGGAGCCCGCAGACCCGCAAAGGTGTGCAGCGACAGGCTCTTGCCGCAGCCGTTGGGTCCGAGCACCACGAGAATCGAGCCTGCCTCGACCCCGAGATTCAGGCCACGCACCAGTACGCGGGACTCGATGCCGATATCGACGTTTCGGCATTCGAACAATGCGCGGCGCTCATCATTCGGCATTTTGCGGCCAGTGTATTTCGCGCGCCGTAGCGGCGCCCACCACGGCTTCGTCGAGGCTCGCGACTTGTTCCCATCGGCCGCTCGCGAGCATGCGGCGCCCCGCCATCAACTCCGCGTTCATTTGCGGATACAAAGGGATTTGACCCGGATCGCCGAAACCCTCGGGGAAGCGCGGCTCATCGTTCGCGAGGTCGTACTTGTCGGTTGCACCGACCGTGTGCAGCAGTTCATGGGCGATCACGACATTGTTCTCGGCGGTCATCTCGGGGACGGCGAATGCGTACACCACGCCGATCAGCCCCTTGGTAAGTCCAAGCGAATGGGGCACCGTCGGGGTGAGCGCCGGGTCATGATAAAGCACGAAGATACGTACGTCCTCGGGCTCACGTGCATGCCGGCTGATGCGCCACGCCCAATAACGCAGCTTCAAACTCCAAACGGCGGTGGCGATGAGGCCCGCGGATGCGGCGCGCTGCGGCGGTCGATCCTCGAGTACGGGACGAAGGCGCGACCGGAAGGGCTCGTCCGTCCGCAGGTGGTAGCGCGCCGCCTGGCGCGCGAAAAAGCCGTCGATGGGCTTGAATTTCGCCCCGTCCAGCGAATCGACATAACGTTCGGTGACCGGACTTTCGTCAGCCGCTATCGGATAGATGGCGACGAACAGAGGTTCGCGCCATCGAGTGCTCCGATAACGGTCCTGCCAGGTGGTGAGCGCAACCAACGCCAGAATCAAAAGCAACGCCGCGATGCGCAGCGTCTTGAGCCATCGAATGCGCTGCGGTGCGGATCGAGCGTGCGCGGTCAATCGGACGGGTCGACACTAAGGGCGTCGAGCTCACCGTCGGCGGCGGAATAGGAGACCAGCATCGGCTTGCAGCACACGGGACAGTCCTCGATGTACGATTGTTCGGGCACCGACAGATCGAGAGTCAGGGAAATGGTTTCCCAGCAATGCGGGCAGGTCGCTTCATGACCTTGTAAAAGATTCATCGCGAGACTCCTGGCCGCACGCACCGCCCGGCAAGGATACCAAGGATTGGAACCGGACGCCCGGAGGCCCGCGCGACGGCGTGGCACGGCCGTCCGCGGCCCGGCCGTCGGCGCCAATCTCGGCCCCCGGTCCGCGCCGCGGATCTGCGAAATGGGTCTCAATTTTGGCGGCCATCCGAGATTTCTTGGGCGTACCGCACCTTCCGTAGCCACAAATGTGATCCAAGCCGTCTCGCGAGATCCTTATTTCCTCAAGGATAACGGGTGTTTGAGGTCCGACCAATTGCCGCCATGGGAGAGCAGGGGTGCCGACACCAGCAAGCAATCACGATCCGGCCGCTGCGCATGCGCCGGAGCGGAGCGCGCCGCCGCCCGCAAGAAGGCAAAAGCCGCAGGCGCTTCTCGTTACCGCCGACGACTCGCTGTGGACGCAGGTCGGTGCGGTAAGCGATGACTGGGCCCCGCGGCAGGTCGACTCGGTCGATGACCTGATCGCCACGGCTCCAGCGGGACTATCCGCGGTCGTTTTGTGGGATGCCCGCGGCCAGGCAGCCACGGCGGCCGTGCTCTCGCGCATACAGATGCACTCGGATCGCTTCGTGATCGTCGCCCTCGACGCCGCCGACAATGCGGCCGCGTGGGAGACCCCGCTCGAACGTCGTCAAATTGTCGGCCGTGTAGCGCTACCCCTCGTTGCGGACGATCTGATCGGCGCGCTCAAGCGTGCTCGCGAGGAGATGGATGCCCGCGTGGCGCTCCTCGGCGACGGCAGCGCCGCGGCGAGTCCGCCGCGCGACCGGCGCAAGGGCACCATGACGTACCTCGCGATATTCGCCTGCGTGTTGGGCGTTTGTGCCGCGGCGTTCATGCTCTTTCGGCACAATGACTCCGCCGTCGCAGTGAGGCCCAAATCGGTTGAGGCGTCGGCGCCGCAACACACCGACGGCGCCACCGCCACCGCCGACGAAAAAGTCGACCTGCTCATCGAGCGGGCTCAGCAAGCCATGCTGGACAGGCACTATCTCGATCCGGCGGAGGGCAGCGCTTTATCCTTGTACCGTGATGCCCTCCTCCTCGACCCCTCGCGTGGAGAAGCCTCCCAGGGGTTGCAGCGACTTGCCGAGATTCTGTTCGCGAAGGTGCAATCCGCACTGGACGATCGCAAGTTCGACGTCGCCTTGCAGTCCCTCGAAACCGCGCGCAGCATCAATCCCGGCGACCGCCGCTTGGCGGCGTTCGACGAACGGCTTGCCGCTCTACGGACCGAGCTGGGGCCCGCGCAGATTCAGGCAGCCCTCAACGCGCAAAATTTCGACCGCGCCACGCAGCTGATCGATGAAGCGGCGCGGGCGAAGGTGCTCGCCGGAGCAAAGCTGAATCAATTGCGCGATGAGGTGCGACGGCGGCGCGAGCAGTTCGACAACGGCCGGCTCGTTGCGCTCATCGGCGCCCGATTGCAGCAAGATCGATTGATCGATCCGCACAATGATAGCGCCGCCTTCTATCTCGATGAGGCGCGTCAGACGGGCGCCAGCGCCAATTCGGCATCGTTGCAGGCGCAAAACCAGGAATTCATCAAACGTTCCATGCAGGCCGCGCGCAGCGCGATCGACCAGCGGCGCTTCGCTGATGCGGACCGCTTTCTGACCGAACTTCGCAACTGCGGTGCGGCGGCGCCGGTCCTGGCGGGCCTGCAGCACGACCTCAATGCCGCGCGCAGTCAACCCGTTCATGAAAAATCCGACCAACCGCAGTTTCTCGATTTGGCCCGGAGCCGTCTGACGCAGGGCAATGTGACCGAGCCCGAGAACGATAACGCGTTCTACTATGTCAACCAGCTTCGAACGGTCGATCCGCAAAATAGCGGACTGGCGCAGATGATGAGCGCGGTGCAGCAGAAAATGCTCGAGCGTTCACGGGAGGCCATCGATGCGGCTGATCTCGTGAAAGCCGAGGCGCTGCTCCGGCAGGCGAAATCTCTGGGGAACACCGCCGAGCTGGAGGGGCTCAATGAGCGGCTGTTGCAGGCGAAGCTGAACGCCAACGTCGCCGCGCCCGCTTCGGTCGGGGGCATGCCGCTGCTTACGGAGAATCTGCTGACCCGCCTCAAGCCGCTGCGACCCCAATACCCGTCGCGGGCGCTGGAGCACGAAGTCGAAGGCTGGGTCGAAATCGGCTATACCATCACGCCCAGCGGGAAGGTTGTCGACGTCAAAACGCTGCGCGCCGAGCCGGCC
>JAXDQI010000240.1:0-11986 GCA_034667965.1 Gammaproteobacteria bacterium
GCGACCACGTTGCGCAAATCAGCCGAACCCATCGTCATCGATGGTCCCTACGCGGAGACCAAGGAACAGTTGCTCGGGTTCTACGTGATCGATGTGGAGAATCTCGACGGGGCTTTGGACGTTGCGCGTCAGTTGACGGCGGCCAATCCGGGCGGCGCTTATGAGATACGCCCTATCGCGCTGTACCTACCGGACAAGCGCCTGCCATGACCGATTTGGGTTGGATCAACGGCGCGATCACCGGCGCCCGTCCGGCGGCGATCGGCGCACTGTTGCGCTATTTCCGCGACCTCGACACTGCTGAGGAGGCCTTCCAGGAAGCGGCGCTGCGTGCCCTCAAGAGTTGGCCGGCGAATGGACCGCCGCGGGATCCGGCGGCGTGGCTCATCCTGGTCGGGCGCAACGCGGCGCTCGATGGTCTGCGCGTGCGAGCCAAGCAGACGGCCTTGCCGCCCGACGAAATGCTATCCGATCTCGAGGACGCCGAGGCGCCTCTCGCCGAACGGCTCGACGGCTCGCACTACCGCGACGACGTGCTGCGGCTGTTGTTCATCTGCTGCCATCCCGATTTACCCGCCACGCAGCAGATTGCGCTGGCCCTGCGGATCGTCTCGGGCTTGTCGGTGGCGCAGATTGCGCGCGCATTTCTGGTGGGCGAGGCTGCCATGGAACAGCGAATCACCCGCGCAAAAGCACGCATCGCCAAGGCGGATGTCCCTTTCGAGGCGCCGGGCGCCGCGGAGCGTGCCGAACGCGTCGGGGCGGTCGCGTCGATGATTTATCTGTTGTTCAACGAAGGGTACTCGGCCGGCGACGATAGCGCGCGCGGCCCATTGTGCGACGAGGCGATCCGGCTGGTTCGACTGCTGCTGCGGTTGTTCCAGACCGAACCAGAAATCATGGGATTGACGGCGTTGATGCTTTTGCAGCATGCTCGTTTGGCGGCGCGATTCGACGCCGCCGGCGAAGTCATTTTACTGGAAGACCAGGATCGAACGCTGTGGGAGGGCCGGTTGCTTGCCGAAGGCCTGGCACTGATGGACAAGGCGGTACGTCACAACCTGCCGGGGCCATACCAACTTCAGGCAGCCATCGCAGCCATCCATTCCCGCGCACCCCGGGCTGAGGACACCGACTGGGCCGGAATCGACGCCTTGTATGCCGCCCTCGAACGCATGCAGCCCTCGCCGCTGGTGACGTTGAATCGCGCCGTGGCCACGGCAAAACTTCATGGTGCGGAGGCAGCGCTCTCCATGATCACGCCGCTGGAGGAGCGCCTATCCGGGTACTACTATTATTTCGGCGCGCGCGGCGCATTCTTGGCGCAGCTGGGCCGGCTGGCCGAGGCACGCACCGCCTTTGACCGCGCCATAGCACTCGCGGATACGCCGGCCCAGGCGGCTCATATCCGCCGCCATCTCGATGGCCTGATGCGGACAGCCTGAACACGGCGACACTCGATCCCGACAACGAAGCAACGAAAGGAGAATCCCAATGGTCGACAAATCCCCTGTTCCGAATCCGCCGGTGAAGGGCGGCGCCGTGCCTTATTTGACGGTGGGGGGCGCCGTCAAGGCGGTTGAATTCTACAAAAAGGCGTTCGCGGCCGAAGTGGCAGCGATGATGCCGCCGGATGAGAAGGGCCGTACCATGCATGCCCACCTGTACATCAACGATGCCTCGGTGATGCTGAGCGATGCGTATCCCGAGCACGGTCATCCGCTGCAGGCGCCCGCGGCGTTCAATATCACGCTGCGGGTCGATGACATCGACTCTTGGTACCAACGCGCCGTGGATGCGGGCTGCACCGCGACGATGCCGCCCGCCGACATGTTTTGGGGCGACCGCTACGGTCAGCTGAAAGATCCGTTTGGGGTCACCTGGGCGATGAACACGCCGATGAAGTAAGGGGAGGGGCGCCGGCGACCGTCGTCGCGCCCCGTTCCGGGGGCGTGGGAAAGGTATCCTGGAGCGTTGCAGTCATGGACAATGTCCTATCTCGGCAATTTCAGGAATCGAAACGGTGGGTAAGGCATTTCCGCATCTCTTCGAGCCGTTGCGCATACGCGGCTGCACGCTCAAGAATCGTATTATGTCCACTGGACACGATACGACGCTGCCCGTGGACGGAACCGTCAACGAAGCGCTGGTGGCCTATCAGGAGGCGCGCGCACGGGGAGGGGCGGGCCTCATCGTGCTACAGGTCTCGGGCGTGCACGAGACCGCCCGTTATACCAACCATGTCTTGATGGCGACCGACGATTCGGCCATCCCCGGCTACCGACGCGTCGCCGAGGCGGTACATCGCTTCGATACGGTGCTGTTTGCGCAGCTGTTCCATCCAGGACGCGAGATCGCCGAAGCCGACGGAGGACTGCTCAGTGTGGCGTATGCACCGTCGGCGGTGCCGAACGAGCGGTTCCATGTGATGCCGAGCCCGCTCAAGCTTCCCATGATTCGTGCCATCGTCAGCGGTTATGGCGATGCGGCGCGGCGCATGCAGACCGCCGGTGTGGACGGTGTCGAGATCGTGGCCAGCCACGGTTATTTGCCGTCGCAATTCCTGAATCCGCGCGTGAACTTGCGAGACGATGCGTATGGCGGCGATCTCGACGGTCGCCTGCGGTTCCTGCGCGAGGTGGTGGCCGACATTCGCGGCAAAGTGAGCGACCGATTCGTCGTCGGCTTGCGCATTTCAGGATTCGAAGTGGACGATTCGGGGTTGTCGCAGGATGAGAGCCTGCAGGCGATCATCGGCGTCGCGGACAGCATCGACTACGTCAATGTGACGCTCGGCACGTCTGCCAGTCTGGGCGGGGCCATTCACATTGCGCCGCCCATGTCGTTGAAGACCTCCTACGTGGCGCCGTATGCGGCGAGCGTGAAGCAGCGAGTGGGAATCCCGGTGTTCGTGGCAGGCCGCATCAACCAGCCGCAGGAGGCGGAGGCCATTCTCGCTTCCGGCCAGGCCGATGTGTGCGGCATGACGCGCGCCATGATCTGCGACCCCGAGATGCCCAATAAAGCGAGTCGCGGCGCCGCAGACGACATCCGCGCGTGCATCGCCTGCAACCAAGCGTGCATCGGACATTTCCACAAGGGGTATCCGATATCGTGCATACAGAATCCGGTGAGCGGGCGCGAGCTCAGGTATGGAACGATTTCGCCGGCCGCGGTGCGCCGCAAGGTCATGGTCGTGGGAGGAGGCCCTGCGGGCATGAAGGCCGCGATCATCGCCGCACAGCGGGGCCATCGCGTCATCTTGCATGAGGGACAGAAGCGATTGGGCGGCCAGGCGCTGCTCGCGCAACTGCTGCCCGGCCGCGCGGAATTCGGCGGATTGGTGACGAACCTGCTGCACGAAATGGCGGCCGCCGGTGTGGAGGTTCAGACCGGCTCGCAGGTCGATCGCGCGATGATCGAGCGGGAATCACCGGATGTGGTGGTGATGGCGACGGGCGCAATTCCGTACCGGCCCGACTTCGCCAGCGAGGGCGCCCTGCAGATCGCGGATGCATGGCAGGTATTGAGCGAGGCCGTCGAGCCTGGACATTCCGTGGTGATCGTCGATTGGCGCGCGGACTGGATCGGGATAGGAATTGCGGAGCGTCTGGCGCAGAGCGGGCGCCGGGTGCGGCTGGCGGTGAGCGGGATCGCCGTGGGTGAGTCGTTGCCGTTCTATGTCCGCGACGCCTCGGTGGCATCGCTGCACAAGCTCGGCGTCAGCGTGCTGCCGTACATGCGCCTGTACGGCAGCGACTCGGACACCGTTTATCTCCAGCACATGACGAGCGGGGAGGCGGTCGTGATCGATTCCGTGGACACGCTGGTGTTGTGCACGGGTCACCAATCGGTCACGGACCTCGCAGATTCCCTCGACGATCTCTCATTGGACGTGCGGATCATCGGCGATGCGGCGTCGCCGCGCACGGCCGAAGAAGCCGTGTTCGAAGGACTTCGGGTCGCCACCGAAATCTGAGCGCCGCGCGGAGCGCCGACCCGGCTCACCGGGTCGGCACGTGATGCGTCAGTCGGCTTTGACGGCTTCCACTTGGATGCGCAGCAAGACGTCCATTTTGAAGCCGTACTTGTCGCCGTAGTTCACTCCGAAGTCAGCGCGGCTGAACGTGCCGCTCGCGTCCGCGCCGCACACTTCCTTTTTGAGCATGGGGTGCTGGATGCACTTGAACGAATTGATCTTCAATGCCACGGGTTTGGTCACACCGTGCAATGTGAGGTTCCCGGTAACGGTTGTCGGCGCACCGTTCACGAACCCGCCCAGCGTGCCCTTGTAGGTTGCGGTGGGATATTTCGCCGCGTCGAGTATTTCGGGACCGGTCACATGTTCGTTCAACTTGTCGTGCGCCAAATCGATGCTCCCGGTGTCGACCGTGATGTCCACGGAGCCGGTCATGGCCTTCGTGTCCAAAATGACTTTGCCGGTCGTCTTCTTGAAAAGGCCCCGCCACTCGGACAAACCGCCGAAGTGATCGACTTCGATACTCGGATGCGTGTGCTCGGGATCGACGTTGTACGTGGTCGGGGCGGCAGATGCCGCGGTGGCCAAAGCAAAAAGAGCAAAGCCTGCAAAATACGTTCTCATGTAGAACCTCCGGTTGATCGAAAGCCAAAGCAACACACAGCATAGGCGAAGAGCAATTCATAAACTAGATGGATGGATCGGCATTCTCTAGTCCAAAAAACGCAGTAATTCCCCAAGTCAATGTGGCGGCTTCACCGCTTTCAGATGGCCCGGCCGAAGTTCACCCCGGGTGAGCACCAGGACCAGTTGGCGCCAGTTGGCAATGAAGTGCTCGGTCCGCGCCGTTCCAAGGCGGTCAGTGATCGTGGGTTTGAGCGCCCCCTCCATCGCCGCGAGTTCCCTTGTAGCCAATTCGAGGTACCAGGCGTGGCGATCACGAATGTCCACTTCCACGAAGCCGGCGTTGCGCAGGGACGCGGCGCTTTCATCGAGCGTGACCATATTGTAGGCGATTCCTTCGAGACGGAAATATTCCATCATCTCGGATGAGTAGGGGCCGGTGCCGCCGCGCAGCCAGTCGCTGGCGATGAACCGACCTCCCGGGCGTAAAACCCGCAGAATTTCGGCAAACAGGGCCGGCTTCTCGGGAATCTGCACCAGCGAGTCCTTTGAGAAGACCACGTCGAAACTGCCGTCGGCGAACGGCAACCTGCCGGGTTCCACCTTCACGCCGCGAATTCTGCCGGCCAGCCCCGCACGTTCGACTCGGGCCTGCAGGCCCGTAAGCAGTGCCGGGTCGACGTCGATGCCCACCACCGACGATGCCCCGTATTGCGTAATCAGCAGTTCATCGATGGCACCGAGACCGCAGCCGACGTCGAGAACTTCGCGACCTCGGATGTCGAGGCCCTCGAAAATGCGGGCCAGCTCATCGGCGCCTCCCGGCGACAAAAATCCGTCGCCCCAGATCAATTGAAGCAGGGCAAGCATGCCCTCGTCGTATTCGCCGGGCTCACTGGGCCGATCGATTTTCACGGACTCCTCCATGCTCACGGTTGACTCATTTCAACAAGCAATGCCGCCGCCCCGTACACCTTGCCCAGGGCTTCGCGGATGATGGCCGGATGGACCGCAAGAGCTCGGTTCTTGGCGGCGTCGAACCAATAGTCGCCGGAAATCGAATGAATGTTGCCGTCGAACATGAGACCGACGATGCGGCCCTGTGCGTCGATCAACGGGCTGCCCGAATTTCCCCCGACGATGTCGCTGGTCGTCGATATACAGAACGGCGTGCGCATTTCGAGCTGGCTCTTGACCTTGATCCAGCTGTCGGGAATCTTGAACGGAGAGACGCCGGTCGATCGGTCGAAGGCGCGTTCCAGGTAGGTGAATGGCTCCACCTGTGCACCGTTCTCCTCCCAACCCTGCACGGTGCCGTAGTTCAAGCGCAACGTGAAGGTGGCGTCGGGGTAGACCTGAGTTCCATAGGCCTTGAAGCGTTCAGCTGCAATGCGCTCCGAGGCGGCCGAAATCGGCGCCTCGACTTCATCCTCGAACTGCTTGCGGATGGCGCGCGAGCTGCCGTCGAGCGCTCTTGCGAGGGTGATCATGGGGTCTTGGGATGCGTCGACGGCGGCTTTGCCGCCTTCCCAAAGCTGCTTTCGTACCGCGGGGTCGTCGAGCTTCGTTTCGGCGACAAGCCGGGTCGCGAGCGTTTCGGGAGAGTCCTTGATGAGCAGTTTTCGCACGACCGGATGGTCGGGCCCAAGCCACTCGCGCATGCGCTGCAGAGAGAACGACATGGTGAGGACTTCCACCTCGGAATAGATGGGTATCCGAGCGTACAGCTGCTGCCCGATGCGGGGCAGCGCGGCTTCGGTATATTCGCGCAGCCGCTCGGTATTGGGTTTCGTCCGTTCATCCGCGGCGCGCACCAGCAGGCGCGCGTAGCGGAAGAGGATGCTGTTGAATCCGGCGCCGCCTTCAATGAAAGTTTGCGGCATGTACAGCGCGCGTTCGCGCAGAGAGGCGGTCTCGATTTGCCGCCATGGATCGGTCCCGGCGATTTGCGCGCTCGCTCGCAGAGCCTTTTCGTCCTCGCTCTTGCGTGCCATCAGGGCGTCGTCGTGCAACGCATCGAGCAGCTTGCGGCGGACCTTCAGGCCGTTCTCGAGGCTGTTGAGCGGCGCCTCCACCAACTGTTCATTGCCCGCAGAGGTTCGGCCGAACTGGATATAGCGGCCGCGAAGCTCGGCCGCACGCAACAGCGAACTCGGCAGAGTCACGTCGCGCTCGAACTCCAACTGAGCGCGCGTTTCCAGTCGTTGCGTAGTGCCGGGGTGTCCGGCGACGAACACCAATTCATTGGGGCGCGGACCGGCGAAGTTGATCTTGAGATAATCCGGCGTTTTCGCGGGCTTGCCGTGTTCGTAGGCGCGCAACATCGAGAAGTCGAGCGACCAGCGCGGAAACTGAAAATTATCCGGATCGCCGCCGAACGCGGCGATATCCGCTTCCGGCGCGAACACCAGGCGCACGTCGTCGTAACGTTTGTACTTGTACAGGAAGTATTGGCCTCCCTCGTACAGGGTCACGGCCTGACACTTGAGCTTGCCGGATTTGGCCTTCGCGCTGGCCTGTTCACACGATTGTTCGAGCTGCGTAAGCGCCTTCTTTCGCGCTTCGTTGGCCGATTTATCGTCGAGGCCGCCGACGGATTTGGCTATCGTAGGCGTGATGTTCTCCATGCCGACCAAGACGTCGGCGAGTTGGGTGGAACAGCGGCGTTCGTCGGTCCGCTTCGCGGTCGCATAGCCGCGGTCGATCAGGCTGTTGTCCTTGGAGGAGAGCTCGGCAAGACAAGACTCGACGCAGTGGTGATTGGTCAAGATCAGGCCCTCTGGAGAAACAAAAGAGGCCGTGCAGTTCGCCAGTCGGATGGTGGAGAGGCGTACGTGGTCGAGCCATGCCGCGGTCACTTCGGTGCCGTAGGTTTTCTCGACTTTGCTCGCGGGGAAATTATCGAAAGTCCACATCCCTTCATCGGCCAGCGCCGGAAGAGACGCGGCGAGCCCCATAATCAGCAGTATGATTCGCATGCCAGCCTCTTGAACACGATTCGATTCGGTATTTCGCGAAGCGGCGATTCTACGTGAAAAAAGAATGTTCCCGGCAATGGAGTTATGTCTCGGGCAATCGAGTTGAGGCGCTCATGGCGTCCGCGCGGCTTTGGGGGATCCGCTACAATCCCGACCGACCCATCGTTATCGAGACCGCAAGCCCATTGAACCCAGACAAACGTGCCTCGGCAGCGCCGGTCCCCGCACGCCGGGCCTTTTCCTCGTTTTCGAACGTCGACTTTCGGTTTTATTTCCTGTCCTCGACCGCGGCGATGCGCGGGACCTCGGGCATGGAAGGGCTGATGCGCCGCCGTCCTATTCGTCATAATTGCCGTGATGTTCGCGGCGCGCTATGGACGCGGCCGCAGGAAGGAAGGTCATTGAACGCCATACCGAGCGATGTAGAGTTCATGCGTCGCGCCCTCGAACTGGCCGTACGCGCGGGCGATAATCAAGAGGTCCCCGTGGGCGCCATCGTGGTGCAGAACGGAACGGTGGTCGGCGAAGGCTGGAACCGCCCGATTTTGGATACGGACCCCACCTCGCATGCCGAGATCATCGCGATGCGCGCCGCGGCCGTGCAAAGCCGGAACTATCGCCTCGAACGTGCGGTGCTCTACGTAACCTTGGAACCCTGCGCCATGTGCATCGGCGCAGCCATCAACGCGCGCATCGCCCGGGTGGTGTTCGGGGCTTGGGATCCCAAAGCCGGTGCCTGCGGGAGCGTCTTCGATTTACCTCGCGAGCCCAGAGTGACGCACCGAATCGACGTGTTCGGCGGTGTGTGCAGCGAAGAGTGCAGCGCCTTGTTGCGGCGCTTCTTCGAGGCCCGGCGTTAGTTGAGCGCTATGGCGCCCGTACCGCCCCACGCCCATTCCAACATGTCGCGATAGCCGCGCACGTTGTCGACATAGCGGACCGGTTCCCAGCCTCGCGCATAACCGTTCTCGGTGCGCGAGTACCACGCCTCCTGTTCGAGCAGCGGCAGGAACTCACGTACGTCCTGCCAGGAGTCCGGGTCGCGTCCCGCCTTCTGCGCCAGCACGCGCGCATCCTCCAGATGCCCGTAGCCGATGTTGTAAGCCGCCAGTGCAAACCAGGTCCGATCGGGCTCGGGGACGTGGGCGGGTATTTTTGCATAGACCTGCCCGAAGTAACGCGCGCCGCCGAAGATACTCTGCCGCGGATCCGCGGGGTCCGTCACCTTCGCCGCCGTAGCCGTATCGGTAGTCAGTTGCATGAGGCCTTTGGCGCCGGCGGGCGAGGACGCACCTGGATTCCATTTGGATTCCTGGTATCCGATCGCAGCCAGCAAGCGCCAGTCCTGGCTGCTCTGTTGCGCAGCCTCTTCGAACCACTTTTTGTAGAGCGGCAGACGACTTTGCAGATGACGCATGAAGCCCCGCGCGTTGCCGAATTCCAGATCCTCCGAGCGGCCGTAGTAGTGTTTGACGATGGCCGCGAGTTCACCATCCGACTGCAGTCGTGCGAAGTAGCCGCTCACGTCGTCCATGAAGCCGGTGTCGCGGTTGCTCGCCGCCCATGCCAACGATTGGCTGCCGGGAAAATCGAATGCGATGCGAAGGTCCGGATGCGCGTCGTGTGCCAGCGCGAACTCCGTCGAATCGGCGATGGTGTAATCGATGCTCCCATCGGCGACGCCGTCCAGGAGCGCCTGCGAATCCATGCTGGCATTTTCGACCCATGCCAGATTCGGCAGAGCATCACGCGCCGCGCGCAAGTTCTTCGCGTGCGAGCTGCCGGCTGCGATTTCCAGATCGCCGTTGCCGATCTGTGCGAGCGACGCGGGCCGCAGCGCTCCGCGCCGGTACACGAGATGCTCCTTCACGCGCTGATACACCGGACCGAAGGCCACGCCGGCGATCGACCTGGCCGGCACCTTCAAGGCTGCCGCCGCCAAATGAGCACGGCCCGTCGTCAGCGCGCCGTAGATTTCAGAGTAGCTGTGGACTGGAGTGATCTTGAGTTTCACGCCCAACTCGTCGGCGAAGCGGCGGGCCAGATCGTATTCCGGACCCTCCGGAATCTCGTCGGCGTCGAGGTAGAATGCCAATGGGCTGGTCCGCGTCACGACACGCAGCTCACCGAGCGTTTTGATCTGGTCGATCACGCTTGGGCTGGGGGTGCAGGTGCCCAACATCAGCGCGGCCGTGACCGTGACGCCAATCTTCAACCACCTTACCCGAGACACTGATTTCTTAAGTTTACGCACGGTCGTGAGCTATATAAGTTCCGTGAGGCGGGGCCGGCTCTTTACATGAGGCGGGCCCGTTGCCGATGCGCTAGAATAGCTTGTTATTGGCCTCCGTGGACCCTTGACAAATGCGTTTTTAGTCTGACCGTCTATCGCGTCACAGAGCCAAAAAACTTAAGTAAAGCGATAGAACCATAAGTTAACGGAGAGGTACCGAAGTGGTCATAACGGCGCCGACTCGAAATCGGATGGTCGGGTAATTCCGGCACGTGGGTTCGAATCCCACCCTCTCCGCCATCGGTAAAAATAAAAAGCCCCGTCCTGGGGCTTTTTATTTTTACGGAGCAGGGTGTGTGGACGAACCCACCGGTTCGACAAAATCGCAGCGCGATTTTGGACGTTGCAGCGCAGCTGCAACGGTCCGGAGCGAAGCGGAGGACGAGCGGCCGTCCCCGGCCGCGAGCAATCCCACCCTCTCCGCCACGTTCTTTTTCTATCTCTTCAGGCACTTGAGTTGCGAGGGTCCCACACCGAGTGACAAATCGAGTGCCGAACTCCGCTACTGGGGCTCCCTCCAGTGGTAATCGGCTCTCCGTATTGGAGAGTCGCTCAGCAAGGGTCAATCCGACCTCCGTGGTGCTGTCCCGTTTAGCAGAACTCAAGGCGAGTTCAGGCGCCCAACTCTCCATCGCCGCCCGGATCAGGCCGATATCGGATTCAAGCGCTCCGTCCATCCAGGCAGCATAGGTGCGCCACATCGTGACCAGGCTATGCCCGTGCTGGCGCGCGACGAACAAGGGGTTCTTGCCGATCATGAGATTCCAACTGACGCAGGAGTGCCGCGCGCAATAGGGACGGCGGTAGCGCTGCCCCAGGCGCTCCAGGCTCAGACGCCAGCGCTTCGCGGGATAGCTCAAGTTGCGAATCGATGTGCCATCGTCCTTGAAGAAGATCTGGTTGTGCTCGATTAGGCGGCGCAACTTGAGATCTCGATAAAGGGCCAGCTGGCGCTTCAAGACCGCAAGGGCGCGCGGTGAGAGTTGAATGATCCGATCCTCGCGGGTCTTCGTCGTGTCTTTATCGATACCGAGGACGCGCGCCTTGGTCACCGAGAGGGTTCCGCGGGCTTCATCGAAGTCTCGAACGGTGAGCGCGATCTCCTCGGATGGCCGGAGCCCCGTAAAGAAGCGAAACTCATGGAAGTTTCCCTGCGCCTCACCCCAGTCACGATGGATCGCGCCGATCAGTTCCTCGGCATCTTGGATACGGAAGGGATCGATTCGCGGGAAGTCCTTGCGCTTGAGTCGAGCGCCCTTCAGGGCCCAGGCAGGATTGGACCGGTACGGATGATCGCGATAGCCGAACGCGAAGGCGCGCCGAAGTACGCTCACGGCGTTGTTGTATGTCTTCTTGCTCCACCCTTTGTGGCTGTCCGCGATCTTCACGAGCATGGAATTGCAAGAATGGGAGAGCCCGCAGTCTCGGACGCCAGATGGAATCCAAGACCTTCCGATATCCGACCACGATTGCGAAGGAGAGATCGTGCTTCGCGAGTCGAGACTCGCATTGCTGGAGGTACTCATCCAACACTTGATTGCACGTGCGCCAAGGGGAGCGATTGATGAGCTTATGCAGGTCCCGAAAATCGGGAAATTCCTCCGCGAAGGAAAATGTGCCGAAGCGGATGCGCTCCTTGATCGCCTTCAAGTGCTCCCGTGCGCAGCGCAGATTCGCCTCACTCGGGGTCTGCTTGAGCGTCGGCCGATAGCGCACGCCCTCCAGCATGAAATCGTATTGAATGCCGCTGCTGCCCCGAGCGCTCACGCCGCCGGTGCTCGATGGTCTGCCCACGTCTTAGTCTCCCCACGGATTACGAGAATCCATTCCCGAAGCTAGACCAGCATAGACAATCGGACGGCCGTCAGCCCACAGGTGGATTGGCTTTGCCCTTGATGACGTCGTCATCCTAGACCACGTTGGGGGGTGCTGATATCGAATCTGAAGCCCTGGGAGCAAGGCTCTGCCTAGCGTTACTGGAGCGCCCGGAGGGGCTCTGACCGGCCAGATGCGGTCATCGAAGGTCTTTTTACACCGCCATTAAGCTGCCGTTCACGGAAGTGCTGCGGGATGTACTGTACGGTGGCGATACGTACCGCGCCTAAACGTTTC
>JAXDQI010000241.1:0-9670 GCA_034667965.1 Gammaproteobacteria bacterium
CGGCGACGTGGTGCTGCACCGCACGGTGGCACTTGACGCACGCGGCATTTGCGACGCGTTCGAAAGGCTCGGTGTGGCAAACGTTGCAGTCATCACCGACGGCCCGGTGCCTGTCATGCAACGGCCCGGGCAACCATAGCGCATCGCTCGGCACGAACGGCGCCGCACGCAGCGCCGCACGAAACGGGCTGATCATGCCTCCCGCGAACGGCGCGATGAGGCCGATGCAGAGTACCCCAATCACCAGCCACCATGACCAATAGCGGGGATTGAGACCGGCTTCCTTGAGCGACAGGTCATTGGCCGCCTCGATCTTCTTGGTGGATAGGGCGTGCGGATCGTTGAGCCGCAGCACCGTCACTCCGCCGCGGCGCTGCTGCTCGACGGTGAGGCGGGCCGCGCCGAATGTCATCACGTCGCCGGTTCGCAACCACGCACTGCGGCACCGCTTTCCGTTGACGATCACCGTTCCGGCGCCAAGCGCCCGCACCCGCAGCCGTCCGAGCACGGAACGCACGACTGCGTGCCGGGATGAAACCTCTTCGTGATCGATCTGCACGTGACGGTCGGCCGCTCGTCCGATCGTCAACCGCCGCACCTTCAGTACAACTTGCCGGTATTCGGCCTGCTTGCTCGCAGGATCCGGGCGTATCCGCCGTCGCAGGATTATTCGCATCCCGCCTCACCGGTAAAAGAAGACTGTCAGGACATGGATTGCAAGAGCCGCCAGCAAACCGAAGCTCAGCGGCAGATGCAGATATAGCCAGAACTGCATCAGGCCCTGAAGCTGAATGTCGCGCTGCAGCTGCCGCTGTACCACCGCCTTGTCCCCGGTCACCGTCAACAGTTTGTCGAGGGTGTCGTTCGCGTCCGTGGTCCCGCCGGCGGCGCGTTGGCGGGCCAGAATCTCGATGAAACTTTGCTGGCCCGCGTTGCCCACCACGCGCGCAAAACCGCTTCGAAAAGGCGGGCATAGCAGCAGCATCGAGTGGTCGCGCGCACGCAGTTGCGTCCAAAGGCCGCCGCCGATCCGAGTTCGGCGAATCGCGTCGATGACGAGCTCGCGCAGCCCGCTGTTCAACGAATTCGCCAACGCCAGCGCCTGCGCGTCGAGATCGGCGAGCTTGCTCAACAGTTGATTACGGCCGACATTTCCACGCACCCGGACCAGCTGCGCCGGGTAGCGCAGATACGCGTACACCCCCCAGCAGCCGCTGCCGACGACGAGACACAGTAGCGCGTAAGTCAGCGTGTGGATGTTTCTGCCGAATTGGAAGCCGCAGTGCAGGGTTGCGATGACGACCGCGCACAGGCCCAGATACACGTGGATCGAGAGCCAGCGCGCCGCACTTCCGACGCTCGCCCTGAATGATCGGCGGCGGATGCCGTAGCCCATCAAAATGAGAATCATCGCCGCGGCGATCGTGCCGAGAGTCAGCCCCAGCCAGGTTCCGCCGTTCGGTTGTTGATTGCTCGGCTGGGCGAAATAACCGGCCGCGCAAGCCGCCGCCATCAGGAAGGGGGCCACGGCGTATCGATAGCCGCCATGGGTCACGAATGACTTATGTATCGGCCCCGACTCTATCGCCATTCAAGCTCCAGTCGCTGCGCGCTTCTTGACCAGATTGGTCACGTCTTGTGCATGGATGCGGATGGCCGCGCCGGTGGGACACGAATTGACGCAGGCAGGCCCGCTCTTCAAGCCCGTGCACATATCGCACTTGACCGCGGTTTTCGGTTGCTCGGTGGGGGTGCGGCGCAGCAGGCGCTCGATGAGGCTCATCTTCACCGGAACTTCCGCCATGTGTATGACGCCGTACGGGCAGTTCTCTTCGCACTTTCCGCAACCTATGCATGAGTCATCGATGAATACTTCACCATTGGGCTGGCGGTGAATGGCATCGGCGGGACAGTCGTCCATGCAATGCGGATGCTCGCAATGCCTGCACGATGTCGGCAGGTGCAGGGAATCGAAGGAGGGCCCCGCCTTTCGATCCAATCGCGAGACGCCGTAATGAGTCACGGCGCAGGCCCGTTCGCATTGATCGCATCCGATGCACAGCGACTCGTCGATCACCAAAACACTGGTGGCCTCACCCACCCCGTTCGCCATCAGGAACGAAACGATTTTGCCCTGCTGGGGGCGGGCTTGCATATGCGCATACTGGGTCAGCTGCTCGGCCCGCTCCTTTTCGATCCGCTCGGCCATGGACTTGTCGCGGGCCAGTATTCGGATGAACGTCGCATGATCGATGCTGATCGCCTCGGTGGCGACCGTCGCGCGCGCGGTTACGCTCCGGGTCGCTTGACCGGACAGCTCCCCCGCGCAATCGACATAGCCTCCGGCGGCGCAGTACGCGACGACCACTTCCGTGCCGCCGATCTTTTGCGACAGCGTCACCGATCCGCTGCCCAGGACGTACAGGCGATCGACCGGATCGCCTTCGCCAAACAGGGACTCGCCCACCGCATAGATCTTGGTATTGGCCGTGGCCGCGAGCTCGAGTATCGTTTCGGAGTCCGCATTCGGCATGAGATAGAACTTCAACGCGCGCAACACATGCACGCGGTCCAGATAGGCCTGCGCGGCCTTTTCCGTTCTCAGCAGCTTCTTGACCATGCTCCGCGGCGTTTCGAGCAAGACGCAATCCGGACCGGCAACGGCGGTCGCTTCGGAAGGGCGCCCCGAAATCAGGCTCAGGGCTCCGAATATCTGACCCTCGCCGACGACCATCGTCACCGCTCCGGGAACATACAGATAGACTTCGCCTTGGAGAACGTTGAAAACAGAATTGCGATACTCGCCGCGAACGGAGACTTCGTATCCTGATTCGGGGACGCGAACCGTGCTCGCGACCACCAGTTCCCGCAACGCCAAAGGCGCAATGCCCCGGAACAGCCGCACGCGGTCGCTGATCAGGGCGAGGGCTCCGTCGACATCGTGGTGTCCGAGCGGCGCCAGGCGCAGCTTGGCCTCCAGAATGGGATGATCGGCGGGTTCGAGCGTGTTTCCCAGGAGACGCTCGACCACGTCGTAGCCTTGGTTCATCGCCTGTTTGATCAACGGATACCCGGCCAGGGCGCCGATGATGTAGAGGCCGGGCACGGAGGCCTCCAACTCGGGCGACAGCGCGGGTAACGAATCCGCCGCCGGCGAGACGAACTGAACGCCGATCGGCTCCAGAAACCCACGGGGCGGAATTGCCCCGAGCCTCAAGATGACTCGATGACACTGAATGGAGATTTCGCCGTCGGCCGTCTTCAGGATCAACAGGCAGCTCGTCGGCGTATCATCTTCGATTCGAATGATACGGCTGTTGAAATGACAACGAATCTTGCCGGATTGAATCGCGGCGCCGATGCGCACGGCATTGGAATGTTTTGCTTTCTTGAAGTCGGATCCGCGATTGATGATGACGACGCGGTTGTTCTCGGACAGGCCGATGGCGTTTTCGATGGCGGAATCGCCGCCTCCGACGATCACGATGGTCTCGTCGCGGTGGTCCTCGGCACATTCCAACGTCGTCTGCACACACGGGCGATCTTCTCCCGGCACCTCGAGCCGGCGCGGATTGCCCTGGACACCCAGAGCTAGAATGAGATTCTTCGCGTAAATGGTATCGCCGTCCTTGAGCGTAATCTCAAACGCATCGCGGCTGCCGGTGATGCCCACGGCTTCGGCGTGGTAACGCACGTTGATGTTGCCGCGTCGAATACCCTCCTCCCAGTTCCCCAGAATTCCTTCCCGGCGACCGGCGGCGAAGGCGATGTCGCTGCGCAGTGGGAGCATGCTGGGTTCCGCCATCACATGCTTACGCCGCTGATAATGCTGAACCGTGTTCGCGTGCTTGTCGGCGGCTTCGAGCAGAATGTGGGACATTCCTCGTTGCGCCGCGCGAGCAGCCGCGCTCAGTCCTCCGGGACCCGCACCCAGGACGGCGAGGTCGAAATGATTCTTTGGTGTATGGCTCATTCATGGGATTAGAACCGCTCGGTCCGCGCATGGCGATTGTCTCAACTTGCATACAGGCGTCTCTGAGTGGCGACAGCGGGCCTTCATTAGACGCCACCGCGCACAAAATAAGGCGGCGCTCCCGACCATGCCGTGGCGTGGTGGTCGCGTGGCGGAACCGATGGCAACATCATCGATCCCAACGTTCACGAGGCAGTCACGACGCCGTCACGACCGCGCGATGGTCGCGCCTTGTAAAAAAACGCTATGCGACGCGGCCTCAGCGAGGCCGGGTTGCCGCCCAGCAGCGGCGTTGATGTTCGTCCACGATTCCCACGGCTTGCATGAACGCGTAGCAGATCGTCGAGCCCACGAATCTAAAGCCCTTTTGCTTCAGGTCCTTGCTCATGGCGTCGCTGCGCGGTGTCGATTGCTGGATGCCGCCGAGGTAGAGGGGACGGAGGCGCAGCACCCTTCCGTCGGTAAATTGCCAGAGGTATCCCGCGAATCCACCCGGTTGCCCGTGAATCTTGAGATACGCGTTTGCGTTGCCGATGAAGGCATCGACCTTGAGGCGATTTCTGACGATGCCCGGATTCGACAGTAACTGCGCGCGCTTGCGCTTTCCGTAACGCGCCATCTTTTCGGCGTCGAAATCGTCGAATGCCGCCCGGTAGCTTTCGCGCTTGCGCAGAATGGTGAGCCAGCTCAGGCCCGCCTGAGCTCCCTCGAGGCACAGCATTTCGAACAGCCTTCGATCGTCGCGCAAAGGCACGCCCCACTCTTTGTCGTGATAGTCGACGTAGAGAGGAGAGTCCGTCGGGCACCAGGCGCAACGCCGTTTGCCGTCGGCGTGCAACACGCTCGTAATTCGCCGCTCGTCGGCCCTGTCCCGCCGTTCCGCGTCCTTGTCCTTGGCCATCGAGATAGGCGCTCCGCTGCGGGCGTCGGCCGCTACGTCTACGAACTCTTGTGGGTCTTGTCCTTGCGAGTCGCGCCCTTATGAGTCTCGCCCTTGTGAGGCCTCACCGCGATTACTTCGATTTCCACCAGCGCTCCCGGCACCACCAGCGCGGCCACTTGCATGGCGCTGCGCGCCGGCTTGTTGGGTTGCTCGGCGGTGCCGAAGAATTTGGTGTAGCCGGTCATCAGTCCGGCAAAGTCGAGCTTATTGTCTTTGGTCGGATCCGCGACCATGAACACCGTCATCTTCACGACGTCGGCCATCCCCAGACCGAGCTTCGCGAGCGACCCCTTGATGTTGGTGAGAGCACTTTCGGCCTGCGTTGCCATGTCGCCATAGGCTTGGATGCTGCCTTTGGGCGCGTCTTTGTCGATGACGGTCGGTAGCGCACCGCTGACATACACGGTGTCGTAGCCGGCGGGCACCGTCACTGCAGCGGAAATCGGGAAAGGGTTGCCGTCCGGCAACGGGGTCCTCACCACGTCCTGCGCATGTGCCGTGGCCATACCCGACAATACGGCTGCTGCGAGCATCGCGGCTCGCCGACAAGTCACTCCAAGCATAGACATCCCCTTCCTTCCCTTCAGACGTTCAAACGCGCGGCATTGCGCCCCTTGTAGACCAGTTCGATACGATGAACCCCGCGCGTACGCCGAGCCGCGCTGCGGATTTCATGCATGAGTTTGAGGAGCACGGGCGTGTTGACCTCCAGCGCCCTGCCGAGGCGTGGCTCGACGCCCAGATGCAGCACCACGAAGCGCTCGTCGGCCAGCCGCATGAACACCGCGACACCCAGCGGCCGCCCGGCTTCGGTTACGGCGAACAACGTCTGTACGCCTTCGACGTCGCCCACCCGGATGCGCAGGCTCCCGTCCTGCTCGTAGATCTCCGGGACCCCATAGGTCGCTATGGATTGCTCGATCCCGACGCGGACCCGATGCTGGTTCACATTGAAGAAAAGCAACTGCTCGAGCGCGGGACGCTGCTGCATGGCCAGCTTTGATGTAATCACGATTGGCTCGCTCAATATCCTTCCCCGTGTGGCGCTGCCGCTCGCAAATGAGTGTCCAGTCACAGAAACGACTTGACGCGGCGCAGCAGGGATTGTCTGCTGCCCAAGACGCCGTATCGTATAGCGTCGCTGCTGGAATGACACTAGCCTACCCTGCAAGAGGCGATTAATTGCTGCGATGCGCTGCACAATAGGGCAAATAATCGTAGGCCGGAGTTTTCTACGTGGAGACGTAATCGTTGCTAGCCTCTGACGACCAAGACGATGGACTGAATCTGCTGAACCTCAGCTTCGCGAGCGAGATCGTCGAGTTGGTGGTTTTCAGCACTGACGACGCGTTTCTGCAGACGCTGCGGGAGGCCGTGGGGACCGCGCGCCGAATATGGCACGTGCCGTCCGCGGACAAGGTCAGCGATCTGCTCTTGGCGGGCCAGGTGGGCATCCTGGTGCTGGATGTACAGGCGCTGCCAGAGGACCTGGGCGTTTTCGTCGCGCAGCTCAAACGTCAATTTCCCGACCTGGTGTTGGTGGTTGCGGGGAGCCGCGACGCTGAAAACTCGCTGGCCAAACTCATCAGCACCGGCATCGTGTATCGATTCATCCATAAACCCATGTCTCCCGGCCGTGCCAAATTGTTCGCTGAAGCCGCGGTCAAAAAGTACGAAGAACGAAGGCGCATGGCGACGCCCTCCGGCACCGGCAAGGGCACCGGCGCCGGCGCCGGCGCCGGCAATCAGCGGCTCTTGATGGTCACGGCGGCGGGACTGCTGGTCGCCGGAATCACTACCTGGGTGCTGCTGCGCCACGGGGCTTCGGTGCCTGAGGCACCTGCGAGGCCGGCGGCCGTTGAGGGTTCGTCGGCTCTCCAACCATCTCCGTTGGCGCGCGCCGACACGGCACTTGCGGAGAGCCGCCTCACCGCCCCGGACGGCGACGGCGCACTCGATTTGTATCGGCAGGCATTGGCGGCCAATCCCGCGGATGCCGCGGCGAGGACCGGCCTCGCCGAGGTGCACGAGCAGCTGTGGACCAAGGCACAGAACGCCTTGCTGGAGGAGCGCCTGGACGAAGCGGCCACGGCGATCGATACGGCCCGCAAGGCCGGCGTCGACTTGGCCCGGATCGCGTTGTTGACGGGGCGGCTCGCGAAATCACGCGAACGGCTCAGAAGCGCGGCACGCCCTCGTCCACCGGACGATGCACCGCCCGCCGAGCCAAGCGCCGACGATCGCCGTCGCACGGGACTCCTGAGTCTCGCAGAAGCACGCATCAAGGAAGGCCGCCTCATCGATTCAGAGAACGACAGCGCCCGGTTCTACGTCCAGGAGGCTCTGCGAATCGACCCGGCCAACAACGCCGTCCAAGCGGCCAAACAGACTCTCGCAGCGGCGCTTCTGGCGGGCGCTCGCACGGATCTCGACCGCCGTAATTTCGATCAGGCCTCGCGTTTGCTCGACGCCGCCGAGTCGATTGCATCGGCCGCGAATGTGGAGAACACCCGCCAACTTCTCGGCGCCGCACGCCGGCGGGCCGATGCCGATGCCTGGGATCAACTGCTGAAGACCGGCCGGGAGCGTCTGCAACAGGATCGGCTGGTCGAACCTGCCACCGATAGTGCGAAGTACTATTTGATGACTCTGCGCGGCGCGAATCCGGGCAATGCCGGCCTCCCATCCGCGCTCCAGGACCTTGGGCTACGCCTGATCGGCAACGCCCGGCGCGCGCTCGATCTAAAACAGTACGACGCCGCACGCAATTGGATGGACGAAGCAACCGCCGTGGGATTTTCCTCCACCGAGTCCGGCGCGCTGTCGCGAGAGCTCGAGAGCGCGGTCAACCAGCAGAAGTTCCTCACGAGCATCGTTGCCGCCAATGAACTCGAACTCGTCAAATCAGTGACGCCCCTCTATCCGACGAAAGCCGAAGTGAGCCACACCGAGGGGTGGGTGGAACTCGATTTCACGGTGGCGGAGAACGGCGAGGTGAAGGACATCGCCCTCCATGCGGCAAACCCACGCGGAGTTTTCGAATCCGCCGCCATCGGAGCGCTCTCGCGCTGGCGGTATAAGCCCGTGCTGAAGGACGCCAAACCCGCGGCGCAGCGGGCGCGCATTCGCATTCGATTCGCTCTCGCCGGCCACTCCTAGCCGGCCCGCGCCTGGTCGGCCGCGCCTGGCCGCTTAGGCGGCGGAGCTCCGCGCCAGCGCGACGGAATTCGCCCGCTCCTGGGTGAGCGCGCCGATTTCAGCCCCGATCCGTAAATCGTCGACCGGACCGAAGGTGTGTTTGCGCACCAGCCCCTGCTTGTCGATCAACACCATGCTGGGCGTGCCCCGCATCTTGTAGCGCTCCATGGTGTGCGGGATGGGGCTCCCCGCACTGAGCTGATCGAGCGCGATGGGGAACTTCAACCGGTACTCCTGGATGAAGGCCTTGAGCACCGCGGGACCGTAGGCATCGTGGTGCTCGAAGGTGGCGTGCAGGCCGATCACCGCGACGTCGCTCGGTTCGAAGGTTTCATAAATGCGCTGCGCCTGCGGAATGCCGCTCGACAGCGACTTCGGACACAGCACCTGGAACGCCGCCAGGACAACCACACGGCCGCGCAGACCGGACAGCAGCAGTGGACGTTCGGTGTTGTACCACGTCTGGACCAGCAGCTCAGGCGCCGGAGAAATTGAGGATGTCATGAGTTGCCCGCCAAGCTGGAACCGACCATTGCGTCGATTGCGCCCGTCCTTTGTTGATTTTAAGTGTTCAGGGAATCCCCCATTGTGTGCTCAAAGCTCATGTGAATTTCAAGAGGTTTATATTCGATCGCAATTTCTTGCGGATTTCCCGGCTTTCGAGTAGTGCTCGGCCGCCCCGACATGCCGCTGCTCTGGGTACTGCGGCACGTGACTCGCCCACGGGCGTGGGGGGGGCCGGGACTGCCGCCGATCGCGGCCGCATGTGCAATGCCATTTTCGCGCTCACCCGGAAACGGGTGCGGCGGTTACCTATGATTCAGGGCGGTCAATTCACCGTCTGAAGCGGTCTCAAGGGACCAAAGCTCTGCTTCCCGCCTCGATCTTGCCTATTGCATCCGAGTTCTCGCGGTCGCGCCGCTTGCGCTCCGCAATCTCTTCGCGATCCACGGCGACTTCGCGCGGCGCCTTGATGCCGATTCGCACTTGCGTTCCGTTCACCGCCATGACGGTGACCTCAATGTCGTCGCCGATGCGCAACGCCTCACCGGCTCGTCTGGTCAATATCAGCATAAGTTTGCTTCGCTGCTGTGGGTATTAGGGGTGGCTAATGGGGCTTCGCGTGAATGTAGCCCGGCGGAAACTCCGACGATGTGGGCGTATGGTTCGATCGGTTGTAGGACGCTGGAGGACAGCATTCCCCACCGACTGCGGATATTATGCGATTGGTGAAAATGTCTGTTTAGAGCGGGAGGCCCATGAATCTCAAGCTGAACTGGAGCAAGCGTTCGGTTTGCGCGGCCTTGCTGATAGCCGGCATTCCCGCCGTCGCCGACGTCCATGCGGACGAAGCGGCATCGCGGCCGGTCGCAACGAAGCATCAGATGATGAAGGAATGCATGGCCAAGCAGAAAGCCAGCGACGCGGGCATGTCGAAGGAACAGATGAAAAAGAACTGCAGAGACGTCACGGAGACGGAACGGGAAAACGCGAAGACCGACAAGGATAGTGCCGGTCAGCGTTAGCTCGCGCGATCTACTTCCTCCCGGGCAGCA
>JAXDQI010000242.1:0-7695 GCA_034667965.1 Gammaproteobacteria bacterium
GTCCGACGCACGCGAGAGATCGGCTGGCATGTGCAGTTCTACACCCCCGGATGGGTGGTGCGCGATTTGCTGCCCTTTCTGGCTGACCTCGACGCCGACTTCGTCATCGATCACATGGGCTACATGCTCGAGAGTGACGGGCTCACGCATACCGACTTCGACCGTCTGATAGACGTGATCCGGGCGGGCCATGGATGGATCAAGCTGTCGGCGCCGTATCGCCTTGCAAAGGACGGAAACTTCGAGCGCCTGAAGCCGATGGCCCGCACCATCATCGAAGCCGCTCCGGATCGGGTCATTTGGGGCAGCGACTGGCCGCATATTCCGGAAGGCGGCAAGGACACCGGTTTGCTTCTAAATCTACTGTGCGACTGGGCCCCGGATGCCAAGGCGCGCAGGCGGATTTTGGTCTCGAATCCCGCGAAGCTGTTCAAATTCGACGAATGAGCGCGGCGATTCTCCGTACTGCCGCCGGAACATGGCGATGAAGGCGCTGACGCTTTCATAGCCCACATCGACGGCAACGGACGAAACCTTGTGTCCGGCCGCCACGAGTTCCAACGCATGCTGGGCGATTACCGCACGCTTCCACCGCGCATAAGGCAGTCCCGTCTGGCTGCGGAAATGACGGGCGAAGGAGCGCCTGGACATGCCCGCACGCGCGGCCAGCTTGTCGAGGCTCGCCGTGGCGGTGGGGCTCGTGAGCACGCTCTGCGCCGCTTTCAACAGGCGCGGTGCGGTGGGCATCGGTACCTCGAGCTGTTCAGGCTGCGCTGCGCTCACTTCAGCGGCGACGACCTTCCATAGCAAGCGTTGCATTGAGCCGTCGCTGGATGTCAATTGAGTCAGGCGTTGGAGCGAAGCAACCATCAAGGCGGAGGCGCGCAGTACGCATACGCCGTCGGGAAGGTTGTGCAGGTCGACCGGAGCGATCACCACCCATCCAGTGCCGCTTCCGCTTGGCTTCGAGGCATGACGCACACCCGGCGGCACCCACGCTACCCGGCGCGCCGGAATGATCCAGGCGCCAAGCTCGGTGCGCAAATGCGAAATGCCGGATTCCACGAGGATGAATTGGCCGCCCTCGTGAGCATGCCACTTTGCTTCATCCGGACCCGCGCCGTCGAAGCGATTTGTCCCGCGACGGCGAAGGATTCCCGTCCGCGGGGCCGCCGAGGTGTCCGGGTCGCTCACCGAATTCGATGCGGAGGAGGGCACTGCAGCCTAATTGGGCGTGGCTACGAGAAATTCGAAGCTGCCCGGCACGACGGTCGGGTAGGGAACCGGTGGTTTTGGCGGCCCAAACTTCGCGGAGGGCAGATACACCCGTCCGCTGTCGGGATCGACGGCGCCCAATCGGGTGCCGATTTGCGTTTTCAACGTTTGCACCACGGCGATGTCGGTAGTGCCGCGAATCGCGATCACGCTCAGCGTGCCGTCTTCGCCGCCGGCAACGAAAGCGCGGCGGCGCTTTGCGTCGAACATGACCGCGTCCGCGCCCTGGCCCACGGCAATGCTCGCCACCACGCGCCCGGCACGCGTATCGAGCGCCATCAATTTCCCGTTACCGCAAACGGAAATGAGTAGTTTGTCGGCCTCATCGTATGCCAGACCCGTGGCTTCCTCGCAGCCGTCGAGCGGCACGCGTTTGACGATCTTGCGCGAGGCAATGTCCACCTCCACGATTTCGCTGCTCTTGGCATGATTCACGTTGACGTAGATATTTCCCATTCCATCCGCGGCGGCGGATTCGGCGGGCCCGCCGGCGGACACGGTTCCGACGACGCTGGACTTCTTGACGTCGATCAAAACCAGCAGTCCCGAATCTCCATTGACGGCGATGAGCAATCCCGTTTTCGGCTCGAGCGCCATGGCGTCCAGCGCGTGGAATCCTTTTCCGGGGTTGTCGTTGGCGGTGGAAATCGTCGAGAGAATTTTCCCGCTGCCGCCGTCGAAAATCGTGATGACTTTGCTCTGGCTGTCATCGACGGCGAGGGTTCCGTCCCCGAGCGATGTGAGCCCATGGGTTACTTTGCCGGGCACGAGGCCCGTCGTGACCTGATTGGTCTTCAGGTCCAACGCGGTGACACCCCCCTGCGTCAGAAAGAGCCGGCCGCTATGCGCGTCAACGACCGCATAGTCCCAAGCGCCCCCCGGGCCCGGTATGCGTCCGGTGATCGAATAGCCGGCGGCCTCGGCGGCGCGGCTGTCGAGCGGCCATGCCGCCGCGGCACAGGCGATGATGATCAAGAGTCGTCGTGTGAGCATATGACGTGCCCGGAGAACGGGCCTCCTGCTACCAGCGGTAACCAAAATTGACGGTCCAAAGGCGCGGACGGCCGATTCCAGCCACATTGAACGGGGCTTGAACTTCCGCGGCGCTGATATATTCGGTGTTGTACAGCTTGTTGAAGACATTCGAGACATGGGCGCCGATCGACCACTGGCCGCCCTCCAGCCGAATTCCCAAATTGACGAGCTGATGCGCCGGCTGCTGGAAGTGGTCCGTCGGATCCCAATACTGGTGTCCGACGAGGGTCGCGTCGGCTCGGGCGCCCAAGGTCAGGTAGTCGGTGAGGTGATGCGACCAATCGAGCGACACCGAGCCTTGATAGTCCGGAGCGTACGGCGCCGTGCGGCCGCTCAGATTGGTAGCCTGATTGAGGTCAAGGTCGAAATACGGGACATTGCCCCAGATCGCCTTGGTCACGCCGAAGCTGGTCGTGAAATACAGATCCTGAGTCAGCCGTGCGGAGACGTCGAATTCGCCGCCATAGCTGCGCGAAGCACCGATATTCTTGGTGAGCTGGATGAAATTGTTCGCCTCGAAGGCCACCGTCTGGAACAGCCGGTCCCGGTAGTCGATATAGAACACGGCGGCGTTGAAACGAAGCCGATCAAAGAACGTCGATTTCAAGCCCAGTTCGTAATTCCACGTGGTCTCCGGCTTGTACTTGCCGGCATACGCACTGCCGGCGGCGTCGAACTCTTCGACCAGATCACCGGGCTGGAAACCGCGGGAGACCGAACCGTAGCCCATGACGTCTTTGTCGAAATGATACGAAGCCGAGAACTTCGGCAGGACTTCGGTGCCGTGCTGTTCGTTGGCGATGCTGTAGATGGGATCGGTGAGGGAGCTGTTGTTGTAGTCCGCGCGCAACCCCGTTTCGAAGGTCCATTTCGCCCAGTCATATGAGATGTTGCCAAAAATGGCGTACTCCCGGTGACGCTGGATCACATCGGTATTTTGAGCGCCATACTGAGTCGGATCGGCCAGGTTCTCCGGACTCGGAGGGTCGCCGGTGAACGCAATCGTGTTGGTGAAGACGCTCGGATCATTGGCCTGCGCGAACACGCCGATCAGCCATTTCAAGGCGCTGTCGCCCGTGTTGGCCAGCCGCAACTCCTGGCTGCCAACATCATGCACGAAGGCCTGATGGGCGGTCAGGAAGGGTAGCGGCCCCTTATCGACGTCGACCGTCACGTCCGAATAAGAATGAAAGAAGGAGGAAATCGAGGTGAGACTCAGGTGATCGGCAAGTTGCTGGTCGATTTTCAGGGTGGCCGAGTAAAGACCCCGCAAGTACTCCGGTTGCGTTCCGTCTGCAATTTGCAGCGAATAATCCGTCGGCGTTTCCGGCCGATAGTACAGATTGGCGCCGGATCCGCCGTGATTCCAATTGTAGTTGAGGTACAGAGCGGCAGTGGTCGCGTCGGTCTTGTACAGGAACGTGAGCCGTCCGCCTCGTTCGGACCCGCCATCGACCGTCCTGTTCAGAACGGGGTCATAGAGATAGCCGTCGGTATGTGTGTCGAAAAAGCTCGCGCGCGCGTCGAGGAGGCCGGGGATCAATGCACCGGAGACGAATGCGGAATAGGCCTGGCTGCTGTAGTTGCCGAATTCGACGTTCGCTCCGGCGTGAAACTCATCGGTCGGCAGCTTGGTGATGTATTTGATCGCACCCCCGATGTTGCTGCCGCCGTACAGCGTACCCTGGGGTCCTTTGAGAACTTCGATGCGCTCGATATCGTCCGTCCGGACGCTCTGGCCGTCGAACAGCTGCACGTCGTTGGCATAGAAGCCGACCCCGCTGACCACCCCGAACGAGCCGATGCCGCGCAGCACGACATCCGGCGTGTTGTCCGCGCGCGTCGTAATGTTCAAATTGGACACCAGGTTGCCGAGATCGTCCATTTTGACGATATGCGCATCGGTGATCTCCTGAGCGCCGAACGCCGCGATGGACTCGGGAATCGACTGCATGGTTTCCACGCGTTTGCGCGCCGTGACGATGATTTCCGTCAGGCCAATCTCCTCAGTCGCCGCAACCTCCTGGCTGGTCGATACCGCCTGTGATCGCGCAGCCGACGGCGCGAGCGCGCTCGCGCCGACCGCAATCATCAAGGCGCCGGCCGCTGGACCGAACCACCTGCTCCCCTTCCACACGTCTGATGAATGCATCGTTCGCTCCCCTCGATTTCATAATTGTTCTCGTCGTCCGAGCCGGATCGACGCCAAGCTGTCCTTAAGCGCCATCGCCCGACAGCCGCAAGCTGACCGCAGGGTACGAATTCGCTGTAATATTATCCAATACATATTAGTTTGCTTCGGTTATAGCCATTTCCTATTATGAAACTTCGCCAACTTCAGTTTTTCATTGCGGTTGCCGAGGAATTGAGCTTCAGCCGTGCGGCCATCAAACTTCACGTGGCCCAGCCCTCGCTCAGCACCCAGATCAAGGCGCTCGAGGACGAAGTGGGCGCGCGGCTGTTTGATCGCGACAAGCGCCACGTCTCCCTGACGCCGGCCGGCCGGCGCTTCCAGATCCGCGTCGCCGCGGTATTGTCGCTGGCGGATAGCGCCAAAGCCGAAGCACGCTCCACCGAGCGCGGACAGTTCGGCACGATCGACCTGGGGTACACGGCGCTATCGATGTTCTCTACGGCACTTCCGCACGCGATCCGCCGATTCCGGCGGCAGGAACCCAACGTCGTCGTCACGTTGCGCGAACTCACATCGCTCGAACAGCTTCATGAACTGGGCGAGCGTACGCTCGATGTCGGCGTGCTGCGCAAAGTGGACGTGAGCGCTCCAAAAGGAATCAGCATCATCGAGTGGTACCGCACCCCATTGGTGGCGGCGATCCCGAAGGATCATCCGCGCGCAGCGTCGGGTTCATTGTGCTTGACCGATCTGAAGAATGAAGCGTTCATCATGTATCCCCGCCAGGCGGGCACCGGGATCTACTGGCAGGTGATGGATTTGTGCACGAAGGCCGGATTTCGCCCTCGAGTTGTAAGAGAGGTGCTCGAATCCTCGACAATCATCGGATTGGTCGCCGCGGGGGTCGGCATCGCCATCGTGCCCGCCGACATGAATTGCATCCAATTCTCCGGTGTGGTGTACCGGCGTATCGTCGACTCGGGGGCGTACACGACGCTGCACCTGGCAAAGCGCGCGGGCGACCGAAACGAACGTTTGCGCGACCTCTACCGGGTGCTGAAGCAGTATGCTCGGCGTCGGCACGCGCAGCAAAGCCGTAAGTGAATGGCCCGCGACGGTGCTGATTCACGCGTGGCCTAAACTCGTCATCGAATGGGAAAATAGCGATATTGGGTGGGGGTGGATTTGGTACAGAATCGCCATCGATGAGTAACAGAACACATGATGTAATTGCGTCGAGGCCCTATGTGGTGGCCGTGGTCGGCTTTCTCGTCGCCATGGTCGATGGCTATGACACGCTGATGCTGTCCTTCATCGCGCCGCTCATCGCGAAAGACTGGGCTCTGCATCCGCAAACCGTGGGAGCGATTTTCGCCAGTTCCTATGCGGGCGCCGCGTTGGGCGCCACGGCAATCGGCATTGCGGCCGACCGATTCGGCCGCAAGACCATGTTGCTCGCCTCTCTCGCGCTCGCGGGAATATTTACCATGCTGTGCGCCCGGGCGGCGATTCCCGCGCAATTGATGGCGCTTCGCGCGGTGGCCGGCTTAGGTCTTGGCGGCGCGCTATCAACCTCCATCGCGTTGATCGCCGAGAACGCCCCAGTCCTTCAGCGCCGCGCTACAGTAACGCGCATGTTCCTTGGGTTCCCTGTTGGAGCGATCGCCGGAGGCGCGCTCACGGCCGCGGTCATGTCCTCCCTGGGATGGCGCGGCGTGTTTCTGGGCGGCGGCATTTGCGCACTACTGCTCCTCCCCCTGGTCGCATTCGGCGTAAACGAGACCGCGCGCGGCGGCGGGACTACGGCTGCGCGCGTTCATTCTCGTCGGCCTTTCACCGAATTGGTGTCGGATGGCCGCCTGCGGATCACGGCACTGTTCTGCGCGAGCGTGTTCCTCATGCTGCTCACCAGCTACTTCCTGGTCAGCTGGATACCGACCGTGCTGACCCTCAACGGCATGCCCCCGGGGCGCGCGGCGTTGGCCGCGGTCATCGTGAACTGCGGCGGCATCGTGGGCACGCTGATCCTGTCGTTCGTCATCGCCCGCAAGAGTCCTCTGTTTCCGCTCGTGGGTTGTCTATGTGCAGGCGCGATCTTGATTGCGCTGCTCGGGCCGGGCATCGTATCGACCGGGAATACGAAGTTTCTCCTGATATTTGCCGTCGGCTTGGCTGTCATCGGCGCCCAAGGCTGCATCCCGGCACTGGGCGTGCATCTGTATCCCGAGTCCGTTTACGCGACAGCCGGGGGACTCTCCGTTGCATGCGGTCGATTAGGGTCGATCATTGGCCCCCTGGTCGGGGGCTACCTCGTGTCGGCAAATCCGGGATGGAACCGGCTATTTCTGTTGGCGGCTCTGCCGGCGATCTTGGCCGCAATCGGCATGGCGGCGCTCGCGACGACATTCTCCGGAGTACCCATACATGACGACACCTGACTCAAACGAGCTCGCCGGCACCATGCTCGCCGAGCATCAACGTCTTGCCACATCGGGGGCGCGCGCGGTACTGGCGTTTCACACGGACGGGGAACTGCGTTTGGCCGTTCCCCAACTCGCGGTGGATATTCCCGGCGCGCCGCCGTACATGAACGGTGGCGACAGCAATATCGACATGCTGCTGTATCGCTGGTCCGGCGGCCGGTTTATCGAGGACCAGCCGCTACCGGTCCCCGGCGGGGAAGACGCGGTCTTCTTCCAAATCGGCGGCGTCGAATTTCTCGCGACTGCCAGCATACGAACCGGCTCCGGACCCTATGATCTCAACGCCGACTCCGTCCTCTACCGGCGCGTGGGTGCCGGGTGGGAGGCCTTTCAGTCGTTTCCGACCTTTGCGGCAAAGCAATGGCACTATTTCGCCGTCGGCAATCGCCACTTCCTCGCGCTTGCCCAGGGTGTGACCATCGACGGCGCGGTAGCGAGGAACCCACGGCGCTCCTGCATATTCGAATGGGATGGAAATAAATTCATCGACTTTCAGACCCTGGACGGGGGATGGGGCTACAACTGGGTAGATTTTGAAATCGACGGGCAGCACTTCCTGGGATATGCGGACCATACCAGTCCCTCCGGCCTGATGACTTGGAACGGCAAGTCGTTCGCGCCGTTCCAAGAATTGGCCCCGCAGGGCGGGCGTGCCTACGAATTTTTCCGCGCGGATGGCGACGCCTGGCTCGCCTTTGCAAATCTGACCGGCGAATCATTGCTGTATCGCTGGCACGCCGGCCGTTTCGTATCGCATCAATCGCTGGG
>JAXDQI010000243.1:0-24898 GCA_034667965.1 Gammaproteobacteria bacterium
GCTTCGGCTGCTGCCCTCGGCGTGTCCGCTGCGGCGTCAGCGGCCACTTTTGGCAACCCGGATTCTCCAGCAGAAGGGAGGATCAACGGTAAAAGCCCCACGAGTCTGGATGACCCGGGCCCGCAAAATCCGGCCCTTGCGAACCAGTTCCCAAATTTCCAGGATCCCCCCGCCACCGACATCAATGGAATGCCGCTCTTCTGGGCGTCTTTCAACAACGCACACAAACGCTACCAGAATGGCGGTTGGGCGCGCCAAGTCACCCAAGAGGACTTCGCCATCTCGGAAGATATCTCCGGGGTCAATATGCGCCTCGCTCAAAACGGTGTGCGCGAAATGCACTGGCATCAGCAGGCCGAGTGGGCCATCATGCTGGACGGCAAATGTCGGATCACGATCCTCGACGAACTGGGTCGTCCGCAGGTCGCCGACGTGAAGACGGGCGACTTATGGTACTTTCCGCCCGGCCTTCCCCACTCGCTCCAAGGCATCGGATCGACCGGGGCCGAATTCCTGCTTGCATTCGATAACGGCAAAGCCTCGGAATTCAACACGCTGCTGCTCACCGACTGGATGGCACATACTCCGCCCGATGTGCTCGCCAAGAACTTCGGCGTGCCGGCAGAGGCATTCAAGAACATCCCGCTCGATAATCTGTGGATTTTTCAGGGTGAGGAACCGGGACCGTTGGCCGCGGACGAACTCGCGGTGCAATCAACCCGCGGCCTGCCGACCCATCCCTTCATCTTCTCACTCGGCAGCCTGCCGCCGGCCCGGCAGACCAAGGGGGGCTCCGTGCAAATCGCCGACAGCCGCAATTTCAACGTGTCGACGACTGTCGCTGCCGCACTGGTGACCGTCAAGCCGGGCGGCTTGCGTGAACTGCACTGGCATCCAAACGCCGACGAATGGCAGTACTACATCAAGGGTTCAGCTCGGATGACCGTGTTCAACACGGGCCCGCAGGCCATGACCGCAGACTTCCGCGCCGGCGATATCGGCTACGTGAAGAAGAGCCTCGGGCACTACGTGGAGAATACGGGCAACACCGATCTGGTGTTCCTGGAGCTCTTCAAGTCCGACCACTACGCCGAAGTCTCTCTGTCTGACTGGCTGACTCATACTCCCGCACAACTGGTGATGAGCCACCTGAAGATCAGCGCCGAAACGCTCGCGCGGTTCCCAAAGACTCGCCCGGATGTCGTGCCGCTCTAGGCGCGCCACCGTCGTCGACCGCTGCAGTTCACACTCATGCCACCTCCCGCAAATGAGTCTGCGATTCCCCTTGGCCTGACTACCGGCACGACGTTTCAGGCCGAACTCGCAGCGCGCGACGCACTCGACGGACGCCGCAAAGGACTGCGGGCCTTGCTGCCCTTCGCAGGGCCCGCCGTCATCGCGTCGGTCGGGTATATGGATCCGGGCAACTTCGTGACCAACATTCAAGCCGGCTCCACGTACGGCTACGAGTTGCTGTGGGTCGTGCTGGCGGCGAGCTTGGTTGCAATGCTATTCCAGGCGATGTCCGCCAAATTGGGTATCGTCACGGGACGCAACCTTGCGGAACTCTGCAGGGAGCAGTTGCCGCGGCCGATCGTGATCGGCATGTGGATAGCATCAGAAATCGCCGCGATGGCGACCGACATTGCGGAATTCCTCGGCGGTGCCCTTGGGGTGTCCCTGCTGTTTCATGTCTCGTTGCTGTGTGGTTTGATGGTTACCGCAGCGGTAACCTTTGCGATCCTGCAGCTCGACAGGAGAGGCTTCCGTCCGCTCGAACTGGTGATCGGCACCTTCGTTGGCATCATCGGCCTCAGCTGTCTGTGTGAGCTCATAGCCGCGCCGCCGGACTGGCGCGCCGCACTATTTCACGCCGTGACACCGGAATTGCGTGATCGGTCGGCCCTCACGCTTGCCGTCGGAATCGTCGGCGCGACCATCATGCCGCATACGCTTTACCTGCATTCAGGATTGACTCAGAACAGAACTGCCGCGCGCAACAATCGAGAGCGCCACGGCCTGTTGCGCTTCTCGAACCGGGAGGTCGTCGTCGCGCTCGGCTTCGCCGGCTTGGTCAACCTTGCGATAGTGATGATGTCGTCGTCCGTATTCGGCAAGCTGACGTCGGGTATCACGGATCTTGGCGTCGCGTATCACATGCTGATTCCGGCGCTCGGGATCGGCGCAGCGGGCATTTTTCTGGTCGCATTGATGGCGTCCGGAATCTCCAGTTCGGTGGTCGGCACGATGGCGGGTCAGGTGATCATGCAGGGCTTTGTCGGATTCAGCATTCCGGTCTGGGCGCGCCGCCTGATCACGATGGTACCGGCCTTTATCGTTGCGCTCAGCTTCAATACGATGACCGCGATGATTCTGAGCCAGGTGGTATTGAGCTTTGTCTTGCCTCTGCCGATGGTCGCGCTCGTCGTTCTGTCTTCGCGAAAGTCAGTGATGGGGGATTTCGTGACGGGTAAACGAACAGCGTTTGCAGCGATCGCAGCGACGGCCCTGATCGTGCTCCTGAACATTGTGCTCATCAGACAGATGTTGTTTTAGAGGCGTGCGCCTTCGTGATTGGATAGATCCCTGGTGGTTTCATATGAAACCCGAATCTTCGCTCCCGCAATTGAACTGCAGCCGGGGATCCCTAACATCATGACCTCTCATCGCCCAAGACCGCTCTCTTCGATTCAGATTACTCGGGAATACAATGGTGAAATCGCTCGCAGACCAATCCGCGGAAGTGCCGGCAGCCGGCGTCGATCGCACCTATTGCATTGCTAGCGGGAAGCTCTGATGAACATCACGGCCCTTCTGCTCTCGAGGCTTCAGTTCGCCTTTACGATCTCGTTCCACATCATATTTCCGTCGTTCACGATCGGCTTGGCCGCATGGCTCACTGTGCTCGAGGCACTGCACCTCAGGACCGGGCGTCAGGTATACCGGGTGGTGTTCGAGTTCTGGCTCAAAATCTTCGGCGTGGCGTTCGGACTCGGGGTCGTTTCCGGGATCGTGATGGGGTTCCAGTTCGGCACGAACTGGAGCGTCCTTGCGCGAATGTCGGGGCCCATCCAGGGACCGCTGCTCTCCTATGAGACCTTTACGGCCTTCTACCTGGAAGCCAGCTTTTTCGGAATCCTTCTCTTTGGCCGCTCGCGCGTACCGTCTTGGTTCTATCTGTTTTCGACGGCAATGGTGGCCCTGGGCACCACGCTCTCTGCCTTCTGGATCATGGTCAACAACAGCTGGATGCAGGCGCCGGTCGGCTATGTGATCCAGAACGGAATGTTCGTGCCGAATGACTGGCTCAAGATCCTCTTCAGTCCGGTGCTCTGGGTGCGGTTTCCTCACATGCTGCTCGCGTCCTACATCACCGGCGCCTTCTGCGTAGCGGCAACCGGGGCCTGGTACGCGCTGCGCGGGGTGTTCGGCGCGGAGGCGCGCGTCATGCTGCGCATGGGCTTGTATCTCGCCGCCGTGCTGGTGCCCATGCAGATTTTCTTCGGACACCTGACCGGCGACTACGTGCACGATTATCAACCGGTCAAGTTCGCGGCCATCGAAGGTCGTTGGCACGATGAGCAGCCCGCGAGGGAGGTTTTGCTTGCGATTCCCGATTCGGCGTCCGAGACCAACAAATACGCAATCAGCGTCCCTGTCCTCGGAAGTTTGATCGGCAGCATGAGCCTCCACTCGAAGGAGGTTGGGTTGACCGATTTTCCACGCGCAAACCGGCCGCCGGTGGTCATTCCTTTTTTCGCTTTCAGAGTCATGGTCGGATGCGGCCTCGCCATGCTGCTGCTGGCTTGGGTCGGGACCTACTTGAGCCGCAAGGGCCGTGTCGAGCGGAGCCGACTGCTGCTCTGGCTGACGTTCCTAAGTTTTCCGCTCCCGTTCATAGCCACGTTGACCGGCTGGTTTACCGCCGAGGTCGGACGTCAACCCTGGACCGTTTATGGACTGCTGCGAACGGCAGACGCCGTGACTCCATTTTTGACAGCTCGCACCGTTTGGATTTCACTCATTGTTTATTGCGCCGTGTATACCTTCATATTCGCCTTTGGAATCTTCTACATCTATCGGTTGTTGCGCGCGGGACCCGCGGGCAGCCTGGTTGTTCATCCCGCCGAGGCAACTCCCCGTCGCCCGATGTCGATCGTCGACGGGGCCCCTGTAACGTCCGCCGGTGAAGTACTCACCCCGGTGCATCTCGCCACCAGGCCGAAATAGGAATCGCCATGGTCATCTTCTGGGTGTCCGTCCTGGCTCTGAGCATTCTGCTCTATGTGCTCCTCGACGGCTTCGATCTCGGCGTCGGTATTCTCTTTGGCCTCACGCGCGACGAACACAGGCGTCGCGCGATGATGGGTTCGGTCGCGCCGGTCTGGGACGGCAACGAGACCTGGCTCGTGGTGGCCGGAGTAGTCTTGTGGGGCGCATTTCCCCTCGTCTATGCAACCCTTTTTTCCGCGCTTTATCTTCCGCTTCTGCTCATGTTGGCAGGATTGATCCTGCGCGGTGTGGCCTTCGAGTTTCGCAACAAGACGCAGCGGTTGCGTTGGGTGTGGGACGCCGCCTTTTCCGGAGGCTCGCTCGTCGCCGCATTCATGCAGGGAATGATGGTGGGCGCACTCGTCGAAGGGCTCCCCATCTCGCACGGCGAGTACTCAGGAGGCGAATTCGGCTGGTTGAGTCCCTTTGCGGTGATTTGCGGCGTCGGCCTCTGCCTCGGTTACACGCTTCTCGGTGCCTGCTGGCTTATTCGGAAATGTGATGCCGAGGTGCGGGCATCTGCGTATCGACTGATCCCGTACTTGTCTCTGGCACTACTCGTCTTTGTGATCGTCGTGTTCGTCTATGCCCTGAGTGAGAACCTGCAGGTCATGGGACGCTGGCTCGAGCGCCCGTACCTGTTCGCCTTTCCGCTGGTCGCCGCCGCGGCGGCGATCGTCCTCGCTGCGAGCGTCCGACATCGCCGCGATGGGCCGCCGTTCTATATGGGCGTGCTCGTTTTCGCGGCGGCATTCGGCACGTTCGCGATCACGTTCTGGCCCTATATGATCCCGTTCTCGATCACCGTCGATCAGGCCGCGGCACCGCATGCTAGTCTCGCGTTCATGTTCTGGGGAGAGGGTCTTTTCGTCCTTCCCCTCATGCTCATCTATACGGCGATCAGCTACGGCGTGTTCCGCGGCAAGGTCCAATCGACCTCCCACCACTACTGAAAAGTAGGACAACGAGTTTCGACCGTTTATTGACAATGCGCCTACTGTTATATAAGCTATTGGCTATATAACTGTAGGCGCAATATGCAGAGTCTCGACACGGCTTTTTCCGCCCTTGCTGATCCGACCCGGCGAGCGATTCTCGCCCGTCTCGCTTTGGGTGAAACGACGATCAATGAACTGGCCGAGCCGTTCAAGTTGACGCAACCCGCCATCTCCCGCCACATCAAGGTGCTGGAGTCCGCGGGGCTGATCGTTCGTCGTATCGAAGGCACCCGGCGTCCCTGTCGATTGGCACCTGCCGGGATCACCGAGATCGACCAATGGCTCGGCGTGTTGCGAGATGCCTTGGCCGCGAACTACGACCGGCTGGACAAGGTTCTGGCCACCATGAAACCCCAGAGGCGAAAAGACAAACGATGAGCAAGATGACCCTCAAGACTGAAGGCGATAGGCATGTGGTGGTGACGAGGCGATTTGCAGCCTCGCCGGAGTTGGTCTACCGCGCGCACACCGAGCCGGCGCTAATCCAAAAATGGCTGCTTGGCCCGACAGGCTGGACGATGCCTGTCTGTATCAACGAGGCCAGGCCAGGCGGAAAAATCCGCTATGAGTGGACAGATGGAAAAGGCGGCGGGTTTTATGTGACGGGCGAGTACGTGGAGTTGGTTCCGTTCAGAAAGATCGTTCACGTTGAACGGATGCACCTGCCTGCTCCCACCCCGGACAATCAGATCGAAACCACATTTGAAAAAGACGGAACCGGCACGCTAATGACCATGCGCATGACCTTACCCGATAGCGAAGCGCGGGCGACCATGCTTGCGACCGGCATGGAGCACGGAATGGAAGCGAGTTACGTCCGGCTCGAGACCCTGATTTAGGCTACCAATGAACAATCAAAGTGAATTTAGGAGTTGAAACCATGCTAGAGACGCCACAGATTATCCAGACCGAAGTCCAACACGCCGCCACCATCCACCTCACCGTTCCGCGTAACGAGATGATGAAGGTGTTCGGTCCTGCCGTCGGAGAGTTGATGTCAGCGCTCGCCGAACAAGGAACGGGACCCGTCGGAGCGGTCTTCGCTCACCATCTAAAGATGTCCCCGGACACCTTCGATTTCGAATTGGGTGTGAAGGTCTCGGCGCCCGTGAAGGCTGTCGGGCGAGTGAGACCGAGTCATCTTCCTGCGGCTAGAGTGGCGCGCACGGTTTACAGCGGTCCGTACGAAGGCCTCCCTGCGGCGTGGGGTGAGTTCAACAAGTGGATGAGCACGAACGGATACGAGCAAGAGGAGAACTTGTGGGAGCAGTACTTGGTCGGCCCTCAATCGACTTCTGATCCCACGAACTGGCGCACCGAACTCAACAGGCCGATCAAGAACTGAATCCCGCCATTCGCAGCTTGGGCGGATGCGCTTGCGAGTGCGGCGCCGGAAGACACGGTCGTCAGCCGGGTTTTCAGTGGGCGCGCGGGTCGAAGTCTGGCTGATCAAGTGTCCGCACTGGTGAGCGAGAATCTGCGGCTGCCGCGCCGCTGCGTGGCGTTTTGCAGAATGATGCGGCGCCGATGATTATCGACAACCAGCCATTCCTTGATCTCCTCCAAGGAGCGAAAGCAGCCGAGGCAGATAAGGTCATCATCCAGGCAGCAATTTCGTATGCACGGGGATTGAGCGGAGTTGCCGGTATTACTCATTGACGTAGGGCCCAATAGCGAGCCTCCGATTTGACCACACAGGCGAAGCGGGTTCCGGGCAATGCATCACAGGGATAGAGCGTCTGCTTTGCCTATTACTGTGCCTTGCGGCGTAGAAGCATGCTTTTTGAGAAAATCCTCGAGGGGAGGCTCGCGGAGATAACCGCATCTTCGGCTCAGCCTCATTTCGCGTAGTGAAAGCCGGCTTGCTGCAGCTCAGGCATCGTGGCGGCGGCGCCGGGGATGACGACCACGCCCGCAACCAAGTGGTTGGTCAGCTCGGCCGCGAGCGCGTCATGCGACAGCCCGTCGGGGTTCACGTCCGCTTTGATCAGCGCGGCCGCTTGTTCCCAGACCGCGTTGTGGCATGACATGAACACTACGCCGCGCCGCATCAGAGCTGGGATCGAATTGTCCGCCGGGGAGAACACGCCCGCTGGATCCTCGAACTGGGCGGGTTCGGCGGATTCGGCCTTTTGATTCAAGATCAGCGTGTTGGTCTTGAACTTGTCGCCGGCGAGCTTCGTGAGTTGGTACTTGTCCCACATCGCCTGGTCGTATAGCGCGAGATTCGCCGTGCCGTGGGTGACCGAGACGGCGAGGAAATCCGGATGCTTGAACGACCAGATCTGTGCGTTCAGCGCGTTGCGAATCATGTTCAGCCAGGGCCCGGCGATGTCGGTGCTATCCCATGCTTGCTTCGGCACCGGCTTGTAGGCCAGGATCTCCGAGAGTGCTTCGTGGTCCCACTGTTCCGGGTTGGCGAGGATCATCGGTACGGACTTGAAGTCCCGGCGCCTCGGCGCCTTGGCAAGACGCTGCATTAGCGCGTTCAACTGCCCCGCACCCTGGGGGGTGAGCGCCGAGTGTAAAGCTGCCTGAGCACTCGTCGTCCGCTCCATGAGGAGGCCGAGCGCGCTCGCGGCAATACCCAGACCCAAGGTTTGTATTGCGGCGCGTCGTCCGGTGCCGATCGTCATGGTCATGTAGTGCAGCGCTCCTGATTGGCGGATGATCGCAGGCTGTGCGCGCACCAATTCTTGGTCATTGCAGTGGCAGCAGCACCCGTTACCAATGAAATCCGCGGTGTAACGTCTGGTTAAGGTGCCTGCCTTCTGGGCGAGCAGCATTCGAACGGGTCAAGAATGCACCGTCATGGCCGATACCAATGTCATGGGAGATCTCGCCTACGGATCGGTCGAGGGAGCGGCATCGGATGACGCGTTGCACGCACTCGGCGCGCAGCGCCGTAATTGGCGGCGCGTGCTGACCGCCATTTCATTCAGCTGCGTCCTTGACTCGTTGCTGTTGGTGGGCTTCGCCTGCGCCGGCACAGTCACGATAATCGTGCCGATCGCCTATGCGGCAACCTCGCTCGGCTGCTGCGCCGGCTTCTACATGCTCATCGCCCGGCTGCCGCGTGAACGATTGATCGGCGCGTACCTTACCCTGCCGATGGTGGTCGCCTCCAGTGTCAGCGAGCTCTTGGGAATCTGGCTCGCGCCGCAGATCGCGTTCTATTTCCTGATGGTGGTGTTCATTGTATTCGGTTTTGGCTCCATGAATCTGTCGATCCGTAAGGGCGCACTCTCATGGATCGCGGTGGTGCTTGCGGTCGCGCTGCTGCTCGACGGCAATCGCCAGCCGAGTTGGATTCCGCAGACGAGCGGGACGGAGCGTTTACTGGTCTGGGTGTGCTTCGTGACGACGCTGGGGCGTTGCATGCTACTCGGCCTATTCGGCCGATTGATCAGACGGCGGCTGCAGCAGCGAGGCCGCATGCTGAACGAATCGGTCGAGACAGGTGAGAAATCGCTCGAATTGGTCAATGCCGAGCTTCTCCACCAGGCCGCGCATGATGCACTCACCGGTCTGCCGAATCGCACGCAGTTCAGCGACGGCCTGGCAAAGGCCCTACACCAGGGTCGCGCGTTTGCGATTTGCGTACTCGATTTGGACCGGTTCAAGGTGATCAACGATTCGCTCGGGCATGGGGCCGGCGACACGTTGTTGAGGTCGGTTGCCGAACGCCTGATCTCCAGCACCCGGTCTGCGGATGTCGTCGCGCGGGCGGGCGGCGACGAATTCCTCCTGCTGCTCCATGATGTGAGTGGGCGCGAGGACATTGAGAAGCTCGCCGCCCGCTGGATGAACGCACTTGCCGAGCCCTATCGCCTCGACGGCACGGATCTGCACGTCTCGGCGAGCATCGGTATTGCGCGCTATCCGGTCGATGCCACGAATGGCCAGGATCTGCTCGCCCGCGCGGACGCCGCGATGTATCACGCGAAGCACAACGGCAGGAACGTGTTCCGATTCTTCGATGCCGAGGTAACGAGCTTTTCCCGCGAGCGGCTCGTCCTCGAGGCCGAGTTGCGCCAAGCCGTCGCCAACTCGCAGCTTTATCTGCATTATCAGCCGAGGGTCGAGGTCAGCACCGGTGAGGTGCGGAGCGTGGAGGCGTTATTGCGCTGGGAGCATCCCAGCCGTGGACGCGTCATGCCGGGCGAGTTCATTCCCATTGCCGAGGATACGGGGCTGATTCTGCCAATCGGCGAGTGGGTGATTCGCGAGGCATGCCGGCAAGCCCGCCAATGGCAGGTGCAGGGCATGCCGTTTCTGCGGGTGGCGGTGAACGTCTCGCCCATGCAGTTCCGCCAGCCGGATTTCTGCAGTGTGGTGCGCAAGGCGCTCGCAGCCCATTCGCTGGATCCGGCCTGTCTGGAAATCGAGCTGACCGAGGCGACCTTGATGACCAACGCTGAAAAATCGGTGGGGATGCTGCGCCAGTTGAGCGAGCTTGGCGTCGTCATTGCCATCGACGACTTTGGTACAGGCTACTCCAGCATGAGTTATCTGCAGCGCTTTCCGATCGATATACTGAAGATCGACCGCAGCTTCATATGCGAGATTACCTCAAATCCCAACGACGTCTCCATCGTCCGAGCGATCATATCGTTGGCGCACGGTCTGCGTCTCGAAGTGGTTGCTGAAGGCGTCGAATCGGCCGCGCAGCTCGCTATTCTGGAGCAGATGGGATGCGACGAGTACCAGGGCTTCTTGCACAGTGCCGCAGTCGCGCCCGAGGTCATCAAATCGCTGCTTGCGCCGGTCGCGGGACGTTCGATGGCAGCGGAAGATGACAGCGCGGAGCGTGCCCATGACAAACACGCTCGCGTGTCCTCCTCCAAATGGTAACCAGTATGAAGTCTCATTCATGATACGGCGAGCTAGTGCTCGCGGTGATTCAATCTTGGCTTGAAGGATCCGGATGGAGAAAGCCACATGCCCGTCGCAGAGACACCCCGAAGACGAGTGGTGTGCCAGGAACCGCCATATCGGGGGCACTAACCGGGCGCGCCATTTTGTTCTCCCGTCTTTCAGAGCGACCACAGTTTCGTGGGAGCCGTAGTCCTTACCTACAGGCGGGCGATGGGAATCGAACTTTCGCCATACATTGCGTGAGCACATAAGAATCAGGGGGTTATCACCGAGGTGATCGCGGTGTGTGATGGAAGTGTTTACTGTCGCGCCCGCCCGGAGCGATTGCGGCCACTCATTTCAATTGAATCGCCGGAACTAACCGGTACACTGCGCACCCGTTCTGTTCGCAAGTGCCGGCGTCCGTGACACGGCTGCCAAGTGAGTGAGGAGTGTTTTGGACACAGTCTTGAATCCTGGTCCTAAGCGACCTGCCGAAGCGTCAATTCCGTTGGCTGTCGATATTCGGTATGGACAAATCGGTCTGGTGCAATTGCGTATCCGAACTACCGATACCGGCGCCCTACTGGATGAGTTGACCGGGCGCATGAATACGGCACCAAACTTTTTCCAGCGAACTGCCGTCTGCATCGATCTGAGCGATCTCGCGAAAACACCTGAGACACAAGAGATCAAGGCAATCCTCGAAGCGGTACGAAGAGCGGGAATGCTCGCGGTCGGATTGGCGAGCCCTTCTGCGGAAATTGAAGCACTCTCGAGCGCCGTCAACCTTCCGATACTTTCAGCTTTTCGACCGGCAAACTATTCGGTCGCTGCCGTTGAGCCCGTGCAGCGAGTTGCGACAGAACCCGTGGCTGCCGAATTGGGCATTGCAGCGATGATTCAGCAGCAGACCGTGCGGTCCGGCCAGCGAATCTATGCGCGCAATCGTGATCTCGTGATAACCGCTGGAGTCGGTGCCGGTGCCGAGGTAATCGCGGACGGCTGCGTCCACATTTACGGCTCGCTACGCGGACGCGCAATGGCTGGCGCGCATGGTCAACTCAACGCGAGAGTGTTCTGTCAAGAATTTCACGCGGAACTGGTTTCGATTGCCGGTGTGTTTCGGGTTTTCGAAACGATCCCTCCCGCGTTGGCCGGCAAACCCGTTCAGGCGTGGCTTGACGGCGAGGACTTGCATTTCGCACCCGTCGGCGGCTGAGGCAAGGCCGCCGCGCACATCACTTATGGTATTCGGCAGCTAAACCGGCTTAAGGTCAGCTGCTCGACGCTTTTAAAGGAGATTTAGCATTGGCAGAGATTATCGTTGTCACTTCAGGTAAGGGGGGTGTCGGAAAGACCACTACCTCCGCAAGCATTGCATGCGGACTCGCGCGGCGCGGCAAGCGTGTTGTCGTAATCGACTTTGACATCGGATTACGCAACCTTGACCTGATCATGGGGTGCGAGCGGCGCGTTGTGTATGACTTTGTGAACGTAATCCAAGGCGACTGCTCACTCAAGCAGGCGTTGATCAAGGACAAACGGATCGAGACGTTGTACGTCCTCGCTGCATCACAAACTCGCGACAAGGATGCGCTCACCACCGAAGGCGTGCAGCGCGTGCTCGATGAGCTTGCAAATGACGGCTTCGAATACATCATTTGCGACTCGCCCGCGGGCATCGAAAAGGGCGCACACCTTGCCATGTATTTTGCGGATCGTGCGGTCGTCGTGGTCAATCCGGAAATTTCCTCCGTCCGCGACTCGGATCGAATTCTCGGCCTGCTAGCAAGCAAGACCTCTCGAGCCGAGAAGGGCAATGGCGGAGTAAAGGAGCATCTTCTGTTGACTCGCTATAACCCGCGCCGAGTCGCCGGCGGCGAAATGCTGAGCGTCGACGACGTAAAGGAGATTCTCGGGCTCGATGTGATTGGCGTCGTGCCCGAGTCGCCCGATGTATTGTCCGCATCCAACGCAGGCTTGCCCGTAATTCTCAACGACAATAGCGACGTGTCTCATGCCTATGAAGATGCCGTCGCCAGGCTGCTCGGGGAGACGGTACCATTGCGTTTTGTAGCGGAACCCAAGAAGGGCCTTTTCGCGCGCATTTTTGGGAGCTGACATGGGTTTACTGTCTCTATTTCGTAAAGCACCGTCGTCGGCCAACTTGGCCAAAGAACGGCTGCGTATCATTGTCGCGCAGGAGCGAAGCGCGCGTGGAAGTCCGGACTTTCTGCCCTTGTTGCGCCGCGAACTGCTTGAGGTGATCCACAAGTACGTGAATGTGGATCCGTCGGCGGTACAGATCACGCTCGGTAACGAGGATGGCCACGAAGTACTCGAGCTGTCGGTCTTCCTTCCGGAGGCACAACGCGGCGCGTAGGTACACGCTTAGCGTTGTCTCTCAGGCATGACCGTCCGCGAGCGATCATGAATTTGCGATAGCGACCTACAAAACGTTCCGGAAATTGACTGCCGTCAAGGCGCCGCGCGTCCTGCTGTGATCATGTCGTGCTGTGATTATATGGGGTCCTTCCTCTGCCAAACCAACACGCGCGTAAGGGACGCAGATGTAGATTCGCATCCGTAACGACTCGAAGAGGAGAACGGCTATGGCCGTAGCGCTCAACCGGAGAGGATCTGACCATGCCAAAGACCTCATGAACGATTTGCATTCGATGAACAGGATGCATGGATCGAGCACGCGAAGGAGAGCGCAGTGGACCTACCGAAGAACCGAAAGGTTTGGGCCGGAGCGGCGTTCGCAGCCCTGACCGTTGCGTTGAGCTGGGCCCATGCCCAGCAAGCGCCGCGCGGCAAGTCGAGCTACATGCCGGTCGACATCCCCGAGCCGTTCTCGGCGATCTTCGCCCGATTGTCGGCGCAGAAGCAAGGGGTCACGAGGGAGCACATGGCGCTGCTCAACGAGCGTTACGATTTGAGCAATCGGCCGGCCACCGGCGTCACGATGGACCGCACGAAACCGGTGCAGGAAGGCGTTCGCGTCAAGCTCCCGGCGGGAAAGACCTGGGAGAGTCTTGCGAACATGACTCCGGAGCAGATTCGCGATCAGAACGTGTTTCCCAAGGGCTTCTACCCGCTGCCTCACCCCAAGCATCAGGAAGGTGGCTTTGTGTTTCCGAAATTCCTGATCGACGAGGTCAAACGGCAGGAAGAACGCGATCTCACGCGCTTCGATGTCGACTACGACATTCCGGATCATTTCCTGCCCGAGTTCCCTCCGGCGCTCTACCTCAATCAGCGCACCGACCTCGGCGACGTCTCGCAGGGCAAGCTCGTCACCATCGAGAATTATTACGAGCTGTTCAATGGCATCCTCCCTCCCAAGCAGATCGAAGGTTTGCGCCTGCTCGTCACTCCGTTTCCGCAGCAGCAGTACAACCAGACCGAGGACCGCCGCACGGAACTGGTCAGCCGCGGCGCGGCGTGCTTTGACTGCCACTCGAACGGCCACACCAACAAGGCCACGCATCTTGCTCCCGACGCCCGTCCGCAGGAATCCCGCCATCGCATCGTCACCCCGACACTGCGCGGCGTGCAGATTCAGCGGCTGTTCGGCTCGCAGCGCGCCCTCAAGACCATCGAGGATTTCACCCAGTTCGAGCAGGCCGGAGCCTATTTCGATGGAGACCAGGTGATCGCCGCTAAGAAGGGCATGAACCCCCTCGATCGGCTCATCCAGGTCGACCTCATGGCGGAATTCCAGGAGGAGCTTGGCTTCCCGCCGGCGCCGAAACTCGACGTGTTCGGCAAGCTCGATCCGAGCAAGGCCACGCCCGCCGAGATGCACGGCCAGGAGATCTTCTTCGGCAAGGGCCGGTGCGGCGCCTGCCATGCCGCACCCTATTACACCGACGATCTGATGCACGATCTCAAGACCGAGCGCTTCTTCAAGCCGGTGATGATCAACGGCCTGAATGAAGTCGGCGATGGAGCCATCAAGACCTTCCCGCTGCGCGGCATCAAGGATTCGCCGCCCTACCTGCACGACGGACGCCTGCTGACGCTCGACGACACGGTCGAGTTCTTCAACCTGGTCATTGGAGCGAAGCTTACCACCCAGGAGAAGCATGACCTGGTCGCATTCCTGCGTACCCTTTAGGCCCCATGCCGCCGTCCGAATCCCATCTGCGTTTCGTCCTGAATCCCTGGATCGCCGTATCAATCCTGGGTGGACTGCATCACGAATATTTGCCGGCGCGTAACGGTGTGCGACCGAGTTATTGCGGACTACAGATTATTTGACGTTCCCCGCGTCGTATCCATCCGTGAGCGTTTGTAGGAAGGCGACAATATCGTCTTCCTCGGAGTCGGTCAGACCAAGACTGCCGAGCTGCTTTCGGTTCTCGTTGGCGGGAACTTCGGGAGCGGGCCAGCAGCCTACCCTTTCCCGTGAATCGTGTGCGCCAATACACTGCGGAAGTGTGTCGCGGGTATTATAGAAGTGGACGACTTCCTTCAAGCTTTTCAGGTAGCCGTTGTGCATGTACGCTTTCACAAAATCAGGACGTGGCCTCTTGTCCACGTTGCGTAAGGTAGGTGTCTGAAATTTCCCCTTGAACTTAGGTGCGAGCGACGCCCATTCTGTGTTCGGATTGGGCCTTCCCGACAACTGTTGACCTGGTTGTTGCAACAGCAGATAACCACCAACTCCTTCGTCAATGAATTCCAGGCCGCTCGGGTTGGCGGCATACCCGTACTCGTCCGGCACACTCTCTCGATAAAACGGTATGGCGGAATTCTTGGGTAGCCCAAGATTCGACGCTGTGAAGTCGGTGAACAAAGGCTCTTCGCCTGGCCCCCCGTCCCTGTGGCACTCATTGCAGTGACTTCTGCTGCTGCGGAAGAGGTTGTAACCGCGCTGCTCCTGCGGAGTAAACTTCACCTTTCCGCCCTGTACGTAGTCGTACTTCGACGAGAAAGGACTGACCTCCGGCCAGGCTTCATACTGTGCTATCGCCTGCCCCATCTCGTCATAAGTGCGGTTCGAATTGCCGCGGTCGTCCGGGCTGAGATGGACGGGCAGTGGATCATCCGAGGTGGCTGGAGCTGGCTTAGCGCACACCCGCTCGACATCGGTCGGCCACCGGATTGCAAACGCTTCCGCCCCCCAGACTTTCTCAAATAGCCACCTATATGGACTCTGGGAAAGCCGATATACAACGCAAGCTGAATCTGGGAAGCCCATTTCCACGGCATTGAGTGGTGGAGCTTGCGCCTGTTCTGCTGCGGGATTGCCCAAACGGGTACCGGTCGCGCGCATGTCCCAGAAGTTGCCTCCCACCAGATCTCCCTGAAGCACGTTGTAGTGCAGTATTGGGGCGAAAGTCGCATACGTGTGGGTCTGCGGTTTCCGCTGGCTGAAGCGTGTGCGAACTGATCCCGGATAGGCGACAGTTGTCGCGTTCAGTGATGAAATCGGCCCCGTGAAACCTGTTTCTGGCATATGACAGAAAGTGCACGACTCATTTCGGTTTACCGACAGTTGCTTATCAAAGAGCAGGAGTTTGCCGAGCGTGATGACTTGCTGATGAGGGTCGAATGACCTGGAAGACGCGGATTTAAGCGCATCCGCCTCAATTCGGTCAATGTTAGCCACGACCTCTTTGATCTCGCTTTCGGTATCTGGCGGAAGCCCATCCGCATGGAGGCCGGCCTTCGCTGCTTCGCCTCCAGAAGCAAGCATGACCGATACCGCCGTGGTGCAAGCCGCCAAAAGAATCATCACGAGTGCTATGCGCATCGCTGTTCCTCCCGGGATCGCTGAGGCGAACGATGTAACCTAAATAAAATTCACTCAAGAACCAGCAGTCCAGATGTGTATATTCGAAACTTCTTGCGCGAAAATACTCGTTATCGTCAATGTACTCTTCGCCATGGCATCTGTCGCAGAGCAGGCCGAGTCCCGCCTCCATCGTGGAGGTCTTGTCCACCCTCGCGGACGTCTCCACCTGTTCGCCCTTCTGCTAGCGCGATATCGGCGCAGGCAAACTCACCGCCAATACGCCGATTGCAACCTTGTTGCCGGGTTACCACATCGCATCAAGAAGCGGCAAGTTCATTACCATCGAAAATCTTGCCACATCATTCAGGACTTATCCGGCTACGCAACAATTTCTCGCCCTCGCGCCTTGACGCTCCCTATCGGGACTACGCCGAGAGGCAGCTGAAGAAGTTCTTCGCGGCACTTTCGTCAACTCGCAATCCTGGCGAGCCTTATGAAGGCTTCCGCGCGCGGTTACTTCACGACTCCTTGCCGACTGAATCGGCGGCAACTATGGTGTACTACGCCGCAGTCGTTTGACCGCAATTGTAAGTCCGGTGTTGCAAGCGAATCTGGAGGTTGATATGACAACGTCTTTTCCCTGTGGCCGATTCCGGTGGACGCTCGCGGCCGGCGTGAGCCTGCTACTTGCGTGCGCAGCTGCCTTGGCGGCCAATCCAGGCGGGCTTCCGAAAGTGGTCGTCATCGCTACGGGCGGCACGATTGCGGGCGTTGCCGCGAGCAGCACCGAATTCACCGACTACAAGTCAGCCAAAGTCGGCATCCAGCCGCTAATCGACGCGATTCCCGGACTGCGCCAAGCCGCGAACGTCAGGGGTGAGCAGCTGTTCCAGATCAGTAGTACCAGCATGACAAACGATCACTGGCTGAAACTTGCCCATCGCGTCAACAAGCTGCTTGTGCAGGACGACGTTGACGGGATCGTGGTGACTCACGGCACTGACACGCTGGAGGAGACTGCTTACTTCCTGAATCTGGTTGTGAAGAGCCGTAAGCCCGTCGTCGTGGTCGGCTCTATGCGGCCGTCGTCGGCGATTTCGGCGGATGGGCCCATCAATCTCTACGACGCAGTGTGTCTGGCGGCGAGCCCGAATGCTGTCGGCAAGGGAGTGCTGGTAGTCCTAAACGACCAGATTAGCGGGGCGCGGGACGTAGCGAAGACTAACACGTCAAACACGGACACCTTTCGCAATTGGGAGCTCGGCTTCATGGGGTATATGCGCGATGGCGTTCCGCATTTCTACCGCGTCTCTACGCGCAAAAACACCGTCGAAACAGAATTTGAAGTATCGGGCACTGACGTGCTGCCGCAGGTCGATATCGTATACGGGTACGTCAACATGAACGGCATCGCCGTCGATGCGTTCGTGGCAGCCGGGAGCAAGGCGATTATCTATGCCGGCGTGGGCGAGGGCACCGTCGCGGACTCCGGAATCGAGCCGGCCCTGATCGAGGCGCGCAAAAAGGGCGTTATCGTCGTCCGCTCGAGCAGGGTCGGCAACGGCCTGGTTACGCGCAGTGCCGAGAATCGGGATGATGAACTCGGTTTTGTCGTCGCTGACACGCTGTCTCCCCAGAAGGCTCGCATACTAGCGATGCTTGCGCTGACGCGAACGCACGACGTCGGGCAGATTCAGCGGATGTTCTACGAGTATTGATGGCGGTCGAGCCCGTAGCGAAACGGACGCCGGAAGTCAGAGGGGATCTTCGCCTGGCCGGCCGTCTTGCATTGCTTTCCGTTTCCCTTCAATCCACCACAGCGACCAGCATCCAGCGCAGAAGCCTCTCAGTTCATGGCCTCCGGTCTCCGTGCAACGGCGCAGCCGGGCAGTCGTCGGATTGGCTTTTGCCTTGCCATCGATGACCGGGGTGAGTAGTTGAGGGTGTATCCCTGCGCGGATGCGAAGTTTTCTCATGGCTCAAGCATAAACGCTGGTACTGGTCGTCCAGCCGCGTTCAGCCAACTTGCCATGGCGCTGACGACCGCTCGCACCGCGGGTCGCCGCGTCATGCGAGTCCGCCACTCTAATAGCCTTGGTGTGGCGCCGGTGATGGGAGCGCCTTGACGCTCGCCGAACAAGGCCGCCATGTAGAAGGCAATGTCCGCAAATGAAAAGCTACCTGCGAGCCAGGAGTTCGCGGACAACAACGACTCCATTTTCGCGCAGTAGCTGGTGGCGGCATCAATGCTGGCGACAGCGACGGCGTTGCCCAAGTCCTTCTGCAGACCCATCAGGCGGATGATGTGAGGAAAATACAATTCATCGGATTGGTGCTCTAACCGCCGCGCATTCGCTCGATCCCCAACATCGCGTGGCCATAGCGCCGGCGTCGGCTGCAGATCCTCCAGATACTCGAAGATTTGCGTTGAATCGAAAATGTCGAGATCGCCGTGTACTAACACCGGTACCTGCCGCTTTGGGTTGACGCGCAGCACTTCGGGGTGCGTCGGGCTATAGCCGAGCTCTGAGTTGTACGGCACCATCACCAAGTCGAAGTCCAGACCCTTCTCCAACGCCGCAATTTGCGCCTTAGCACCAAACATACTTAAGGGGCCGGAGTACAGCGTGAACCGCGCGGTTCGGGTGTGCATAGCGCCATCTTCCACGCATTGGCGTTCGAAAGCCTGGTCGATCCGCCGAACGGTCAGAGGTCTTCCTTCCTGCAGGCGGCGCGCCACGAGACCGGCCAGAATCTCCCCGAGACGGCAGCGAGACTGTTTCTATCGAGCGAGGAGGGGTAGTTATTTAGATATACATATACTTGACTGTATTGTACATTTACAATAAACTATATGTTATGACTAAAGCATCGGCCGCGCTCACCCGGATGCCGCCATCGACTCTCGCGGCGCTGGAACAGCTTGGAGCAGACCTCGCGGTCGCCCGCCTTCGTCGCAAAGAGTCACTCAAGACCTGGGCGAAACGCCTCGGGGTGAGTGTCCCAACCTTGCTGCGACTTGAAGCCGGTGAACCCAGCGTCAGCCTGGGCGTGCTTGCGACGGCGCTCTGGCTGATTGGCCGCGATGCGGCACTGGGCGCCCTGGCCACGCCCAAGGAAGACCGCGGCGCACTGGAGTTGGACGTGCGCGAAGCTGAAACATTGGGCAAGGAACGCGTGCGTGCAACGGCGCAAGCGAAGTTGAAAAGAGCCACCCAGCGGCAGGGTCAGAAAGCGGACGCCGCTCGAGCTCATGAGCCGGAAAAGCCGGTGCAGGGATCATGAGATACGACGACCTGTATCTATGGTTCCTGGCCGACCCCGCTGTGCCGCGCTACGTTGGCCAGTTGCGCCTCGTCGAGGCCGGCAAAGGCGTTTCCCTGCGGTATGGAGCCGACTGGCTGGCCGGTGGCTTCCCGTTGAGCGAAGACCTGGTGCTCACGGACGTTGAACAGCTGCCGCGCTGGAAGGGCATGGCCGTCGGTGCCGTTGACGATGCTCGCCCGGATCGCTGGGGTGAGCGCGTCATTCAGTACCTCGATAAGCCAGTTCGCCTCTCCCTCATGGAGTATTTGTACTATGCGGGCGACGACCGCTTTGGTGCGCTCGGTGTATCGACATCGGAGGCCGCTTACGCACCCCGTACCAAGAGCCCGCTGCCACGGTTGGAGCAAGCGCAACGCTTAAGCGAAGTCGTCCACAAGGTTAGCGCCAGGGCACCGGTCAGTAGCCTCGAACGCCACATGCTCAACGCCGGCGGCAGTTTCGGCGGGGCCAAGCCGAAGGCGCTCATCGACATTGGCGAAGTGCAGTGGGTCATCAAGTTCTTCGATAATGAGCCCATCGACGTACCGCTCATTGAGCACGCGTCGATGACGCTCGCCAAGTTGGCCGGCATCACGGTGGCCGAAACGCGGGTCGTCCCGCTTGCCGGTGAGAACGCGCTGGCGGTGCGCCGATACGATCGAGACGGGCCTAAGCGCATTCATTGCATTTCAGCCGGAACCGCGCTGCGCGCCCAGACCATCGCCGGACAGGAACCGGTGTTGGGCTACCCGAGCCTGGCTCAGCTACTGCGACGCGCCGGGGTGACGGACGAGGACGCGAATCTGCGCGACATGCAGGAGCTGTTCCGCCGCATGGTGTTCAACATTCTCATCGACAACACCGACGACCATGAGAAGAACCACGCGCTTCAAGTGGTCGCGCCGACTCGGCAGGGCCGGTATCGGCTGGCGCCTGCCTACGACATCCTGACCACGAACTCAGGTCAAGGCTATCAGGAGTTCATTGTCGGAACTGACCAGCGGGATTCAACGCTTTCCAACGCCATGTCGCAATGCGAACTCTTTGGCTACACGCCGGCGCAGGCCGCTGCCGAAGTCGTTCGCGTCATTAGGTCGGTTGACGGATGGCGGGAGCACTTCGCTGCATGCGGCGTCACGAACTCGGATCTCGAGAGCCTGGCCGAACGCATCGACGGTGACCCGCTGCAGGGCCAGAGACGGGCGTTCAACCCTGCGGACTATGCGACGGCGCGAGCGCCCAAGCGCCGAAGCCCCTTTGCCAGATAGCGCCTTCACGGGGTCGCGAATGAAATTGTGTGCGTGTCAGTGCAATGCTTTGGCTACACCAACTTGCGCGACAACGTACCCAGGTCGATCCAGCGGCGGTGGGCGGTTCAAGGATGGGCTCGAGAGTACCGCTGTCGAGATGCGGGCGCAGCCAGTCCTCAAAGAGGCAGATGATGCCAGTACCGGCGATTGCCGCGTCGACCGCAAGATCGGTTGCCGCACCAATCTGCACGAGGAGCGGGCCTGAAGGATCGACCCGCACCACCTCGCCACCGCGCTCGAACTCCCACTGCGTCATTTTGCCGCTGCTGAAGCGGCCGCGCAGACAAGCGTGGTTGAGCAGTTCGCGTGGGTGCTGGGGTCGGCCGTAATGATCGAGATAGGTGGGTGACGCGGCAGTCGCGAAGCGCTGGACGCGCGGCCCGATCGGCACCGCGATCATGTCTTGCTCCAACCGCTCGTCGTAGCGGATGCCCGCATCACACCCGGCCGCAAGAACATCGACAAAGCTATCGTCGGCAATCACCTCCAGTTGTATGTCCGGATAAGCGGCGAGAAGGGCGGAACGATCGCAGGTAGCGTTAAGCGCGCAGCGCTGACCGGAACATTGAGCCGTAACGTGCCCGCCGGGCGATTGCGTAAACTATTCACTACATCAAGGGCTGCTTGCACCTCGTTCAATGCGGGTCCGAGCCGTTCAAGCAAGCGCTGCCCCGCCTCGGTCGGGACGACGCTGCGCGTCGTGCGATTGAGCAACCTGACACCGAGCTGTGTTTCCAGCCGACGCACTGCCTCGCTCAGCCCTGAGGCGCTGTTGCCACTCGCACGCGCGCCGTCGCGAAAGCCCTTGGCGCGCGCCACCGTGAGGAAGGCGCTCAAGTCACTGAGATCGGTATCCATTGTTCGCAATTCCGCACAACCTGTGCGGAATATACATAATTGTCGAACAGAGAGGCGGGGATTAGCATTGCATCACGCAGATCCAGAGGCGTTAATCATGTCCAGCATCGATAAATTCGGCACCTTCAATCTCGGCAACGGCGTCGTGAAGCGTCTCGGCTATGGTGCCATGCAACTCGCGGGACCCGGCGTCTTCGGGCCTCCCAAAGATCATGACGCGGCGTTGGCCGTACTGCGCGAGGCCGTGGCAAGCGGGATCAACCACATTGACACCGCCGACTTCTACGGTCCGCACGTCACCAACCAGATCATCCGCGAAGCGCTTGCGCCCTACGGCGATGATCTCGTCATCGTCACCAAAATCAGCGTCCGGCGTGGCGAGGATGGGTCATGGATCCCGGCCTTCTCGCGCGAAGAGCTGACTCAGGCGGTCCACGACAATCTCCGCAATCTGGGTCTGGATGTGCTCGACGTAGTCAACCTGCGCAGCATGTTCGACGTGCATCACCCCGCCGAGGGGTCGATCGAGGCGCCACTCACGATTCTGGCCGAGCTCCAGCGGAAGGGCTTAGTGCGTCACATCGGGCTGAGCAACGTCACCCCCGCGCAGATCGTGGAAGGACGCCGGATCTGCGGGATCGTCTGCGTGCAGAACTATTACAATCTGGCGCATCGGACCGACGACGCCCTGATCGACGACTTGGCCCGGCAGGGTATCGCGTACGTGCCGTTCTTCCCACTCGGTGGGTTCACGCCGCTGCAGTCCTCCACTCTGTCGGACGTCGCGGTCAGGCTCGGGTCCACGCCGATGCAAGTCGCGCTGGCGTGGCTGCTGCACCGGTCGCCCAACATCCTGTTGATCCCAGGCACCTCGTCGGTCGCCCACCTCCGCGAGAACCTGGCCGCAGGTCAGCTGACGCTATCGCCGCAAACCTTGGCCGAGTTGGACCGGATCGCCTCATGACCTAGACCAGCGCGCCGCCTGCGATCGGGTTCATCGGCCTGGGCGGCCCTCGCTGAAATCTCAATCGTCTCCCGGCCGGCAGCAAGTATCTAATCGGAGTTGCCAACGTTTGTGTTTCGCGAGTTGCTTCTATAACTCTATCGTGCTTGTCGGACTGCGCCGCGCCAATTATTTGGTGAGAGCGCGGCCTCCGGGTAAGGCAGGATTTTTGTGAACAAGCGCGTCAAAGTCAACGAGGGTGACCTAAGAGTCGCCGAATTTCAGCCGCTTGCGTTGAGCCGATGAATTTTGACCACTCGCCGCTACGGGGTGCACACTTCCGGGCGGAAGATAGCGAGTCCGTTCTCTTTGAGTTGGGGAAGAATCATGAAAATCACTGGCCTGTGTTGCGCTGTAGTCCTTCTGGCGTGCATGTGTCTGACACCAACGGCTCATGCCGATGATGCTAAGTCTGCCATAGAAGTCGCGAATGCCCAGTTCTCGGCGGCAGCGGGCAAGGGCGATGGAGCAGCGCTCGCGGCGTTCTATTCGCCGGATGGACAAGTGATGCCGGCCGGCAGCGTCCCCATCCGAGGCACAGAAGCGATTCAGAAATTTTGGCAAGGGGCGCTAGATTCAGGGGTCGCCGCCATCGGCCTCAAAACCATCGAGGTTTTCGGTCATGGTCCAACGGCCACGGAGGTCGGCGAGTATGAGTTGCGCGACAAGGCAGGCAAGGTGCTCGACCAAGGTAAGTACATCGTGATCTGGCGGCACGCGGACGGCAAGTGGAAACTGCTCCGCGACATGTTTTCAACGAATGTACCGCCTCCCAAAAAGTAATCCTTTGCAGGCGAATTTGCCGGCGACCTGGCCGAAAGTGGTCAGTCCCGGCTGGCGCCGCCGGGGTCGAACTCCGTCATCGACGAGATGCTGCTTCGGGCACCAAAGATTTTGCCACTCGGTCGCGCGGCTCCTCAATCCTTTTTGCTCCAGCGCGCTCGTGGGATTGCGTTAGTTGCGGCGGTCCTCCGGACCGCCGCAACCGATGCAAGATGACAAAGATATCAGCCCGTGAGGCCGCTCCTTGCTCGTGCGATCGCTGCGTCCACCTGAGGCTTCGCAGACTCGACGGCGTCATGGACACATGTGCCGTCGTCATCCGCAAGCGGATCGGCGTCAGCGCACGCCTTGCGTGCAGCGTCGAGCAGGCTGTAATTGAGCATCAGCGCGCCGTAATTCGTTTTCAATGCAGCTGGGTCGGCCTGAACGCGCGCTGTAATCGTCACCTGCTCGATGGGTGCGCCGGTCGCTGCATCGCGGTCGACGATCTTCACGGCAGGTGCAGAGACCGTAATCGGGTCGAGCTGGACCGGATCGAGCTGGTCGGGAGCGGCGGCATGCGCGCGACCGCTGACGAGGGCGATCGCCCCGACAACGAAGGCGACGGGCAGGATGCGGCCCAGGATGTTCACGCGAATCGAAGTCAAATGAGTCATGATGCAATCTCCTTTAGGTCGGCACGGCACATTTGCCGTTACTACGGTGGAGAGCTTGCGCGAGTTCCTGAGCCGGTTGATTTCAAGTCGCCTGGGGCGCGTTTCAGTTGTCACGGCCACTCAGCAAGAGGTTCTGTTCGGACCGTCCGCTCTGACCACTGAGAGGCCGATTCCGGCCAACCACGATCGCTGTCGGATGTGGGAATCACACAGATTATTTTTGAAATCGCCGGGTGTGACTGTACGTGTGAATGGTGGGGCCACGTAGGGCTGCCTGAGCGGCATGCCGTGACTCCGATGTGCGGGGCAATATCGCAAACTTGGGCGTTACGTCAACGGCTTGAGGGCGCTAGGCGCCGCGCTGCGAACTGACGCTCTGGCGCAGACGGTGATGTTTGGAACGGAATTTTCAGTACTGGACGAAGCTCGGAACAACGCGTATTATCTATTCATTATCTATTCTATATGCCATTTTGGCGAGAGTTATGAAGCCATGAAGGCTCTGGAAAACAAGGTCCTGAACCTTCTCATCACGCAAGAGGACGGGCTTAAATCACGTGAAATCATGGGTGCTTTACGGCCGCGAGTCAGTCAGCCGACGCTCTGGCGGGCACTCGAGGCGCTGCGCGCGCAAGGTGCTGTCACGATGGAAGGCCACGCTCGTGCCACCCGCTACCATGCTCGGGCGAGAACCGACGTTGCAGCGCTTCGCTCCCGCCGGATGCACGAGAGCGTGGCAATGCTTCTTGTTCGCGATCCTTCCTTGCGTGCTCGCGCGCTTGCGCGCTTGACCAAACTTCGTGAGGCAAATCCACATGGCCGGTCGTATCACGATCGGTGGCATGAGTTGCTGCAAGGTCCGTTGGTCGAGACACTTCGCTTCATGACGGAGCACTCGGAAATGGCGGACGCGCTGCGCAAAGAATCGCCTTTCGGCGCGTTAGTTACACAGAGTGAGCGCAAACGTATCTTTGAATCGACGAGCGCCACTTAAGGCATCGTCATGCGCCGCCGTGAGTTGCAGCACGTCATTCTCGTGGTCGGGCGCAGATTCAATCTGAAGGAAGTGTTCATCATCGGATCGGCAGCGATCCTGGCTACTATGC
>JAXDQI010000244.1:0-39745 GCA_034667965.1 Gammaproteobacteria bacterium
GCCCAGCCCGATGTAGATCTCGAAGGCATCGTCGCTCGGCTCGCGCTGCGTTAGAAGCGCGGGCGGCGGCGCGGGATTGATGGCGCTATAGGATCGCCCAATCTTCCGCTTCGTCGGAACGGCAACGTCGAATCGAATGGGCCCGATGGGCGTGTAGTACCGGACACCCATGCCAACGCCGACACGAAATTCGCTGGGCAGCGGTTTGAGGCTGGCGCTGACCTGGCCGGCGTCGACGAATACCGCTCCGCCAAAATTCCGCGCGAAGCGCTGACGCCACTCGAGGGAGCCTGCGACGATGGCAGTGCCCCCGATCGGATTTCCGTCCGTGGGGCACGGCTGGCCGGGCATGGGAACGTAGTTAGTGGCGCAAAATTGCGGCCCGACGCCCTGGTATCGAAAGCCTCGTATGGTGCCGCTGCCGCCGCCATAGAATCGTTGGTCCGGCGGTAGGCTGAATTCGCCCGCGCCCGACGCTTGACCCGCCAACGCGCGAGCGGCCAGCACGCTGCGGCCCGGCGCCCCCACGCCCAGTTCATGCAGATCGAAATAGGCGGCGAGCTTTATCTGGCTGATGATGAAGGTGGCGTTCGGATGACCGATTGCCAGGGTCGGCGTGATGCTCAACGAATCGCGCATGCCATGCGTCGGGTCGTCCAGCGGCGACGCCAGGTTTGTGGAGTCGTAGCTGATCCCCAGCGGCAGCGACAGCAACGTGTAATTGTAGTTGACGCCTTCTTGAATGATTTGTTCATTGGACGTCGCGACCCCGGCGCTCGCACCCCACACGCTCGAAAGCTTTCGGTTGATGGTCACCCCGGTCGTAATGGCTTTTTGATCGTAAGCCAGCAGGGATTGCTTGATCGCTCCCACGGCGACCTGCAGCGACTGATCGCGATGACCAAAATCCGGGACGGTGAGCTTGGCGCTGGTGTCGTAACCGATTCCCGTCGTGGAGCTGCCGCCCAAGTTGATGATGGAGGCCGCGATCTTCAGCTGCTCGGCGTTGCCGAATACATTGCGGTCGGTCCACGTGATGCCGCCGCTGCCGCCAAGGTCGGTGGAGTAAGCGGTGTTCACCGACACCGCATGACGCGGGCGCTCGCGCAGGACATAGGTGATCGGCACTCCGCCGGCGGCATCGGCGGCCGTCCCCAGTTCGATGCTGATCGCCGCGAACGGCCCCAAAGTCGACAAGTCGCGGCGTGCCGCCTCGATGGCGGTGGGATTGTACAGTTGCCCGGAGTGCAGAGTGAGCCGGCGCCGCACCAGCTTTTCATGAACGCGCTTCAGGCCCACCAGCCGGATGTCCCCGATTTTCACCCGTGCACCGGCCTCCACGTGGAAACTCACGTCGAGCAAGGGCAGTGTCTGGTCCTCATAGGCGACGGGCGGATCGACTTTCGCAAAGGCATACCCTTGATTCTGCAGCGTGGTCAGAACGCGCCTACCGGCGGCGAGCACGTCGGCGGCCACCGCGGGCGCACCGGGCTGCAATCTGAACGAGTCCGCGGCGGACTCCGGGATCGTTCCGTCGATGGTGACCTTGCGCAGATGATAGAGGGGCCCCAGCCGGAAGGCGACCGCCACGCGCGCCTCCTGCCCCTTGGGGAGCGCCACCAATGCTTCGGCGAGGCCGGGGCTGTTGAGTCCCATTCCCTCGATCGTGATGGTGACGGCCGATTGATAGTACCCGTAGCTTTCGAGCACCGACTTCAGCCGATCCACTTCGCCCCGAGCACGGGCGATCAATCCGAAGGGACTGACCGGAGCGCCGCTGCGAAGCGATAGGAGTTCGGAGGTCGCGCGCAATGCCGCATCCATGGCGCCGTCGCCGGTCGAGTCCAGGTCGACTCGATACGATTGCGGATCCGCCGCAAGCGCCGTCAGCATCGTGCCAAGGGTCATCGCAATCAACACACAAATTCTTGCAATACTGGCACGCATGGCGACTGTCAGTTTACACGCCTTGACCCTTCGTCCCCGCGCGATTGGCGATGCGGGACGCGTCCTACGCAGAAAGGGCGGTGCCTCCGGGGAAAACTCGGGCTCCGGCGTGATACCCTAGTGGGAATTATGCTGATCGTGTGCCATGCGTGCGACCTCGTGCATCGTCGGGATGCCATCATGGACAAAGCCCGCGTACGCTGCGTGCGTTGCCGGGCCGAGTTGTACAGAACCAATTCCGCGAGCATCGATACCGCCATCGCCTTGGCGGTGACCGCGTCGGTGCTACTGCTGCTGAGCAACGTCTATCCGCTCGTCGCCCTGCAGCTGAACGGCAGCATCCGGGCAACGACCCTCGTGGGTGCCGCGATTGGTTTGTATAATCAAGGCTATGCTCCGGTTGCGGCGCTCGTTCTCGTGACCACGCTGTTGGTTCCTTTGTTCCAGATATCGGGCATGCTGTACGTGCTCATTCCTCTTCGTGCGAACCGGCGGGCTCCCGGGCAAAATGAACTGTTCCGCGCATTGACGCACTTGCGGCCGTGGGCCATGTCCGAAGTCTTCATGCTCGGCGCACTGGTGGCTTTGGTCAAACTCGCCGCTTTGGCCGAGGTCATTCCCGGCGTATCGTTGTTTTCCTATGGCGCCCTGATGCTTACCTTGTCGGCGCTGACCAGCGTCACGCCGACGGAGCAATTCTGGCGTTGGGTTGATGGAGGTGGTCGGTGACCAAGTTCTTGATGGGGCGAACCGTCGGTCTGCTGGTCTGTACCCACTGCCGCGCCACGGTTCGTGCGGTCCCGAGCGCCCAGGCATTGTGCCCGCGCTGCGGCGCCCGGGTGCATGAAAGAAGACCCCACAGCCTGAGCGTAACAGCCGCATTGGTGCTGAGCGCGGCCGTGTTGTACATACCGGCGAATCTGCTGCCGGTCATGCACATGCACACCTTCTTCAGCGAAGAGGACGACACCATCATGAGCGGGGTTCTGTCATTGATCCAGGAGGGTTCGTGGCCGCTCGCCCTGCTGGTATTCGTTGCCAGCATCGTCGTGCCGATGTTGAAACTCATCGCGATGGGATGGTTGCTGATTTCGGTGGCTCGACAGTCGCGCGGCCATGCTCTGCAGAAGGCCCGCTTGTTCCGGCTGGTGGAATTCGTCGGCAGATGGTCCATGCTGGATGTGTATGCCATCGCGCTGCTCGTATCGCTGGTGCAGATTCGCTCGCTGGCAACCATTCAGGTGGGCCTCGGTGCCCTCGCGTTCGGCGCGGTGGTGGTGCTGACCATGCTCGCGGCACAGTCGTTCGACGAGCGCCTGCTCTGGGACACCCACTCGGATGGCTGAGCCCCCGGAGTTGCCGCCCGACGAACTGCCGCACGCGGTTGCGGATCCGCCGCGGCGCAAGCGTCTGCCCTTCGTGTGGATTTTGCCGGCGCTCGTAATCGTGGTTGCGGGTTTCGTCGCGGTTCAGCAGAAACTTGCGGAAGGACCGAGCATCGACATCTATTTTCAAGGGGCCGACGGCATCGAGGCCAACAAGACCAAGATTCGCTATAAAGACGTCGATATCGGCGATGTCACCGATATTCATGTCTCCAAGGATCGCAAGAAAGTGGTCGTCACCGCGCGCATTCATCGCGATGCGCGCGAATATCTGGTCGAGGACACGCGATTCTGGGTGGTACGCCCCCGATTCGCGGGCGGCAGCATTTCAGGGCTGGGCACGCTCGTTTCAGGGGCGTACATCAGCGTCGATATCGGCCGCTCGAGCGTCGAGCGGCGCAACTTCGAGGGTCTCGAGGTTCCGCCCATCGTAACCGCCGATCTGCCGGGCCGCGAATTCGTGCTGCACGCCGAGGACATCGGGTCGCTCTCCGTGGGATCAACCGTGTTCTATCGACATATCTCCGCGGGACAAGTGGTTGCCTACTCGCTCGATCCCGGCGGTGCGAGCGTCACGATCAAGGTTTTCGTGTACAAACCCTACGACAGCTACGTCACGAGCAACACAAGATTCTGGCAGGCCAGCGGCATCGACATGTCGGTCGGCTCGGACGGCGTCAAATTGCGCACCGAATCCCTTGCCTCCATACTGGAGGGCGGCGTCGCATTTCAGGCCCTGCCCACCCCGACGGCTACGGTTCCCGCTGCGGCGGACGCCGCGTTCACATTGTTTACCGACCAGGAACGCGCCATGCGTCAAGCTGACACCGAGGTGCGCACCTTCATCATGTACTTCAGTGGATCGCTGCGCGGACTGTCGGCCGGCGCGCCGGTCGACCTGCGCGGCATCACCATCGGCGAAGTGAAGGGACTGTCGGTGGAGTATGAGCGCGACGCGGGCCGGCTGCGCTTTCCCGTGGAAGTGGATATTTTTCCGCAGCGAATCCGCGGGCTTGGCCGGCGCGGAGAACATCCGCCCGGAATCGAATCCGACCCCGCAGGGCGAGCGCTCCTGGACAGTCTGGTCGCGCACGGCATGCGCGCGGAACTCAAAACCGGCAGTCTCCTGACGGGGCAAAAATACGTGGCCCTGGACTTTCACACCGATCTACCCCCGGATCACGTCGGCTGGGACGCGCGCCCCGCGGTATTTCCGACCGCGGCCGGCGCACTCGACGAGATTCAGGACTCCGTAGGCAGCATCGCCAAGAAGCTCGAGAAGGTGCCTCTCGATCAGATCACGGCACGCCTGATGGGCACCATGGCGACGCTGGATGAGACGCTCAAGAACGCAAATCGTCTGGTGCGGCAACTCGACGGCACCATCGCTCCGCAGATCAGCGATGCGCTGAAGGAAGCGCAAGGCGCCATGAAAAACGCCAAGGAAGTACTGGGTCAGGATGCGCCGCTGCAGAGCGATCTTTCCGCAACGCTGCTGGAATTATCGCGTGCCGCGAAATCCGTGAATGCCTTGGTCGACTATCTGGAACGCCATCCTGAAGCTCTGCTGCGCGGTAAGCCGGGAGAGGCGAAATGATCGTCCCCCTCCGCATCGCGCTGCTGTGCAGCCTCGCGCTCGCCGGATGCGCCGGCCAAGCCGACCATTTCTACACATTGAACACGATGCCCGACGGTGCGCGTGCGGCGCCGGCACCCACCATCCATGTACGCCTTCAGGTGACCGTGCCCTCGCTGGTGGATCGGAACGAAATGGTCATCAACACCACCCCGAACGGAATCGTGATCCTCGACCACGAACGCTGGGCGGCTCCGCTGGCGGATCAAGTGTCGCAGACCTTGGCCCGCGACATCGAGGGGAGGCGCGCCGACGTCTTCGTCGGCGACAGGGGCTTCGACCGGGCCGTATCGCCGCCGGTCACGTTGAAGGTCGACATCGTGCGCATGTGGGCCCAAAGAGGCGGCCGGGCAAGCATCGAGGCGCATTGGCGCATCGTCGATTCGACCGCAGGCGTGGACGAGCTGGGTAGCGGGTCTTTCGAGGCCGCCATAACCCGCGATGGTTACGCGGCGGTCGCGCAGGCCTACAGCCAGACGTTGAGCGACCTGGCGGAGCGCTTGGCTCAGGAGGTGCGCCCGCGATAGGTCCCCGCGAGCAATCCGAATTCGCGCGCCATGGCCGCCCGCACTCGCATCCCCACCTCCAGGTTGAAACAATTGATCACTGCAAGCTGAAATCCGCCCGGCGGCATGTCATGAGCCGCGGTCGGACCATCGTCGAAAAACGGCAGCTGAATACTACTGACGCCGACGGTCGCTTCATAAGCTCGCATGGAGTCTGAATGCGGATATGCGCACACCGAGCCATGAGTCCCGGTCAAGTTGAGGCTGTATCCCTCCGCCCTTTCCGTGTCGATCAAATCCCAGGTTCCGTGCTGATGCAAACGGACGATGGCCGCCAGCCACTTTCGCCCATACAGGTCCGGCCACTGGCTGGAAAACCGCAAATGGGCGGTGCTGATGCGGCCTCCGATGGTTTCCATGTTCACCATACCCGTGTACCCGGCCAGGTGCTTGCTGATCCATGCGGCGCAATAGCGTTCGAGCCGCGGACGCGCACGTTCCTCCACCACCCAACAGTCGAATGCGCCGCCGGATCCCCAGATACCCAGTGCGTGCCTGCACCATGCGATTTCGCCCGCTACCACGGCAAAGTCGGTGCGCACGTGCTCACCGGCGAGTAGCTGCATCCAAAAAAGACCGGCGCCGCAGTGTTCGAGATAGTCCCGTTCGCTCCACAACACGCAGCCGCCGCTTTCCCGACCATTCAAAACCGTCACTGCCGTACAAAAAACGGGAAAGCGCGTGGGTCGGATGTCATGCGGCCCGCACCGGAGTCCCTGCGATTGCGCGATCAACAATCGGTCGTATACCCATTGATGCTGCGGGTTGCGGCTGAACGCCTCCCCGTCGTCAGTGGGAATGTTGACGTCCGGGGGACAGGCGATGTCACGGAAGTATTGCTTGCGCCAAGGCTCGAGCAGGTGAATGGGCATGCGCGACTTTAGTGCGGGGCGTCACGGCCGCCTGCTAGGGCAAATGCGCTGTTTGGTGCAGGAATCCGCTGACACGAATCCGCTGTAGGATTCGTCCGACGCGGGGCGGCAGCGGTTCACGCTAGCGCCGGTATCCGCGTCGTATATATCTTGTGATGATGCAAGGCGCTGATGCGACAGAAATGAAGGAAGACGACGCCTCTTCGGACAGCGAAGATCGCCGCCAGGATTTTTTCGCGCGGCACGGCGGGGTCAGCCGCAAAGCGAACCGTCACGAAGCGGTCGAATCGGGCGTTCGCGGTTGGTCCGAGGTATATGCGGCGGACGGCTACACGCTTCGTTGCGACTGGTCGCGGACCGGCACACGGAACGAACTTGCATACTCGGAGATACCGCCGCGTGCGGCGGTTGGCACTGACGAGACGGGGTGATCGATGGAATTTCAAAAAATAAGCTGGGCTGGGATGGCGGCGCTGACGGTGATCGCTGCGTGTCACTCCAACAAGACGCCACAGGCAACCGCGCAGGACGTCGAAGCCGCCAAACAGGAAGCGCAGCGTGCGGTCGACGAGGCACGGATCGAGGCCAAGAAAGACGTCAAGAGCGCAGCCAAGACCGGCGGCGGTAATCCTCGGGACGTCGCACAGGCGAAGGCGACCGCTGCCTATGACATCGCGATGATCAAGGCCGAGGGCGATCACACGGTCGCGACGCAAAAGTGCCAGACCTTGCAGGCGCCGATGATGCAGCCCTGCAAGGACCAGGCGGACGCCGAGTACGAGACGGCGAAATCAACGGCCAAGGCAACGCGAACGGCGCGCCAGCAATAGGTCGGCGCCTGCGGTAGGCGGCCGCGTTCGGCCCCGCGTCATCGGCGACGGCGCGACTCGCGTGCGCGTAACGCCTAAGATGCTGTAATGAAAAACCGGACTTACCTGCGTGCCGCAGCGCTCTTGCTGTCGGCATTCGCATGTTCCTCGATTGCCGCGGAGCTTCGTTCGCCGGCAGACGACCCGATCTCTCAAGAGTTCCGGGCGGCCATGCAGCGCATCCGCCAGCGCGTCCCGGAGCCGGCGGATTCACCCGGGCTCGAGGCGTACGTCATCCACGACTATCTCGTCGCTGCCCGGCTGCGCCGCGACTTGACGGCAAGTCCAAGCGAGGACCTGGACGGCACGATCGATGATTTTCTTCACACACATTCCGGGCCGGTCACCCATGGGCTCAAGCATGATTGGCTGCTCAGCCTCGCAAATCGAAAACGTTGGGACTGGTTCCTGCCCCGCTCCGCGGACACCACCGACCCTCAGTTGATCTGCGACCGGCTGGCGGGCCGACTTGCCACCGGCGATACCGCCGGCCTTGCGCAAGAGGCGCTGGCGCGCTGGATCATGGCGCAGAAGCAGCCCGATGAATGCAATGCCGTATTCGCCTGGCTTCGCACGCAATCGCTGTTGACCCCTGAGCTTGCGGAAAATCGCACCCGCGCGGCGCTCGCCGCCGACAACGCTCGGGTGGCTCGTGATTTCCTCGCCGACGTGCCGGCGCCGCGCGCGGCTCCGTTGCTGCAATGGATCCAGTTATTGGAATCGCCGGGCGCCGCCGTCGCCGCGGTGACCTCGAATCCGGGTATGCCGGTCGAACCGGACGCTCTCGTCGCCGGCTTCAGCCATTTGAGCATCGTCGATTCAACGACCTCCTCGACTCTGCTGCCCGCCCTCCTCAGGCGGCCGGATCTGACGCCGGCCGTGCAGACCCGGTTGCAGCGCGCAGCGGCTCTCGGCGCTGCGTACGCCCGCGCACCCACCGCGGTCGCCGCCTTCGCCGCATTGGCGACGGATCCGAACGACGTTCAGGTGCAGGAATGGCGTGTGCGCGCGGCCCTGTGGGCCGGAGATTTTGCGAAAGCGCTGGCATGGATCGAGGCGATGCCATCAAGTCTCGCTGCGCAACCGCGCTGGCGTTACTGGCGGGCGCGGGCGGTCGCGGCGACCTCGGGGGCCGCCGCCGCCGCACCATCGTATGCTGAGATCGCGGGCATGCGCGACTACTACGGCTATCTTGCGTCGGATAGATTGAATGAGCGCTACAACCTGAATGTTCACCCCTCGCCAAACGATGCCGAGGTACAGAGCGCGCTTTCGCTGGAGCCCGGAATGGTCCGAGCGCACGCGCTGTTCGATTGCGACATGGCGGATGAGGCCGCCGCCGAATGGGCCCTCGTGGTGGGGACCGCCAAGCCTGCCGCGAAGATTCAGGCAGCGCACCTCGCATCGCGTTGGGGCTGGTACGCGCAGACCATCGCAACTTTGGCGCAGGCCGGCGAATGGGATGATGTGCCGCTGCGCTATCCCCGGCCCTACGCTGCGGCAGTGGCGGACGCCGCCAAGGAAACCCAGGTTCCGGACGACTGGCTGTTCGCCATCATGCGGCAAGAAAGTCTCTTTCGAAAGGACGCGGTGTCGCGTGCCGACGCGCGCGGGTTGATGCAGATGCAGCCGCCGACAGCGGCGGCCGTCGCCCGTCGATGGCACTTGCCGCCGCCCACCCGCGACGGCCTGTTCGAGCCTTCCGTGGCCTTGAGGCTCGGCGGCGCCTACGTTCACGAACTCTTGGACAAGTACGGAGGTCAGCTCGCCCCCAGCCTTGCGGCGTACAATGCCGGGCCGATGTCCGTGTCGCGATGGTTGCCGGGCGATGCCATCGATGCGGACATTTGGATCGAGAATATCCCCTACACCGAGACTCGAGGCTATATTCAGCACATCCTCGAACACATTGTGGCATTCGCAAAGATGCGCGACGCCGTGCCGCCGAGGCTTTCCAACCTGCTGCCGAGAGTCGAGCCATCCGCGCCCCGCGGGCCATGACGGCGGCAACGTCCGACATGACGGAAGGCCGGTCACGCCTCCGAGCGATACTCGGCGGTTCGGCCGGCAATCTCGTCGAATGGTACGACTGGTATACCTACTCCGCGACCGCCCTGTATTTCGCGCCGGTGTTCTTTCCCAAGGGCGATCAGACCGCCCAACTGCTGCAGACGGCGGCGGTATTTGCCGTCGGGTTCTTCGCGCGTCCCGTCGGTGCATGGGTCATGGGCCGCTATTCCGACCGTGCCGGCCGCAAAGCGGCGCTCACCCTGTCCGTGGCCATGATGTGCGGCGGTTCCCTGGTGATTGCCCTCACTCCGGGAGCGGCACGAATCGGAGTCATGGCGCCGATCATCCTGCTGTCGGCGCGGATCTTTCAAGGACTCTCCTTGGGCGGCGAATACGGCGCGAGCGCCACGTACATGAGTGAAACGGCCGGCCGCGCACATCGCGGCTTCTGGTCCAGCTTCAACTACGTGACCCTGATCGGAGGCCAGCTCGTGGCGCTGGCCGTGCTGATCGTATTGCAGCGCATGCTACCCGCACCCGAGATGGCCGAGTGGGGCTGGCGAATACCCTTCGCCATCGGCGCAGGGCTCGCGGTCGTCGCCTTCTGGCTCCGCCTCAGAATGCGGGAATCGCAGTCTTTCTTGAGTACCGACGCGCCGGCAGCCGAGCGCGGAAGCCCCCGCCTTCTGCTGCTCCACTACCCGCGCGAAACACTGACCATCCTTGGATTGACGGCCGGGGGTTCCATGATCTTCTACGTCTACACCACGTACATGCAAAAATTTCTGACCAATACCGCCGGATTTTCCAAAGCCGACGCGACCGAACTCAGCGCGGCGACGCTCATTGCCTTCATGGTGGCGCAGCCTCTATGCGGCTGGTTGTCGGACCGAATAGGCCGCAAGAGCATGCTCTTGATAGCCTTCGGAGGCGGCGCACTCATCACGTGGCCGGTGATGACCCGGCTCGCGGCAACCGGCGGCAGCATACGGGTCGCTTTTCTGCTCATTCTCGCGGCGGTGCTGTTCGAGTCTGCGTACACGTCGATCAGCGCGGTCGTCAAGGCGGAACTGTTCCCCACCAATCTGCGTTCACTCGGTGTCGCCCTTCCGTACGCTCTCGCCAATGCGCTATTCGGCGGCACCGCCGAATACGTGGCACTCTGGTTCAAGTCTGCCGGGGCCGAAAGCGGGTTCTACATTTACGCATCCGTGTTGTCGGCCGTCAGCTTTCTGGCGGCATTGACCATGCGAGACACCCGCATCCACAGCCGCATCCTGGAGGACTAGCCGCAGCGCGAGGGCGGGAGGCGCCGGCCGCATTTATCGGTCGCGGCAATGCTCGTCGCGATCGTCGCATCGGCGGTCATCGTGATCGCGCCGGTCACCGCGATCGTGCCGCTCATCGCGATCGTGCCGGTCATAATCGTGCTCGCGCACGACGCGGTCGTGCTCGCGGTCCGGAGCGATGATGCACCCGGACGATGAAATCAAGAACCCGGCGATAATGCCGCCTTGGATGAGTCGACTCAATGTATTCATGGCACGCCCTGCTTTTGTCTGTTGCCGCAAGGCTACCCTCATCGGTTGACTCTCGGGCCGCGGCTCTGTGTAGGATATGAGGACCCCCCGGATTAACAGACTTTAATAATTCGACCATAGGGGGTTAATCGCACGGGGCTCAGCGTGGCGCCCCATGACACGGCAATCCCGCGCTCTGGCGCTCGGCGGACTCATCTGCACCGCGGTCGCGGCTTGCAGCGTGGGGCCCACCTATCATCGTCCGGATATTGCCCCACCCACGCAGTGGCGTGAGGGTCCACAGGCAGCGGCGACATCCCCATGGCCGGAGGCCGGCTGGTGGCACGGTTTTGGATCGTCGCAACTCGATGAACTGATCGCGGAGGCCGAACACAATAACGACGATCTGGCCGGTGCGATCGCGCGCGTGCAGGAAGCCGATGCCCAGGTGCGGATCGCGGGCGCTCCCTTGTTTCCCACCCTCGATCTGGGGGCCGACGCCACGCGCCAACGCACCGCGGTGCCGGGAAGCGGTCCCCGCTTGACAAATATCTTCAACCCCCAGTTCACCGCAAGCTACGAGCTCGACTTCTGGGGGAAGAACCGGGCGCTGCGCAATGCGGCGCGCGCGACGGCGATGGCCAGCCGCTTCGACCAACAAACAGTGGCGCTCACGGTGGTCCGAAGCGTCGCCGGTACTTACTTTCAGGCCCTGGAATTTCTCGATCGAATCCGTGTCGCGCGGCAGAATCTGGAGAACGGCCAAAAGATATTGCACGGCCTGGAGCTGGAGCAATCCGCCGGCACGGCCACCGGGCTCGACGTCGCTCAGCAAGAGACCGCCGTGGCGCTGCTCGATGCGGCGCTCCCGCCCTTGCTGCAGCAATACCGTCAATCGGTATATGCACTCGCGGTGCTCGTGGGCAAGACGCCGGAGTCGATCGACGTGACTTCGGGCTCGCTGACGGAGATCTCGAGCCCGGCGATCGCCGCTGGGCTGCCGTCGCAGTTGTTGTCGCGGCGGCCGGATGTCGCCGAGGCGGAACAGCAGCTCGTCGCCGCCAACGCCGACATCACGGTAGCCCGCGCCGCCTTGTTTCCCGACATCGCGCTGACCGCGAGCGGCGGATACGAAAGTTCCAGACTGGCCTCGCTGATCAGCCCGGCAAATCGCGTCTATGCGCTGAGTGCCGGCCTGACGCAGCCGATCTTTCACGGCGGCGCATTGCGCGGCCAAGTCTCCTACAGCGAGGCTCGGTACACCGAATTGCTGACGACGTACCACAAGACCGTGCTGATGGCCTTCAGCAACGTGGAGAGCGCTCTGGTCGCGGCGCAACAAACCGCCGATCAGCAAGAGCGGCAACGGCGGGCGGTTGCCAAGGCGCGCCGGGCGTTTGAATTTGCGCAGACTCAAATGTCGGCCGGGACGGTCAACATTCTAACCGTGCTCAACACGGAGAATGCGCTGTTCAGCGCGCAGGACGTACTGGTTCAGGTGGAGTATTCCCACCTGCAGGCGTTGATCGATTTATACACCGCCCTCGGGGGCGGTTGGCAGCAGGGGTAGCGTGACGCATGAACCTTTCGACGAACCGTAACCGAGCGATAGCGGCCGCTGTCCTCGCCGCGCTGATCGCCGCGGCGTGGTTCGGCCTTCAGCACCAGCCCGCGGCCGTTGCGGCGCAAAAGGCGCCGCCGATCAACGTCGATACCGCCGGCGTGACGCAAGCCGATGTGCCCATCTACATCCAGGGGCTGGGAACGGTGCAGGCGTTCTACACGGTCACGGTCACCGCTCGCGTGGACGGCGAACTCCAGAAGGTCGGATTCGTCGAGGGTCAGACCGTGCACAAAGGCGATCTCCTGGCGCAGATCGACCCGCGACCCAGCCGCGCGGCATTCGAACAGGCTGTCGCGACCAAGGCGAGGGATGCGGCGCAACTGACGAATGCGAAGCGTGACTTCGACCGGTACACGCTGCTGCAGCCTCAGGACCTGGCGAGCAAGCAAACCGTCGACACGCAGCACGCCTTGGTGGATCAATTGACGGCACAACTGCAGATGGATCAGGCGCAGATCGACAGCGCCCGTACTCAACTCGATTACACCCGCATCACCTCACCCATCGACGGCCGCACGGGAATTCGCCTCGTTGATCCGGGCAACATCGTGCATGCCGCCGATACGACCGGGATCGTGGTGGTGACGCAAGTGCAACCCATTGCAGTCATCTTCACGCTGCCCGAAGAAGCCTTGGGAGCCGTGACCTCGGCGCTCGCCGCAGGCCCGGTCAAGGTCACCACCGTGACGCGAAGCGGCGGCGCCCCACTGGATGACGGCGCGCTCAGCCTGATCGACAACCAGATCACATCGGCAACCGGCACCTTGAAGCTCAAGGCCATCTTCAACAACCCCCACAATGCGCTCTGGCCGGGGCAGTTTGTCAACGCCCGGTTGTTGGTTCGCACTGATCGCCAAGCCATGACGATTCCTTCGGCGGCGGTGCAGCTGGGGCCGAACGGTCCGTTCACTTACGTCGTCAAGAGCGACTCGACGGTGGAGGTGCGGCCCCTCAAGATCGGCGAAGAAAGCAACGGTATGACCATCGTCACCGGCGGATTGGCGCTGAACGAGCATGTGGTGACGACCAATCAATATCGCCTGCAGGCCGGCACGCCGGTTCGCAGCACCGCAGTGGCCGTCCCGGGAGCCGCGGGGAATGCGGCGCCGGCCGCCGCCGCCACACCGCCGAGTGCGTCATGAGCATTTCCGCTCCTTTTGTTCGGCGGCCCATCGCCACTTCGCTGTTGATGGGCGGCATCTTGCTCATCGGCATCGTGGTGTATCCCTTGCTGCCCGTCGCACCGCTGCCGCAGGTGGACTTTCCCACGGTGACGGTCGCGGCTTCGCTGCCCGGCGCCAGCCCCGAAACCATGGCGTCCTCCGTGGCGACTCCCCTCGAGTACCAGTTCGCGCAAATTTCGGGGCTATCGCAGATGACCTCGACGAATGTGCTCGGCAATACCCAGATTACCCTGCAATTCGATCTCAACCGCAACATCGACGCGGCGGCGCAAGACGTGCAGACCGGCATCGACGCGGCCGGCGGACAGCTGCCGAAGAACTTGCCGAGTCCGCCGACGTATCGCAAGGTCAATCCCGCAGACTCGCCGATTTTGATTCTCGCGGTGCACTCCGATGTCTTGCCGGTGACCACCGTCGACGACTACGCCGAGAACATACTTGCGCAGCAGATTTCCCAGATACCCGGAATCGCGCAGGTGTCGATCGGCGGCCAACAGAAGCCCGCCGTGCGCGTGCAGATCGACCCGACCAAGCTGGCCGCGCTCGGTCTGCAAATGGAGGATGTGGCCGGCGTCATCACAGCCGCGACGGTGAATGCGCCCAAGGGTTCGATCAATGGGCCGACGCGCGCGCTCACCATCTACGACAACGATCAGTTGCTCAAGGCCGCACCGTGGAACGACGTGGTCGTGGCCTACAAGAACGGCGCACCTATCCGCATACGCGACATCGGCGTCGCGGTGGACGGACCGGAAAACACGCTGCTGAAGGCCTGGCAAAACGGACACAACGGCATTCTCTTGCTGGTCAACAAGCAGCCGGGCGCCAACGTCATCGACGCTGAGCAGCGGGTCGAAACTCTCCTGCCGCGCGCGATGGCGTCGGTACCGGCATCCGTCAAGGTTGACGTCGTCGCGAATCGGACCACGACGATCAAAGCCTCGGTCGAAGACGTCGAATACACGCTCGCACTGACGATCGCGCTGGTGGTCATGGTGATATTCCTGTTTCTGCGCAATGCGTGGGCGACGATAATTCCTGGAATTACCGTGCCGCTGGCCCTGCTCGGGACCGCCGCCATGATGTACGTGCTCAATTACAGCCTGGACAATTTGTCGCTCATGGCGTTGACCATTGCGGTCGGCTTCGTGGTCGATGACGCCATCGTGATGCTCGAGAATATTTATCGACACATCGAGGCCGGCATGACGCCGCTCGATGCGACACTCAAGGGCGCGGCGGAAATCGGCTTTACCATCCTGACCATCAGCATTTCGCTGGTCGCGGTATTCATTCCGTTATTGCTCATGGGGGGCATCATCGGGCGGTTGTTCCGCGAATTCGCGATCACCATGACCATGACGATCGCCGTATCGGCGTTCGTGGCGTTGACCTTATCCCCCACCATGTGCGCCTTGTTCCTGCGGGACGAGAAGCACGCGAAGCACGGCCGGGCGTATATGGCGGTCGAACGCGGGTTCGAGCGGCTGCTGGCCTGGTACACGAGGGGTCTGGATTACGCTCTCGACCATCAGCGGGCCACCTTGACGGTGTTTTTGATGACGGTTGCGGTCACCGCCCTCCTGTATGTGGAAATTCCGAAAGGGTTCTTTCCGCAGCAGGATACGGGCATCATCTCCGGCCTGTCGGACGGGCCTCAGGACATCTCGTTCGACGAAATGGTTCGCCGCCAGCACGCCTTGCTCGATGTCGTCGCCAAGGACCCCGACGTCGCCAGTTACGGTACGGGACTCGGCGGCAGCCGGCCGCTGAACAACGGATTCGTGGTCATCGGCCTCAAGCCGCGCAATCAGCGTACGGCCAGCGCCGACCAGATCATCACCCGCCTGCGGCCGCAATTGGCCAAAGTTCCGGGCGCGACGCTGTTCATGCAGGCCGCGCAAGATCTCAATGTCGGCGGCCGCACGACGCGAACTCAATATCAGTACACACTGCAAGATTCGGACATCAATGAACTCAACGACTGGGCCCCCAAGGTGCTCGCTGAACTGCAGAAGCTGCCGATGCTGCGCGACGTCGCCTCGGATCAACAGACGAGCAGCGGCATGCTGTCCCTTACCATCGACCGCGATCAAGCGTCGCGCTTCGGCATTCAACCGGCGGCGATCGATCTGGCGCTTTACGACGCATTCGGCCAACGGCAGGCGGCCCAGTTTTTCACCCAGGCGAACAGCTACCACGTGGTGATGGAGATAACACCCTCCCTGCAAACCGATCCCGCATCCCTCGAGAAAATCTATTTAAAGTCTCCTCTTACCGGTCAGATGGTCCCCCTTTCCGCGATGACCAAGTACGACACGCAGCATGTGACCTACCTGTCGATCAATCACCAGGGTCAATTTCCCGCGGTCACCCTGTCATTCAACCTGGCGCCGGGGGCGGCCCTTGGGGATGCGGTCAATGGCATCAACCGCGTATCGGCACAGATGCGGCTGCCCGCGACCATCGCCGGTAATTTCCAGGGAACCGCCCAGGCCTTTCAAAGTTCGCTCAAGAGCCAGCCTTACTTGATTCTTGCCGCCCTGGTCGCCGTCTACATCATTCTCGGGATGCTGTACGAGAGCTACGTGCATCCCCTCACGATTCTCTCCACGCTGCCCTCCGCCGGCGTCGGCGCGCTGCTGATTCTGCTCATCTTCCACATCGACTTGTCGGTCATGGCGCTGATCGGCATCATCTTGCTCATCGGCATCGTGAAGAAGAACGGCATCATGATGGTCGACTTTGCAATCCAGGCGGAGCGCGAGCAGGGCTTGTCGTCCCATGACGCGATTCGTCAGGCGTGCCTGCTTCGGTTCCGTCCCATCATGATGACCACCATGGCGGCGTTGCTGGGTGCTCTCCCTCTTGCACTGGGCCATGGAACCGGATCCGAGCTTCGCAGGCCGCTGGGCTACACCATGGTGGGCGGACTTATCGTCAGTCAGGCACTGACGCTGTTCACGACTCCGGTCGTCTATTTGTACCTCGACCGGTTCAGTCTTTGGCTGAAGCGGCACCGCAAATCGCATCCAGTCGAAGCGGCGCAGGCGGCGCAGGCGGCCCGGGCGGGAGACGCCACTTGAAGATCTTGCTGGTCGAGGACAACGAACGAGTGAGCCAATTCGTCATCAAGGGCTTGCAGGAAGCCGGACATACCACCGATCATGCCGGCAACGGCCGGGACGGGATGTTCCTCGCCGCCAGCGAACCCTACGACGTGATCGTCATGGACCGCATGCTGCCCGGGGACATCGATGGCCTGGCGATCATCGAGGTCCTTCGGAAGGCCGGAAAGCGCACGCCGATATTGATTCTGAGCGCGCTGTCGGAAGTCGACGACCGCATCCGAGGGCTGCGCAGCGGCGGCGACGACTACCTGACCAAGCCCTTCGCATTCGGCGAATTGTTGGCGCGGCTGGACGCCTTGCATCGCCGGGCGCAGGGCGTCAATCACGAAATACCGCTGACCGTGGGCAACTTGCATATGGATCCGATGACGCGCAAGGTAAGCCGCGGGGACCGGCAGATCACGCTGCAGCCGCGCGAGTTCAAGCTGCTGGAATATCTGATGCGGCACGCCGACCAGGTGGTCACGCGAACGATGCTGCTGGAGAACGTGTGGGACTATCACTTCGATCCGCAAACCAATGTCGTCGACGTTCACATCAGTAAACTGCGTCAGAAAATCGATGCGGAGTTCGAACGCCCGCTGCTGCGCACCGTGCGCAACGCAGGCTATATGATCACGGCGGCCGTCGGTGACTAGCATGGTTCGGTCATCGGCGTTGTCCCTGGCGTTGGGTTACATCGCCTTCGGGCTGGTGGCCCTGGTGCTGTTTGCCGCACCCTTATGGTATGCCTGGCAGGGCACCATCCGCGAAGGGCGTGCGGAAATACTGCAGGCCGATGCGCAACGGCTCACCGACATCTATCGGCGCGACGGCGCCGAGGCTTTGAAGAGTTTCATCGATGCGCGGCTGCGCTTGCGGCTCGCCGGCGATCGCATTCTCCTGCTCACGGACGCGGCGCGGCGCCCGCTGGCCGGCAATCTCGAGGTCTGGCCGAACGTGCCGACGACGCCCGGCGATTACCGCGTTCAAATCGATCTGGCCAGCAAGGGAACGCAGACGGCTCTCGTACACGTCGCCACGCTGGGGAATTACAATTTGCTGGTCGGCCGGGACAACCGATTGTTCGCGCCGCTCGAAGAGCGTTTCTGGTATGGATTGACCGGCGCCATCGCCATCCTGTCCATTGCCGGGCTCCTCATCGGCCTCACGACCCGGCGCGCGCTCATGTCGCGCGTCGACAGCATCAGGCTGACGGTCTCGGCGATCATTCATGGCGATCTCGCGCATCGCCTGCCCACCCATTTGAAGGACGACGAGCTCAATACGCTGTCGCGGACCATCAACGGCATGCTGGACCAGATCGAACAGCTCGTGCACGGCGTGCGCAATGTGTCCAATTCGATCGCTCACGACCTGCGCACGCCGCTCGCCGAACTGCGCTCCAGGCTCGAGGAACTCGCGCTCATACGACCGCCGCCGGAACAGGCGTTCGCCGAGGTCGACGGCGCGGTCGCGGACGTCGACCGGGTAATTCGAATATTCGACGCGCTGCTGCGCCTGGCTGAGATCGATGCGGGCCTGCGCCGCTCCGGATTCGTCGCGCTGGACGCCGCCGATCTGGCGGAGAGCGCAGTCGAATTCTATGCGCCCGCAGCCGAATTGAAAGGGATTGCATTGGCCTTCCAGGCGGATGGCCCGACGACGGTGGCCGGCGATCCCGTGCTGCTGGCGCAGGCTCTCAGCAACCTGATCGACAACGCACTCAAGTTCACACCGGATAACGGCACGATCGGCGTGTCGGTGCAATCGCATCCCGGCGGCTTCGTGGAGATTGCCGTGGCCGACAACGGCCCCGGAATCAGCGACGCGGAGAAGGTCAAGGTGGTCGAGCGCTTCTATCGCGGCGACGCAAGCCGCGGAACTCCCGGCGTGGGCTTGGGCCTGAGTCTCGCGCAGGCTGTGGCGAAACTGCACGGCACTGCGCTCGAATTGTTCGACCGGAATCCAGGTCTTCGGGTGGTGCTCACGATTCCGGCGGATTCGGCGCCGGCGGCGCCGTCCGCCGCTGACGCGCCTGCACCGTCGGACCCGGCACGGTTGCCGGGTATTGCGGCAACCTCGCCTTAGATCCCGCCGTGCTCATCAGCTGCGCCGCTTACAGTCAGGGCAAGAAGCTTGCGGACATCTCGGTGGCCGAGATCCCGGATTGGGTGCATCGACCCGGATGCTTCGTCTGGGTGGCGTTGCACGATCCCAAGGACGACCTTCTCGACCAACTACAGACCGCCTTCGAACTGCATCCGCTCGCCGTGGAGGACGCCAAGAACGGTCACCAGCGTCCCAAAGTCGAGGAATACGGCAACGCCCTGTTCGCGGTGCTGCACCTGCTGGAACCAACGGTCGGCGGTTATGCGGTCGGCGAACTTGCGATATTCGCGGGTGAAAACTACGTGCTCTCGGTGCGGCGGGGAGCATCCAAAGGATTTCAAGAGGTGCGAGCGCGCTGCGAACGTGAGCCGGATCTTCTTCGTCAGGGTCCGGGATTCATTCTGTACGCTCTGATGGATGCCGTGGTCGACCGGTATTTCCCCATTCTCGACGGGCTGGAGGATGATCGGGATGCCGTCGAGGGCGAGATATTCTCCCGACAAGGGGTACCGCAGGAAAACATCAAGGCGCTGTATGCGTTGAAGCAACGGCTGGTGGTGATCAAGCATGCGGTGGCGCCGCTGCTGGAAGGCGTCTCCAATCTGTCCGGTGCCCGCGTCCCGGTGCTGTGTTCGGGCATCAGCGTGTATTTCCGAGACGTGTACGACCATCTACAGCGGCTGAATCAAGCCGCCGACTCCGTCCGCGACTCGATCGCGACGGCCATCTCGGTGAATCTATCGATGGTCACGCTGCAGGAAAGCGAAACCATGAAGCGCCTGGCGGCCTATGCTGCGCTGCTGGCCGTCCCGACGATGATCGCGGGAATCTACGGCATGAATTTCGAACACATGCCGGAGCTCAAGTGGCGCTACGGGTACGCACTCGTCATGGCGGTAATGGCGGCGCTCGATGGATACTTGTATGTTCGGTTCAAAAAAGCGCGGTGGCTTTGATCCTAGTGGCTTGACCCTGAGATCTCATGTGCTTTCTACAATTGCGGCCGGCCCCGGTCGATTTTTAATTTAAGTTAAACGCGGATATGCGACGCAGTTCCGTGCCGAATCATCGTCATCAAGATAAGCTCCCGGCGTCGCCTTCATGGGCGCATTGGCTTCATCGGCGCATTGGCTTCAAGGGGTGGCTGCGATGTCCTTCAAAGATGTTGTATTCTATCTGGTCTGTGCTGCCACCTGGTTGATCCTCCTGCCGCTGTTCGTGGTCGGCGGCACCATCGCGTTGGTCAGCTACGCGGTCTTTTCGGAACTGACCGAGATCGTCATCGGCCGCACGGCAAAAGCCGTCGATAAAACGGCGGCCCGGGAAATCGCCCGCCGCATGTGCCTCGGCCACTAATTCCTGCAGCGGAAGCCCGCCCCCCCTCGAGCGACGGCTCCGATTCTTGGCGCGTCCGGCGCGTGAACTTCGAACCTGCGTCCTCTATGGCATCGGAGTCCGGCAAAGGCTAGGATCGCGTGCATGTGGAAATACCAACGGCTGCTTTCGATGACGGCGGTCGTCGGGACGAGTCTTCTCGCGCATGTCGACTCCGCCGGCCAAACTCCCGCGCAGGCGGAGATGTGGGAGCAGCAACGATCGCAGGCGCTCGCCGATGATCAGGCAAGGGCCGCGCAGCTCTCCCGGCTGCGAGAGGCGCGCCGGGCGGATCCCATGGCATGGGTCAGAACCCTCGATCCCATGGCGGCGGGCGGGTGGGAATTCCGCGCGGTGGCCGCCGACGGATCATGGGCAACCTACAGCACCACCCATCAAATGAAGCGGGCAGGAAGCCAGGTAACGGTGTGGTTGAGGCAGGAATACGCGGAGCCGCAAACCGGCGGCAACGGCAAATATTTGAGCGTCGTCGAGAAGATTCAGTATGACTGCACGAAGGACCTCGCCCGCCCGCTTCTCATCATTTACTACGCCGCCAACAACATCCAGGGCAGCGAGCAGAGCGAGGAAGTCGACGCCAAGACGGCCGTTTGGAACGCCATCGTGCCGGGCACACGCGACGAATTCAATTTCCTGTGGGCGTGCAGGATCGGCAAGGCGCCCGCGCCGAATTAGGCGCTGGACCAGCCAGGCCGGCGCCTAGGATACCAGCCGGATGCGATCGACCAGGAGCTGATTCCTGTCCGCGCACGGTCCGACGAGAATCTCGACCTCGCCGGACTCGAATACCGGTTCGAGGTTCACTCCCAGGAATCGCAGCTCTTGCGCGGGCAACATCAACGTCACGGTTCCCCTGGCTCCGGGATTCAAGTGAATCTTTCCGAAACCTTTCAATTCGAGAACGGGTCGCGACACGCTGGCGAGCACATCGTGCGTGAAAAGAAACACCGTCTCCTCGGCGGGCCGGCCGCCGTCGTTCTGCACATCGACGCGAATCACGATGGTATCCCGCTCCGAGACCCCGTCCCGGGGCACCCGAAGATTCGAATAGGCGAACCTCCCGTACGTCAGGCCGTAGCCGAACGGGTACAGGGGGTCGTTCGGCGCGTCGAGATACTTGCTGGTATAGTGATCCTTCGGGTCGAGAGGACGTCCGGTCGGCCGGGCTCCGAAGAATATCGGTATCTGCCCTGCCGCCCGCGGCCAGCTCACCGGCGTACGGCCGCTTGGGCCTACATGGCCGAATAGAACATCGGCGATGGCGTTGCCGGCCTCGCTTCCCAAGAACCAGGCAGCGAGCAAGGCATCGGCTTTTTCCGCCAACCACGGAATGACCAGCGGACGCCCCGAGAACAGCACGACGATGACCGGCTTGTGAAGCCGTTGGGCGCGCTCGAATACTGCGTCCGCAAATTCGCGCTGCCGGCCCGGAAGCCCCAGATGGGCGCGGCTGGCGGCCTCGCCGCTCATCGAGGCAGCCTCGCCTACGCAGAGAACGATCGCGTCCGCCTGGTCGCACACCGCGAGTGCTGCCGCCACGCCGCTCACGTCGCCGCCGTCGATGTCCACACCGGGAGCATGTGTCACGCGGGATTCCGAAAGCGTCTGTCGCAACGCCGCCAGCACCGTGACCTGGCCTTCGGGTGCGGCGGCGCCCCACCACGGACCGCGCATGTCGGTGGACCCGTCGGCCAAAGGGCCCACCACCGCGAGCCGCGGCATTCCTTTGTTGAGCGGCAAGGTCTCCCCGTCGTTTTTCAACATGACGATGGCACGCGAGCCGACGAGTCGAGCAAGACTGCGGCGGGACGCAAGCGCCGCGGCGGTCTCCGGCACGGCGCCGCGGCGGTACGGATCTTCGAACAATCCCAATCGCTTCTTGAGTGTCAACACGCGGCGCACAGCCGCGTCTATCTCGCCGACGGTCACCCAACCCCGTTCCAGAGCCACCGGCAGCCCGCGGCGATAGGCGTCGGACATCATGTCGATGTCGACTCCCGCTTTCAACGCGAGCGTCGCCGCCTCGGCAAGATCGGCGGCGATCCCATGGTGCATGAACTCCGCGATGGCGTTGTAGTCGGTCACGATGACGCCGTCGAAGCCCGATCCGCGGCGCAGCCATCCATTCAGCAGAGCGGCGTTCGCCGTCATCGGTATCCCCGCAAGGTCCGTGAATGACGGCATGATGGCCGAAACGCCCGTAGCCACGGCGGCTGCGAAAGGGGGTAGATACACTTCGTGCAGGGTCCGATCGGATATGTCGACGGAGGCGTAGTCGCGTCCGGCCGTTACGGCTCCATACGCGCAGAAATGCTTGGCGGTTGCCGCCATCGCATCCGCTGCGGCAAGGTCCGATCCCTGAAACCCATGCACCTTAGATTCGGCGATGCGGGCCGCCAGCCACGGATCCTCGCCGGGCCCTTCCGCAGCGCGCCCCCATCTAGGGTCCCGTGCCACATCGAGCATCGGGGCGAACGTCATGGCAATGCCTTCGGCCGCGGCCTCCTTCGCTGATTCCCGGGCTGTCGACGCCCACATCCTCGGGTCGAACAACGACGCCTCGCCGAGCGGAATCGGGAACAACGTGCGATGTCCATGAACCACGTCGAACCCGATGAGCAGGGGAATCCCGAGACGCGACTCCTGGACCGCAAGCCTCTGTACCTCCCGGACGTGGTCGGCGCCCACCATGTTGAGCAGGTTGCCGATGGTGCCGTCCCTGATTGCCTGCGTCGAATCGCCCGCAATCACCGGCCCCGTCACAGCATAGCTCGAGGCCGTCATGGTCAGTTGACCAAGCTTTTCGGCCAGCGTCATCTTGCTGATGAGAGTGTCGATTGAGCTCATTCAGTCCTAATGCCAAAATTGGTTTTTTCCGGAGAACGTCCCAATGATACAAGAACGGCCGGACGGCGAAGCCAGCCCTTTGCTCGATCCCGAGGAGATCGCCCAACAGGGCCTTGGGCCGCAATTGAAGATGGTGACCGGCGCGTTGTGGTCCGCACCGGTTCGCAACGCACTGCTGTTGCTGGGGACCTCGCTGTTCCTCGTCATCGTCGCCACGGCCTACGGCCAGATCCGCCTCAACAGTTGGAACCAGCCGTTCTACGATGCCTTGTCGCGGCGAAACTTCGGGCAATTCCTCACGCAACTCGGGGTCTTCGCCGTCATCGGCGGAACGCTCCTGTCGCTCAACGTCGGCCAGAAGTGGCTCGGCGAAACGCTCAAGCTCAAGCTGCGCGAAGGTCTGGTCCATGACCTGGTCGCCAACTGGATGGTGCCCGGCCGCGCCTTCCGGCTGGCCAGCGCGGGCCCCATCGGAGTCAATCCCGACCAGCGCATGCATGAGGATGCACGGCATCTCACCGAACTCTCGGCCGATCTCGGCATCGGGTTGCTGCAGGCATCGATACTCCTCGTGACGTTCGTCAACGTGCTCTGGGCGCTGTCGAATGATTTCGTTTTTCACGTCGCGGGCAGGCAGTTCGCCGTTCCCGGCTACATGGTATGGGCGGCGACCGCATATTCCGGATCGGCGTCGCTGCTGAGCTATTGGGTGGGCCGCAACCTCATCGAGCGGAACGCCGAACGGTACGCGCGCGAGGCCGACTTGCGGTTTTCGCTGGTTCGCGTCAATGAACATATCGACGCGATCGCCCTCTCGTCCGGAGAAGCGGATGAAGCGCGGCGCATCGAGGTCGACCTGGCCGGGGTGTTGGCCGCGACGCGCAGCCTGGTGTCGGGACTCGCGAATCTCACGTGGATCACGGCCGGTTATGGTTGGTTCACGCTGGTGGCGCCGATTCTCGTCGCAGCCCCGCTTTATTTCGCCGGAAACTTGACCTTCGGCGGACTCATGATGGCCGCCGGCGCCTTCATTCAAGTGCAGTCCTCGCTGCGCTGGTTCGTCGACAATTTCAGCACCATTGCGGATTGGCGGGCGACGCTGTTGCGGGTGGCGAGCTTCCGGCGGGCCGTGCTCAATACCGACACGGTGCACGGCGGCGCAAGCCGCATCGATTTCGAAGAGGGACCGCCGGGCAAATTCAGTATCGAGAACCTTCAGATCGCCTCTCCCACCGGATGCACTCTCCTGGAGGACACTCACGTCGAGATGCTGGCCGGCGAACGAACACTCATCATCGGGGACCCGGGCACCGGCAAGACGCTGTTGTTCCGCGCGCTCGCCGGCCTTTGGCCCTGGGGCACCGGCCGGATCAAGCGGCCCAAGGGCGAGGACGCCATGTATTTGCCGCGCGTTCCCTATCTACCCCCTGGGACTCTGCGCGAGGTGCTCGCGTATCCGTGGGGCGTTGAAAAATTCGCCGACGGCGCGTTCGCCCCGGCATTGGCCAGGGTCGATCTGGCGCGACTGGTTCCGATGCTGGACAGCACACAGCGCTGGGATCGGGATTTGAACGAGGACGAACAACAAAGCTTGGTGTTTGCGCGAGCGCTCCTGCACGAGCCGCGCTGGATGGTGATCGATGAGGTGCTCGAGTCCCTCGACGACCGGGCGCGTGATTGCGTCATCGACGTACTGACGAAGGATTTCCAGCAAACGGGGATCCTCTACATCGGCCGCGTCCCGGCTCATGACCGGCTCTTCGGGCGCACGGTGCGCCTGATGAAAGATCCCGGCGCGCACAAACTCGCACGCGTGTAGAACGCAACAGCGACATCATGCCTCCGCCGCGGGTCGGATTCAAGGCTGCGATCGCGGCTCCGCTTCATAGATGATCCGGGCGGGCTCCACGGAATTTCTATGCAGACCCTCGAGGATCGCGACGGCAAGCAGCGCCGTGATGAAGGAAACCGCGGCCGTAATCACGATGCTGAAAAATCCATCCTTATGCTCTTGGTACCATAGCTCCATGCGCCCGACGCGCGTATGCAGGCGCATCGCCCGATCGGCGCCGGCGAAAGTCACCGAGACATTGGCTACCTCGTCGCCGGCCGGCGTGAACTTGATGAGGCGCCGATAGTGCAGATAGCGCAGCGGCAGTTCGAATTTCGACGTCAGCAGCTTCCTGCGAAGCTCGATCGGGATCACCGAACAGTCGAAGCCCTGCAGATCCCCGTCCTTGTGCCAGCCGCTGCCGTCGGCATAGGAATGCGCCGCCAGCCAGAGTACTTGCTCGCTGGTCACCGTGAACTCCTCGTCGAGGCTCTCACGGAAATAATGTAGACCGTGAAGGATGCGATCTTCGTCTTTTCTGCTCATTCTGCGTCGCCCGAATACTCGTTCATCACGCACCTTTATACACCGTCGTCACGTTTCGAAGCACCTGAATGGTGCGGCCTTCCGGAATATGTCCGATGGTTGTATATCGCCGTGCGAATCAAGCACCATTCGGGGGTCGTGAAAATCGCGATTTATCTCATCGTCTCCGGCGTGGGCGTAGGCTTCGTCCTTTGCGTGGGCGTGGCCGCGAAGAGCTTCTGGAATGAGCGCGCCGACTACGTGCGCACTCCGCCCCCGGCGATATCGCGGCACCCCGAACGCACGGGAATCGAAGGCCTCGCGGAGGTATCCTTTTCGAGCACGGACGGACAGCGGGTGGCGGGCTGGTATGCGCCTTCGCGCAATCGCGCCGCCATCGTGCTGGTGCACGGCACCGGCGCCGAGCGCTCGTCGCTTCTGTTCGAGACCGGGTTTCTATCGCAAGCCGGCTTCGGTGTGCTTGCGATTGATCTCCCGGGACAAGGCGCGAGCGAGGGCCGCACACGCTGGGGAGTTCCGGAACGGTACGCAATCACCGCCGCGGTCGGCTGGCTCCGGACACGCGGCGAGGTCGATCCAGAGCGCATCGGAGGATTCGGTTTTTCCATGGGAGCTTACGTGTTGACGCAGGCCGCCGTCCTCGAACAGCGGTTGCGTGCGGTGGCGTTGGTGTCATCGCCCAACGACGTCGTCGAACAGAACTGGCTCGCCACCGCCAAGTGGGGACTCCTGACCCAGGTGCCCTGTTATCTGGCCTTGCGCGCGTACGGGCAATCGCTCGATATGCCGCCCAAGAACGTCATTGGGTCGATTGCGCCGCGGGCCGTGCTCATTGTCGGCGGCGACCTCGATACCCTGGTGCCCGCGTTCATGGCCCGGCAACTGTTTTCCGCCGCCGGTTCGCCGAAGGAAATGTGGCTGGTTCCCCGCGCGCACCACGCCGACTTTGCGCAAATCGCCGGACCGGAGTATCGCAATCGTGTGACCGGCTTCTTCGATCGCACGCTGGTGAGCAGCAGGCAGCACTAAATTCAATGGCCCACGGCTTGGGGCAAGTCTTTAACAATATCCGAGCAGCGGTCGATAGTACAGAGGGGCGGCCAACCGCACTCGTATCACGTTGCTCGATCGCAACGGACCAGCCCTCACCGCAGCAGCGCACCGTGCATCCAAAGCGCCCTGCAAGACGAATGTGCATGGTCGACAGTTCATTAATTTTTTCCCATCGAAGCCGATGAATCATTTGAAGCTGTGACGGATCTGATATACAACGTGTGTGAGAGTAGGATGATTAGCGAGAGTCCACGCGCGAGATAACGCCCAGTCAATTCCCGAGTGGAGGTTCGACGATGGGAATATCAGAGCTCAAGGTTGATTCCAACCCGTTGGGTTTCCTCAATTCGCTGACCGACTTCAGCAAACAGCATCGAGCGCAGCGATGGGAAGGATCTCTCGGGGACTTCTTGACGGGCATCCTTCCCGTCAAGCCCACGGCGCTGGTGCGCACCAGCCACGAATATATTTGGGACATGCTGTTGTGGTACGGCCGCGACGTGGAAGGCAGCGACGTTCAGAAGGCGCGAGAACTCTTTAAACGGGAATTATTCGGCGTCGATGAACCCTTGGGCCGGGTGGTCGACTACTTCAAGGCGGCGGCAGCGGGCTCCGATGTGGGCCGCCGGCTGCTGCTGCTGCTCGGGCCGCCCTCCGGCGGAAAATCGACGATGGCGATCCTGTTGAAGCGCGGTCTCGAAGAATACAGCCGCACCGACGACGGCGCCCTCTATGCCATCAAGGGCTCGCCCCTGCGGGAATCGCCGTTGAATCTCATTCCAGCGAGCTTGCGCGCCGAGTTTCGAGAGACCTACGGCGTCGACATCGCGGGTGAAGTGAGCCCGTGGGCTCGAGACTACGTGGATCGCGAATGCGACGGTGATTACCTGCGCGTACCCGTCGAGCGCATCTTCTTGTCCGAGGCGGCACGCTGCGGCATCGGTACCTACGCTCCTCACGACCCTTCGACCGCCGACATCGCCGATCTCGTGGGATCGGTCGATCTTTCGAAGGTGTCACACGTGGGCGACGAAGGGGACCCACGGGCTTGGTCGTGGTCCGGCGCGGTGTATGCCGCGAGCCGCGGCGTCCTGGAGATGATCGAGATCCTCAAGGTCAAACGCGAGTTCCTCTATCTCCTGCTGACGATGACGCAGGAGAAAAACGTAAAGGTTGCGCGGTTTCCGCTGATTTACCTCGATGAGACCATCCTCGCCCATACCAATCTCGCCGAATTCAATCGCTTCCTCCAGGAAAAGGAGAATGAGGCCCTTCTCGATAGAATGGTGATCATCAAGGTACCGTATGCGCTGTCGTACCGAGACGAAGCTCGGATCTATAAGAAGCTGGTATATGGAGCGCCGGCGTTCCGCAACACGCATCTGGATCCCCATGTGCTGCATCTGGCAGCCGTGTTCGCCATTCTCACGCGGCATAGCAAGCCGGAACGCGAGGGCATGGATCTTCCCAAGAAGGTTCGAATCTTCGCCGGCGAGGCGGTCGAAGGATTCTCCGAGACCGAAACTCAGCGGCTGAAGTCCGAGGCGCCGGATGAGGGCCTTTCCGGAGTGAGCCCGCGGTTCGTCATCAACGCCCTGTCGACGGCAATCACGCGCGGCAACGCGCGCAGCCTCACCAGCATGGAGCTGCTGCTCGCCATCAAGGATGCGATCGAGAGCGACGCGCGCATGGACGCCAAGCAGAAAAAAGTGTGGTTCGACCACTTGGTGACTGCGCGCAAGGAATTCTATAACCGTTGGGTCAAGGAGGATGTCCACCGCGCGTTGTTTGCTTCGTTTCAAGACGAGGCACAGCAGCTGCTGGAGAAGTATCTCGATGAGATCGAGGCATCCCTCGACCAGCGAAAGGTCACCGATCCGATGACGGGCGAGAATCGGCCGCCCGACGAGCGATTCCTGCGGTCCGTCGAGGAGAAGATCAAGGTCTCCGAATCCGGAAAGCAATCGTTCCGCCAAGAGGTGATCCGTAAAGCGATGGTGGCCTTCAAGGCCGGAGAGAAGTTTCGCCTTGCAAGCCACGCGCGAGTTCGCGAAGCGATAGAACAGTACTTGTTCGAAGAGCGCCGCGACGTGCTGCGCCTGGTGACCTCCACGGCCCGACCGGACGACGATGCGCGCCAAAAAATCTCCGTGGTTCAAGAGCGACTGGTGAAGGAGTACGGATATGACGAGCATAGCGCTCAAGAAGCCCTGAATTACGTCACGACCCTGTTGTCGCAGGAGTAAGCTTCAGATCATGCACCCGCGCGAGCCTCACGGGACACCTTACGCCGCCGCGCAAGCGGTCAGTGATTGGTACGAGTTGTTTTCGCGCGGCTCGCGGGACTGGCTCCGGCACAGTGAAAAGATTCGGGAAGCGGTGCGGGATCACCTGCCCCAGATCGTCGCCGGCTCGGACATCATCAACGACGGGGCCCGCACCGTCCGGGTTCCCGTGCGCATGCTGGAACATTACCGTTTCAGACTGCGGTCGGACACGGAACCGCAGGGCGTGGGTCAGGGGGCGGCGAAGCCCGGGGACCTCCTCGGTCCGGCCAACAGCGGCAGCAAGCCCGGCGGCAAAGGCTCGGGCGGAACCGAGCGCGGCGCTGCCGAGCTGTTGCTCGAATTCAAGGTCGACGACATCATCGAGTGGATGTGGGAAGAGCTGAAGCTGCCCAATTTGCAGCCCCGGGTGGGCCAGTCGGACGAAGCCGAATGGAAGCGCGAGGGTTGGGATCGGCGCGGTGCGCGATCGCGTCTCGATCGCCGGCGTTCCTTCAAGGAATCGGTGAAGCGCCGTGGGCTCGAGCGTTCCACCCCCTCGTTCATCGATGAGGACCTGCGCTTCCGGCAGCTTACGCGCCGCAGGCAGCCCGCTCTGCGCGCCGCCGTGTTCTTCCTGTTGGACGTTTCCGCCAGCATGACGGATTCGGACCGCCAGCTGGCGAAGACGTTTTTCTTCTGGGTGGCGGCCGGGCTGCGACGCGAGTACCGTTCGCTCGACATCGTGTTCGTGGCCCACACCACCGACGCGTGGGAATTCGGCGAATCCGATTTCTTCAAAGTCACCGGCAGCGGCGGCACTGTCGCCTCGGCGGGTTTGCGCAAGGTGCACGAGATCATGCAATCGCGCTTCGATCCCGCAACCTGCAATGTCTATCTGTTCTATGCGTCGGACGGCGACAATGCCATGGACGATCGAGAGCCGGCGCGCGCGGCGCTCGAGAGCATCGCCAAGGTGGCGCGCTACGGAGGCTACGTCGAAATTACCTCGGGGCTGCGCAGCACCCAAAGCGAGACGGCACGGCTGTTCGATGAACTCGGCGCCGACGGCTCCTCGGTCGGCCGATGTTCGATAAAGGATTCCAACGATGTGATCGCCGCCGTGCGCCACTTCTTCACGCTTGAATCGCAGACCGCTGCGACCGGTGACGCACCGGGAAGGGAGCCGTGAAACCCGACTGGCGCAGTCATTTGCCGCGTCTCGAGGATCTCGCCCGCGAACACGGGCTCTCCTGGTCGCCGGTCATCTTCGAGGCCGTACCCGACAGTTTCATGACCGAGATCGCGGTCTACGGGCTGCCGGTCCGCATGCCGCACTGGTCTTTCGGCGCGCGCTACATCTATCAGCTCTTGCAGCGCCATATGGGCTATTCACGCCTGTTCGAGGTGGTCTTTCCCGGGAATCCGGGCCGCGCCTATGTCGCATCGAGCAACGGCCTGGCCGACAACATTCTGGTGGCGGCGCACGTGCTGGGTCATGCCGACTTCTCCAGCAACAACCTGTTATTTCGACGCTCCCAGGACCAAGTCAGCGAGCACATCATCGAACACGCCGCCAGCCACGCGCGGCAGATCGAACAGGACATCGAGGCCCACGGCTTCAATGCCGTGGAGAGAGTGCTCGATGCCGCGCTGTCCCTGGAACAGTACATCGATCTCGATTGCGGCTTGCGGCGCGAACCCTATCCGGAGTACGCGCCTTCCCCTCCTCCGGTGTCCGATGACGCATTCCGCTCGCGATTTTCGACCCTGGACGGCGATGACAAGGCGGCCCCGCATGCGCGAAGGGCCCGCGCAGCGCTGCCCCCCCATCCGGAGAAGGATCTGTTGTGGTTCATCGCCACGTACGCGCCTGATATGGAAAGTTGGGAACGAGACATCTTTCTGGCCGTGCGCGCGGAATCGTTCTATTTCTATCCGGTGTACGCCACGCAGACCATGAACGAAGGCTGGGCATCGTACTGGCATGCGCGGCTGCTGCGCGAAGCGGATTTCATCGCGCAGGATACGTACCTCGACGCCATCAAGTGTCATTCGGATGTCGTCCGTCCGGTGGCTGCGGAGGAACAGATTGCGCTGGCCGTGAATCCATACCATCTGGGCTTCACCCTCTGGGAAGAGATCATCAAAGAGGGAGGACTCGACGCCGCGCGGCAAATCATGCGGGAGGACGATGACTTTAGCTTCCTGCGAAATCACCTCACCCGCGAGCGTGCCGCGGAGATGGGGCTGTTCCGCTTTCAAAAGCAGGCGAATGGTCCGGTCAAGGTGCTCTCCGAGGACATCGATGAATTGCGCGAGACCATCCTCAAGGACAAATATAACTTCGGCGCCCCACGGGTATCGGTAGCCGAAGTCCGCAGCAACGGCACCCTGGTGCTCGAGCACCACAGCGACATCGACAAGCGCGGTCTGGACACGGATTGCGCCAGGAAAGTACTCGAGTATGTGGCGCACGTATGGCGGCGCCCCGTGGTGCTCAAGACGGTCGATGCAGCATCGAAATCCGTGGAGGTGTCGACGACGCCTGCGGCTGCATGAATCCGGAGAAGCCCGTAAATAGCGGGCGTTCGCCCTTCCCCGACACGGTCCGGCCCGGTGTCGCGGGCGGGCACGCTCGGGCGCCCGAGGTCCTGCGCGCATTTCTGAAGCTGGGCCTCATCTCATTCGGCGGACCGGTGGCGCATGTCGGCTACTTCAGGGAGGAGTTCGTGGTGCGCCGACGATGGCTCGACGATGCCGCGTTTTCGGACTTGGTGGGCCTATGCCAATTCCTGCCCGGTCCGGCGAGCAGCCAGCTCGGCTTCTCCATCGGTCTCTCGCGGGCAGGCTATCTCGGCGGCCTCGCGGCCTGGACCGGATTCACGTTGCCATCCGCCGTCGCACTCGTGCTGCTGGCCTTTGGGGCCGATGCCGCGTTTCGGGGAAGTTCCGCCGTCGCATCGCTTGCGGCGGGATTGGTGCACGGCCTGAAACTGGTGGCGGTCGCCATCGTGGCGCAGGCTGTGTGGGGGATGGCACGCACGTTGTGCCCCGACCGGCAGCGCGCGGCGATCGCCATAGTGGCTGCCGTCACGATGTCAGCGGGCGTGTCATCGATGATGCAGATCGCCGTCCTGCTATGCGGGGGCGTGCTTGGGATTTGGCTTTGTCGGGCGCCCACGGCCGCATCGGGGGCGACGCAGGTCGTGCCCACATCGCGGCTTGTCGCGCCCGTGTCGCGCGCCGTCGGGACGATATCGTTGGCCGCATTCGCGTTGTTGCTCATCGGCCTCCCGCTGCTCAGCCGGTGGCATGCAGCAGCGCTGTTCGATGCTTTCTACCGATCGGGCGCACTGGTATTCGGCGGCGGCCATGTGGTGCTGCCGTTGCTGCGCGAGGCCTTCGTGGGACCGGGATGGGTCAGCGACGACGTCTTTCTCGCGGGCTATGGCGCCGCGCAGGCGGTTCCGGGTCCCCTGTTCACCTTCGCGTCCTATCTCGGGGCCGTCGCGGCCCCCCCATCCCATCGTGTGGCCGGCGCACTTCTCGGCCTGACGGGAATTTTTCTTCCCGGCATTCTCATCCTGCTGGGGGTACTCCCCTTCTGGGATCAATTCAAGGTTCAAGCCGACGCGCAAGCCTTCATGCGCGGCGTCAATGCCGCTGTGGTAGGTCTGCTCGGTGCCGCGCTCTACAATCCGATCTGGACGAGTTCGGTCAAAACGGCGGCGGATATCGGCGTGGCGCTCTTCGGCTTCGTTCTGTTGACAGTGTGGCGCGCGCCGCCGCTCCTGATCGTCATCTTGGGCGCAGCGGCAGGAGTCGTGGCGCTATAATAGCGGCATGGATTCGGCAACCGGCTCACTTCTTCTCAAGCGTGGAGAAGGTTTGCCGACTCCCCGCCGCTATCTGGCAATTGTCGCGGTGGCTTTGGGGACAGCGCTTGCGGTGATCGACGGCTCGATCGTGACCGTCGCTCTACCGACCCTCTCTCATGATCTGGACGTTGATTCATCCGCCGCCGTGCTCGTCGTCACGGTGTATCAACTCGTGCTGGTGATGACCTTGCTGCCATGTTCCGCGCTCGGCAGCCGCATCGGATTACGTCGCCTCTACCAATATGGTCAACTCCTGTTCCTGCTTTCGACCATTCTGTGCTTTTTCGCAAGGAGCCTGCCGCTGCTGCTGGCGGTGCGGGCCCTCCAGGCTCTCGGCGCCGCGGCCTCGCTGAGCGTATCGAGTGCGTTGATCCGCGCCATCTATCCCGCGCCACAGCTCGGTCGTGGCTTGGGGATCAACAACGTCGTGGTGTCGAGTGGAAACGCCCTCGCACCGACACTGGGTGGACTGGTGCTCTCGGTGGCGACGTGGCCGTGGATATTTGCCGCGGCAGCGCCCTTGGCGATTCTATCGCTGGTGCTGGGCCGGCATGCGCTGCCCGCCCCCGAGCCACACGAGGAGCCTTTCGACGTGCTCGGCGCGGTGCTCTGTGCGCTGACCTTCGGCCTCATCATATACGGCTTGGAGAGCGCGGTGCATGGCCATTCGCCCGTCGTCTCCGCGGTCGTCATCGCGGCCGGTATTGTGATCGCCTATGTCTTCGTGCGGCGCGAACTGGACTCGAAGATGCCCATTCTGCCCGTCGATCTGCTGGCGAAACCGGTACTCGCCCTCTCCACCATCGGCGGACTCACCGCGTTCATCGCGTCCATGACCTTGATATTGTCGCTGCCGTTTCGCCTGCAGCAGCACCATGGGTTCTCACCCAGCGAGGTCGGTGCGGTCATCACGCCCTGGCCATTGGCCATGATGCTGTTCGCGCCCTTGGCGGGCATGCTCTCCGATCGGTTTCCCGCGGGACTGCTCGGCGGCATCGGCATGGCCATCGCGACCGGCGCGCTGCTCTCGCTGGCATTCCTTCCCGATCACGTGTCGCATATCGCCATGGTCTGGCGAATGGCGCTCTGTGGAACTGGCTTCGGATTGTTTCTCGCGCCAAACGCGCGATTGATCGTGCACTCGGCACCGCATGAGCGGGCTGCATCGGCGGGCGGCCTGATTTCCACGACGCGGCTCACGGGTCAGACGTTGGGCGCCACACTGCTCGCGTCGCTGCTGTCGTTCGGTATCGGCAGCGATCGCATCCCGGCGTTGGTGGCCGCGGGACTGGCGATGCTGGCCGGCGCCTGCAGCGTCGCGCGATTGAGTCCGTCGCTGAAACAGCGGTAAGCCCGCGCAGACCGATCGCACTAGGGTGCGCCCCTAACGCCGATACAGCGTATCGCGACGAAGAAGCCGGGGAGATCCGGTCAGGAAATTCCCGAGACAGTCGATACCCCATGCACTGGCAATGACGCCTGGGGAGAAATCTCGATGTACACCCGTTTCGGAAGGACGCCGTCGTCCGCCGACAAGGCGCGCTGGCCTTCCGCGCTGCTGTTCGCCGCGGCCCTAACCGTGCCCCTCGTGGTCCATGCGCAGACGCCTCCCGATGCCGGCAAGGTGTTGCAGCAAATCGAACAGGATCATCGCCCCACCTTGCCCTCCAAGTCGGCGCCCATATTCCTGCCGCCTCCGCCGATGGCATCGATCGGCGGCGCCACCGTGAGCGTGAGCGCGTTCAATTTTATCGGAAATACGCTGCTGACCACGCAACAGCTGACGAAAGCGGCCGCCGGATTCGTCGGCCGCCCGCTCGATTTCGCCGGCCTGCAAAATGCCGCCATCGCCGTGGCGGGCGCCTATCGGCGCGCCGGCTGGGTGGTGAGAGCCTATCTTCCGCAACAAGACATCACCGGCAGCACGGTGACCATTCAAATCGTCGAGGCCACATTCGGCAAGATCCGCATCGACGGCCAGACCAAACGAGTATCCCGCCAACGATTGACCAACATGGTCGCCGCCTCGCAGACGCGCGGCAAACCGGTGAACGCCGATGCGCTCGACCGCGCGCTGTTGCTGATCGATGGGCTGCCCGGCCTGCATGCGTCCGGCACCCTGGCCGAAGGCGAGAATCAAGGCGAAACGGACCTGGTGCTCGCCGTCAAGGACGCCCCCCAGGTGACCGGCAATTTGACCGCCGACAACTCCGGCGCACGTTTCACCGGTGCGGCGCGCATCACGGCCGACGTCAGTCTCAACAGCCCGTTCCACCTTGGCGACCGCGTCGACGCGGCGCTGTTGCACAGCCGCGGCCTGGACTACCAGCGCGCCGCGTATTCGCTCCCGGTGGGCAACCGCGGTTGGCGCGTGGGAATGAACGGATCGCATTTGAGTTATGACATCGTTACGGCGGCGTTCAGCGCCCTCGACGCGCATGGCACGTCCACCACGGTCGGACTCGAAGCCAGCTACCCGCTGTTGCGGGCAAGGTTGGGGAATCTCTTTTTCTCGGCCAACCTCGATGACAAGCGCTTCGACAACAAATCATCCGGCGCAACCACGACGCGTTATTCGATCTGGGACGGAAGCGTCGGGGTATACGGCAACCTGTTCGACGACTTCGGCGGCGGCGGCGCCAACAGCGCCGGCGTGACGCTGCTGGAAGGCAACGACGATCTCGCCGGCTCACCGAACCAACAGGCCGACGCGGTCACCACGGATGCGGCGGGCAGCTTCCGTAAATTGAGCTTTTCGGCATCCCGGCAGCAACATCTCACCGACCGCGTCTCGCTGTACGCCGGCGTATCCGGGCAAGCTTCGAACAAAAATCTCGATTCGTCTGAAAAATTCTATCTCGGCGGAGCCAGCGGCGTGCGCGCCTACCCGGCGAACGAAGGCGGCGGCGCCGACGGGTTCCTGCTGGATCTCGAAGCGCGCGCGCGGCTGCCGTTGAACTTCAATGCAACGGTGTTTGCCGACTGGGGCACCGTACGGATCAACAAGAACAACCGATTTCCGGGCGCTGCCGCGGCGAATACCGAAACCCTCAAGGGCGTCGGCGTCGCGCTGGGCTGGACCGCGGATTTCGGCCTCAGTATCAAGGCCACCGCGGCGCATCGTGTCGGCAGCAATCCAATTCCCACCACCGCGGGCAACGACCAAGACGGATCGCTGGTCAAGAACCGCCTCTGGCTGCAAGCCAGCATGCCGTTTTAGACCTTGCACCGCACTTCGGAGCATCCAATGAATAAACACGCCAGCATCAACCGAGCCTTCCGCCTGCTTTGGAATGACTCTCTAGGCACCTGGGTTCCGGTCGCCGAGATCGCGCGCGGCCGCGGCAAGCGCAGCGGTCGGTCAGCCGCACGCGTGGCGCCGCTGCTCGCCGCACTCGGCATCGGCCTGTCTACGCATGCCGCCGGCGCGGTACCCGGGCCCGTGGTGCGACCCGTTGCATCGCTTCCCATGTCAATCGCAGCGACCACATTGCCCACCGGCGGGAAGGTAGTCGCCGGCGGCGCCAGCATCACGGCGACCACGGCGCGCGACACCGCCGTGCTCAACATCGACCAGACCACACAGCGCGCCGTCATCGATTGGAACACGTTTAACCTGGGCGCCGACGCGCAGGTCAACTTCGTCCAGCCCAATGCCAATTCGGCCACCCTCAACCGGGTGCTCGACAGCAACCCGAGCCAGATATTCGGCAAGATCACCGCCACCGGCCAGGTGTTTCTCACCAATCCCAACGGGGTGTATTTCGGCAAAACCGCATCGGTGGATGTGGGCAGTCTCGCCGCCACCACCAGCGGCATCGACAATGCCGGTTTCATGGCCGCGAATGTCACCTTGACGCGCAAGGGCGCGACCGGCAGCGTCGTCAACGAAGGCGAACTGCGCGCCGCCGTCGGCGGCTACATTGCGCTGCTTGCGCCCACCGTGCGCAACAGCGGCGTCATCATCGCGCACATGGGCACGGTGGCCATGGCCGCAGGCGACTCGGTTACCCTGCATATCGACGGTAATCATCTCGCCGATATCGCGGCACAGCCCTCGGCCATCGCGGCTCTGATCGAGAACAAGTCCGCCGTCATCGCACCCGGCGGAATCATCATTCTGTCGGCGCAGGCTCTCGATCGCCTGCAAGGCGGAGTAGTCAAGAATTCCGGAACGCTCGAAGCGACGGGCATGTCCACCGCCGGCGGGCGCATCCTGCTGCAGGCAACCCGCATCGAGCAGACGGCCGGAGGCAGCATCGATGCCTCGGGTGGCGGCAGCGTGCAGATCGATGCACGTCAAGATATCGCCCTGGCGGGCTTGGTGTCCGCCGCAGCCGCGCCGGGCGCGGGCGCGGGCGCTGACCATGGCGGCAGCATCGCGCTCGCCGCCGGTCACAGCGTCACCTTGCAAGATGCGGTCATCGATGCGTCCGGCGGCGCGGGTGGCGGCCGAATCGACATTCAGGGAGGCCACGGGACGGCTGCTCAGGCCGACGCGCCCACGGTGGCGCTGCGAGGCGGCAGCCAACTTCGCGCCTCGAGTCTCGCCGGCCACGGCGGCAGCGTCACCCTGACGGCCGACCGGGTCGGCCTGTTCGATTCGAGTGCCATCGATGCATCCGGCGCAACCGGCGGCGGCAACGTTTTCGTCGGCGGCGGGTTCCACGGGAAGGATCCGTCCATCACCGATGCGCGGCAAGTCGTCGTGGCCCTCGGGGTCGATATCGATGCCAGCGCCACCGCAGCAGGCATCGGCGGCAACGTTGCCGTCTGGTCCGACGGACAGACCTCGTTTGCCGGCAGAATAGCCGCCCACGGCGGCGCCGTTTCGGGCGCGGGCGGTTTCGTCGAAGTTTCCAGCCACGGTAATCTCAACTTTCTCGGCACCGTCGCCGCCGACGCGCCGCACGGCGCGGCGGGCACACTGCTGCTCGACCCGCTCAACATCATCGTCGCGACCGGCGGCGGGGCATCGTTGACGGCCGGGACACTGGCATTCGCCACGAATTCATCGACCGACAGCACCATCGATCCCGGCACCATCACCGCGCTCTCTAACGCCGGCACGACCGTGGTTCTACAAGCCAACAACGACCTGACGATCAATAGTTCCATCGTCACCACGGGCGCCGGCACCGGCGGCAGCCTCACGTTCCAGGCCGGCCGCAGCATCGCGATCAATGCCGGCGTCACCTCGAACAACGGCAACATCTTCTTCACCGCCAACGATTCGGGCGCCACCACCGACCGCACGGCCGGCGTTGCGACCTTCGTCAACAACGGCGCGATCGACGCGGGCAGCGGCAACGTATCGATCACCATGGGCACGAACAGCCAATATGCCGCGACGGCGGGCACCATCAGCAGCGGCAAGGTCACCGCCAAGAATTTCAGCATCACGCAAGGCGGTGCGACCACGGATGCCGCGGCCGGCGCCATCGATCTTGGCCAGACCACGGTCGCCAGCAACCTGACGATCACTTCAGCCTCCGCCACCAACGTCACGAACTCGCTGGGCACCGCGAACACCGGGGGCAGCGTGGTGGTGGGCGGCTCGGCAAGCATCAGCGTGGGCGCGGGCGACGTGACCATCACCGGCAACCAGACCGACTTCAACATCATCGGCCTGACGGCGGGCAATGTGGCGCTGAACGATACGAATGCCGTGCGCTTCGCCGCCACCAACGTATCCGGCTCCCTCACCGAGACCACCCAGGGACCGATCGCGTCCACCGGCGCCGTACAGGTGGGCGGCTTGGCCACCTTGACCGCCAACAACGGCGGCTACGGCCTCGGCGATCCGTACATCGATCTTTCGAATGCCGCGAATCACTTCGGCGGCGGTCTGGCGCTTAGCGTGCCCTCCACCGGAGCGACGTTCACCGGCGGTTACGCCACCATCGCCGATTCGGGCGCCCTGACGCTCAACTCATCGAATACCGTGAAGTCCTTGACGATTCAAGCCGGCGGAGCGGTCAGCCTCGGCGCGGCCGGCAGCACGGTCGCGGGCACTTCCATCAGCGTGACGACCACGACCGGCGCCATCACCAGCACCCTCATGACGGCGGGTACTTCCGTATCGCTGTCGACGACGGCTGGCGGCGCCGTGACGACGGGCACCACGACGGCGACGGCCGGCGCAGTGACACTGGCGACCTCCGGCGTCGGCGGCGCGATGACCACCACCGGCACCACCACCGCGGGCACCACCGTGTCCTTGACGACGTCGAGCGGCGACATCAGCACGGCCACGATGGCGGCTACCACGGGCTCCGTGACGCTGACGACCACGGCCGGCGCGGTGACCACCGGCACGACGAATGCCGTCAATCTGTCCATCGCGGGAACGGGAGCGGTCGGGCTGGGCACTTCCACGCTGACCGGCAACCTCAGTGTCACGACCAATGCCGCCATCATCAACTTGGGCCCGCTCGCCGTCTCGAATCAAGCCACATTGACGGCCGGCGCCGCGAACGACGTCACGCTCGACAACGTCAACAACGATTTCAACATGATGGAGATCGTCAGCGCTCACAACGTCGCCGTCATCGACAAGAACGCGTTCTCATTCGGAGGCGGCGCCAGCCATCTGTATGGCTCCCTCGGAGTAACGGCGGGCGGCGACATCAGCCAGCAAGGCCAATCATACGTTGATGGTTACTCGGCAATTACCGTTGGCGGCGCAAGCACGTTCACCGCGAACAAGAACGGCGCACAAATCAATTTGTACCTGGGTTCCACTGATCCCTTCAGTGGCATCTTTTCCGGACAGTCCAACACCTTTACCGGTGGCATTACGTTGACGAACAATTTTCCCGGGACGGGCGGGGGCTTCAGCGTCGTCGACGTCCGCGATATCAATGCGTCGGCGTCGGTTCTGGCCGGCCTGACGACGGTGGGGACCTTGAGCGCCGTGTCCCTGCAATACGACAATGCGCCATCGGTGTCCCTGCCCGGCATGACCACGGGCTCGCTGAAGGTCAATGCTCCGAAAGTGCTCAATCCGGGGGCCACGACCAACGCCGTCACCCAGACCGGCGCCATCGTGGTCAGCGGGGTCACGCTCATCGGCGTGGGGAATACCGGCGAT
>JAXDQI010000245.1:0-3341 GCA_034667965.1 Gammaproteobacteria bacterium
GATGAAAGAATTCGCGAGCATTTGCCTGTTGACGTTCCTCTCGGCCACACCCGCCTTGGCCCAGAATATCGAGCGGCTCGTCAATGGCGAACTTTCCGATCTGGTGACCGCCTATAAGGAAATACACGCCCACCCGGAACTGTCTCATCAGGAAAGGGAAACCGCTTCACGGCTGGCAGCCGAACTCCGCAAGGCCGGATTTGCGGTTGCCGAGCGCGTCGGCAAGTATCCCGACGGCACGCAGGCCTACGGCGTCGTGGGCATCATGGAAAACGGTCCCGGCCCGCGGCTGTTGATTCGCGCCGACATGGACGCGCTGCCCATCGTCGAGGAAACCGGCCTCGGCTACGCAAGTCACGTGAAAACGAAGAACGCGGCGGGCGAGGACGTCGGCGTGATGCACGCGTGCGGCCACGATGTGCACGTGGCCACCATGATCGGCACGGCGCGCGCGCTTGCCGCCACCCGCAGCAAATGGCATGGCACGGTGATGCTCGTCGGGCAGCCGTCGGAGGAAAAGATCGATGGAGCGAAGGCGATGCTCGCCGACGGCCTCTACGCGCGGTTCGGCACGCCGACTTTCGCCATCGCCCTGCATGACACCAACTCGCGTGCGGCGGGGACCGTGAGCATAACGAGCGGCGCCGCGATGGCGGGATCCACGTCCGTGGATGTCACGCTGCGCGGCATCGGAGGGCATGGCGCCCAGCCGCAGAACGGCAAAGACCCCATCGTGATGGCCGGAGAGTTCATCGTTCAATTGCAGACCATCGTCAGCCGGCAGGAAAACCCGCGCGATCCCACGGTCGTAACGGTCGGGACCATCCACGGCGGCACCAAGCGGAACATCATTCCCTACGATGTCAAACTCGAGCTGACCACGCGTTCTTTCAGCGACAAGGCCACTCAGATCGTGCTCGACGGTATTCGACGCACCGCGCAGGGCGTTGCGCTCTCGGCCGGCGTCCCGGAAGACCGGGCGCCCATCGTATCAGTGTTGGGCGATGAATCGACGCCGCCGACCTTTAACGATCCTGCGCTGACTGCCCGGGTCAAGACGGCGCTCGTGGCCGCACTGAGCGCGCACAACGTATTCGATGAAGACCCCATCATGGCCAGCGAGGACTTTGGTCTATTCGGTCTTCCCGGGCATAAAATACCGACGGTGATCTTTTGGCTGGGTGCAATGGATCCCGCGAAGCTCGCGGCGGCCGAAGCGGCCGGTAGTTTTCTTCCGGGTCCCCACACCAGCCGCTTCGAACCCGTGCCCGAGCCGACATTGCGCACCGGCGTGATCGCGATGACGTCGGCCGCGACGGCCCTGCTGAAACGCTGACGCGCCTACCGCCGGCGGCGAAGATCACAGGGAAGCGGTCTCATGGGGCTTCTCCGATGGCCTGACGTAGAAACGCGTCGCTCTTGCGCAGCATTTCTGTTCGAGCGTCTGAATCTTCGAGGGAATGATCCAGATCGTCCCACGTAACCAGCTCGTGCTTCACACCGGCGGATTCAAGCCGCGACACCATCAACCGAGACTGGGCGATGTCCACATTGCTGTCGAATGCGGCGTGGAACAGGAGAACAGGAACCTTGATCTTCTCCGCGTTGCGCGCCGGCGATCCCTCGCGCACGTGCGCGCCCTCACCGATCATGTCGCTCACTATGTTAAAGTCCGACCAGTTGCGATGTTCCTCCTTGAGCGCCTGCAAATCCGTCACGGGCGCAATCGCCACGACGGCTTTGAAAAGGTTCTGATCGGTCACGGCGGATTGAAGTGCCGCATATCCGCCATACGACCATCCCACGACGCAGAGCTTGGCGGGGTCGGCAATGCCCTGTGCGACCAGCCAGCGTCCGGCGTCGAGGACATCGCCGATCGCGATCCGCCACGATCGGAAGCCATTCTTATGCAGCCATGCATCCCCGTACCCGGCGGACCCGCGGAAATTGGGCTGCAATACGGCGAAGCCGCGTGACGCGTAGTACTGGGACAACCAGTCGAAGCCCCATTCATCACGGTCGCTGGGACCGCCGTGCGGAAGCACGATGGCGGGGAGGCCTTTCGCATCGTCGACCCCGGGCGGCAAGGTCAAATAGCCGGGCACCATTTCTCCATCGCCCGCGGGATAGCTCACTGGTTTCACCTTGGCGAGCTTCACGCCTTCCAGTTCCCCACGGGCGACGAGAAAGGTTCGTAGCTGCTTCGCCGGCCGATCGAAGACGTAATAAACGCCGGGATCGTCGTCGCTCCCCGCAAATATCAGCAGAACGTGCTCGTCGACGCTTGAATCGACGATCCGTAGCTGCGGCTGCCGCGGCAGAGCCCGCGACAGTGAACGCATCAGCTTCTCGATATCGGGATCGAAATAGACTGCGTGGCGAACATCGGTCGCGAACGAAACACCGACCACACGATTGCGTCGGCCGATGCGGATAAGGTCGTCCACATCCACGTCGGGCCGGGAATAAGTCAAGTTCTCGCTTAGCGAGCCATCCAGCGCAACGGTGTAGACCGCCCCTCGCCCATCTTTCTTCTTGAATCCGTAGACGACGTTGAGATCGTGATCGACCGCGTACGGATTAAAGCCACTGCCATCGACAGAGTTATAGTCGCCGAGTTTCAGCCATTCCCGGGATCCCGGTTTTCGATAAGAATAGCCGACGATACCCGAGTCCCGACCGTTCGAGCCGGCCGTCGATCGCCCGATGATGCGTACCGTACCACGGCCATCGGTTAGATAATTGAACGCGCCTCTCGCAGGAAATTCTACGGATTTGATCTGCAGGTTGCGTGTATCCATCCAGTCTACGGCCAGGCCTTCTCGGTCCGAGCCCAAGCGCGAACCCAGGTGATCATTGGGCAAATACGCACGGCTCATGAGCACGGCGCCGTCTTCATCGGGCAGCCAGTCGATGACGTCCCCGCCGCCGAGTTGCACGCCGCGGGTGTACGCGTCGCTCTTGGTGCTCAAAAGCTTCATTGAATCGCCGTCGCGATTCACCGCCACGGTTCGGGTAAAGGGCAACAGACCAAGGCCGCTTTTGACCACGCCGTACACGATGCAAACCAGCCGCTCGTTCGACACCCAGTGACAGGTGTCCAATCGCTCCGGCTTACCGCTGGCCTTCAAGGCAATATGGGGCTTGCTTCCCTCGGCAAGATCCAGCGTCAGGAGCATGGCTCCCTGCCCTTTTGTCGGGACTATGTAGGCTACGCTCTTGCCGTCCGGCGACAGGCTGAGGTCTGCCACACCCGGGCGCGCGCCGAATGCCGCCGCCGCATCGAAGCTTTTAATGGCCCCCGCCGGTGTCGCAGGTTCCGCTGATGCCGCAGGTCTCGC
>JAXDQI010000246.1:0-18298 GCA_034667965.1 Gammaproteobacteria bacterium
TGGATTACGTAGTCAGCGCTAACGTTGCCAGAGTACGTGGGTGAGCGGACCGTGGGGTAACCGGCAGCGTCAAATGCGCAGGCCACATTGCCAGGAGTGAGGGGGCCGGGCAGACGAGTCGGCGTGGGCAGACACGTGGCCGGGGCTTGCAGATAGATCGGTGCATTGGCAAAGGATGAATAGCGGCCATGCAGATACCCGAAGTTAACATGGAATGTTAGGTCGGAGGTCGCCGCCGCGACCAAGCTAGCATCGAACCCATAGATGCGCGATGCGGCCGCATTCACGAGCGCTGCGCCCCCCGAAATGTAGACCGACACCTGCTGATTCTTGTAGTCGTAGTCGTACGCTTCCAGATTTGCCTGAAGGCGATGGCGGAGCCAATCCGACTTCAAACCTAAGGCATAAGCGTCCAATGTCTCGGGCTTCACCGGCGGCGTACCTTCGGCAAACAAAGAGAATCCGCCGCTCTTGAATCCCCTGGCCGCGGAGCCGTAGACCATTAAGTCATCGGTAAACTTATGATCGAGAATGGCGCGGTAAGTCAGCTTGGAGGCATTCTCATGCTGCTCTGGCGCCGGCGTGCGCGTGGTGCCGCCGGCGGGCAAGCCGAGGCTCAGATCGCCAATATTTTTGATGCGGTCGTCAGTTTCGCGAACACCCAGGGTCAGATTTGTGGTCGAAGCCAATGCGTAGGTAGCATCAAAAAACACCGCACCCGATCGCGTATAGGAAACGCTGGTCGCCGCATATGAGGTCAAACCACCGATTACAGGACCGGCTAAGGCAAACGGGCGTACACCGTCGTTATTTTTGTATGCAAACAGCCCCGCAAGCCAATGAACCGCATGGCCGGCCATCTCTAATCTCTCGGGGGAGGACAGGTGAACCTCCTCTGTATAATATTCTACTTTCTCGTTCCACCCGAGATTCACGACGCTCGCTGGACCGTTTGCCTGGTCGTAGGTGCCCGTCTCGATCGACTGGCGTCGCGCTGTAATGCTCTTGAGCGTGGCCCAGTCGAATTCATGCTGAACTGTCAGCGCGACGGCATCCACATGTCCCTCCTCAGCGTTCGCGCCTCCACCGGTGAATAAATCTACTGTCTGCGAATTGTACATCCCCGCATAAGTTGCCCCGCCGACCCCCAACGTGCCGGGTGGTACATTGGAGTTGGAGCCGGTGTCGTAGTTGGTCCAGTAGTGGTCAACCGCCAACGTGACAGCTGTTTTCTCGCCGGGTGTCCACTTTAGCTTCGAGCGCAGGCCATAGTCCCTACCCAAAAAAATTGGTTGCCCGGTACTCAAATCATGCCCGTAACCGTTGAGTTGCGCACTTGACAGATAAGCGAAGTCTACCGCCAGATTTGAACCGAGACCGGTCGTGCCATATAGACTCGTCGAGTAGGTATTGTAATTAGCATATCCGACCTGCACATCGAGGGAGGGGGTGGCTGAGGGGTCCTTGGTAACTACATGAATGACGCCACCGGTAGCGTTTCGACCAAACAATGTGCCTTGGGGCCCCTTCAACACTTCTATCTGTGCCACATTGTTGAACGGCACGATCGTACTCGAGAAGCCCGTGATGTAGACGTCATCCACATACGTGGCCACAGGGTTCTCATTCCCGGGAGCTGTGTTCGTGCCGACACCTCGCAGATACAACGTGGCGCCAGTGAGTTGAGGCGAGGTCGTTAAGCCGGGAACCTGCGTCGAGAGCGACAAGTTGGTGGAGTTGCCCATTTTCACCGCATCAGCTGCGGTTATTACGGATACGGATAGAGGCACATCTTGCAACCTCTCTTTGCGCCTCTCAGCGGTGACAACGATCTCCTGAATCTCTCCCTCGCCTGCCACCGACTTGCCCGCGTCGGGTTCTGCACTCTGATTCGCGTGGCTGACATGCGCGCCGATCATCACAGCCACCCCTACAATCCCTGCCAGCAGCTCACTCAGTCTTGCCACAACTACCCCCATTGCGGGCTTAGGTGACGAGCCGCCTTTCTCGGCTACCCTAATCGCGTTCGCCCAGTCATATTGTTGTACTTTGACTCTTTTGTCGTCTTGGTCTTTTGCCTGCAACTATCTTTTGCGCGTCACGCTACGCGAAGGTGGCCGGCAGACATCAAGTCGGTGGGACTCTACGACTGACGTGCGACTGTTACCAATGGTACTTTTCGTCGATCTCGATCGATAGCGTCGATACTTTGGAAATACGCTCATGGCCCCCTTTCTTGAGGTGACCCCATCGTGCGCGTTTTGATGTTCCGCATACCCTGGCGCATACTGACGGCGCCCAAAAATGACGGCGATTGCACTGTGGTGGGAGACTTGAAGATGAAAGCGATCGTCGCGACGAGGAAGGGAGGATCCGAGGTCCTCGAGCCGCAGGACGTACCGCTGCCTTGGCCGGCGGGCGGCGGCGATGTGCTGGTGCGGCTGAGAGCCGCAGCCGTCAACCCCGCAGATGTCTTTTTCCGGCGGCTGGGTGGCTATGTCGAACGGCCTGGCCCATTCATTCTCGGTCATGACGGCGCCGGAACAGTCGAGGCCGTCGGCGCCGAGGTAGCCGGCGTGACACCCGGCGATCGCGTCTGTTTCTGCTACGGCGGAATCGGTGCCACATATGGTACCTATGCGGAATACGCAGTCGTTCCCGCGGATGTCCTCGCGATAATCCCCGCCGAGGTGGATTTCGTTACGGCGGCCGCACTGCCGCTGGTCTTCATTACGCTCGCGGAATCACTTTACGATCGGGCCAAGGTGGAAACCGGCGAGTTCACACTGATCCATGCCGGCGCCGGTGGAACGGGTCACATCGGCGTGCAGCTGGCCAGGCTTCGCGGGGCTCGGGTGGCAACCACTGTCAGCAGCGCCAGGAAGGCGGCTCTGGCGAAGGATCTCGGCGCCGAGCTGGCCATTTCCTATCGCGATCAAGATTTCGTCGCAGCGACGATGGACTGGACGCGTGCGCGAGGTCTTGATGTGGCGTTTGACAACGTGGGCCAGGACATCATGCGCAACACGTTCAAAGCGATGGCTCTTTACGGCCGCGTCGTGACTCTGACGGGAACACCCGGCGATACGAGCGAGAGCGATGCCTATAACGCCAACCTCACCATTCACAACGTGATGATGCTGACGCCGATGTGGCGGGGATTGCCGGAGAGGCTGCGCGCGCAGGCGCGGCACGTGCGGCAAGGCTTGACGCTTCTCGCCGAGGGCAAGCTGCGGGTCGTTGTCGATCGTGTCTTTCCGTTGCACGAAGTGGCGGCGGCGCACGACTACCTCGAGGGCGGTCAGGCCATCGGAAAGATTGCGCTCAGCATCGCGTAGAGAGCGAGCTGTAAACTCTACGGGGGCTGGCGCACGGCCCGCGAAGTCAGTTATATTCCCACTGCTTGAATTCCCCATATTCCTCGGCTCGCGTGTAGGTCTCCTCATGCTCGGCACATCCGAAATCGACAAATCAGGTTACAACGGCCTTACCGAACATACCGAAGGCCTGCCGGCGGATGCGTACTTCGACCCTCGTCAGTATGAAAGGGAATTGCAGCGCATTTGGTATCGCAATTGGGTGTATGTCGGCCGATCCAGCGACGTGGCACGCGCTCGAGCGTTCCGAACGTTCGAGCTGGGTGACCAGAAGATACTCTTGGTGCGCGACGATCAGGGCACCTTGCAAGGTTTCCACAACACCTGCCGGCATCGCGGTGCGGCCCTGTGCCGCGAATCCGATGGGCTAATGCGTACCGGCACCATCATCTGTCCGTACCACGCGTGGGTTTACAACTTGCAGGGGGACCTGCTGCGCACGTCCTCCAAGGCTCACGCGAGCGGTTTCGACGTGGCCGATTTCCCTCTCTACAAGATCAGGGTCAAAGAATGGAATGGGTTCATCTTCGTTGCGCTGACCGACAAACCGCCGCCTTTTGAGAAGAACTTCGACGTACCGCTGAACCGGCTGGACGCATGGTCCCTCGGAGAGTTGGCCGTCGGTCACGTCTTCTTGAGGATCATTCAGTGCAATTGGAAAATATTCTGGGAAAACTACAACGAGTGCCTGCATTGTCCGAACGTGCATCCGCAATTATCGCAGCTGGTGCCGATCTTCGCTCGCGGGCTGATGGAGGAGCGCGACGATCCGCAGTGGAGCGCGAATGCAGCGGACGCCGATCCGAAGTTCAAGGGCGGATTGCGCGCCGGCGCCGCAACCTGGTCCTTGGACGGCAAAACGACCGGAATCCCGTTCCCCGGCCTTTCCGATGCAGATCGAAAGGCCGGCCATACCTTTATGACGGGTTTGATATCCGTATTTCTGGTGGGTCATGTCGACTATGTTCGCGTGGTACGCGTACTGCCCTTGGGACCCGAACGAACCGAAGTGCGCGTCGAGTACCTGTTTTCGCCGCAGACTCTGGCTGATCCCAAGTTCGACCCGCGCAATGTCGTGGATTTCACCAATCGGGTCATGACCGAAGACGCGCAGGTGTGTGAGCTCAATCAATTGGGACTGCGGGCGGGACCTCATGTACGCGGCGTGGTCATGCCCGAGGAGTATGTCATACGGCAATTCCACGATTGGGTCCGCGCTGAGGGCGCCCCCTGAGCGCCGCCTCGAGCGGGTCGAGATGAGACTTGAAGTTGCGCCACTGATCGAGACCTGCGCTGAAGATGGGCTGGCGAACCTGTTCCGAACTCGCGGTGCGGACTGCCCGCTCGGTCCGATAATACTCAATACACGCGGGTTCGAACTCGAGGCCGCAGAAATCCAATATCCTGCGGACATTACCCTCTAGGTCCCCTACTACGTCCTCATGCTGCACGCGCAGGACCTTCCCGGGGAGCACGGCGTCCCAGTGCCGCATGAGTTCAACATAGCTCCGATAATAGCGGCCTATGTCGTCAAGACTGTAGGTAAACTCCTGGCCGCTGGCGAAAAGCTGTTTGAAATTACTGAAGCAGCAGGCCATCGCCTCGCGTCGCGCGTCGATGATCTTCGCGTTCGGCAGAATGAGGTGAATGAGGCCGATGTGGCGGAAGTTGTTCGGCATTTTGTCGATGAAGAACGGCTTCCCCGTTCGAAATATTTGCGTATCGTCGATGTACTTTTGACCTAAACGCCGCAGCTGTTCTGCGTTTAGCTCCGTCAATACAGCCGGATATCGGGGGGCGGAATTCTTTTGGCCACGCCCGGCGAGCCGCTGCACCAGCCGCGGAATGTCAGCGAGTTCCGTCGTCCCTTCAACCAGGGAGTGGGAAGCGAGTATCTGCTCGAGAAGCGTCGAGCCCGCACGCGGCAGCCCAATGATGAATATCGGGTCCGGACTATCACAGCCGACACCGTGCCGGGAAGCGACGAAATCGCTTGTGAATACCGCGCGCTGCAGGCCGAGACTACGCTCGAGAGATTCCGCTGAGTAACTGACCTCCCGCTTTTTTGAAGCGTTGCCGCGCTCATAGTAAGTGAAAGACTCCGCGTAATCTTCGCGGTCTTCGAGTGCCTTGCCGAGGGCAAAGCACAGGTGGTACCGATCGACCAATGACGTGACCGACGCCCCTTCATGAGCCCGCATACGCCCGATCTCGCCGTCGGAGAAACGGTAGGTCTTCAGGTTTGCCAGGCTCCAGTATGCGTCCCCGAAACTCGGTCGAGCCGCTGCGGCGGCTCGATACGATTCGATCGCCTGCTGTTGTCGTCCGAGAGTCTTGAGTACATGAGCGATCGATAGGTGTAGGTCCGCCTGCTCCGGCCCGAGCGTCAACAGCTCGCGAAACACCCGCAGCGCCTCGTCATGTTGGCCGAAACCGACGCAGGTGGTGGCGTAGAGAGTCTTAAAGGCACGATTCTGTGGGTCGGTCCGCAGAAGTTTCTGCACCTCCTCGAGGGCTTGCGCGTGCTTGTGACGTTGTGAGAGCACGATGGCGTATTCATAGCGCGCGGCATGATGATCCGGGGCGAACACCAGGACGCTTTCGAGCAGAAACTCGGCATCATCAAGGACCTCCAGCTTCATGCCGATCTGCGCGAGCAGGCGCATCGCTTCGATATCGGCGTTGTGCGTGCGCAGGAACTGCCGCACCAGACGTTCCGCACCGTCAATGTCGCCCTCTGCGAACATCCCGGCTGCCGTGACGACCTGGGGCGGCGTGTTGGCGAGGTGTGACGCTTGCCGGGCGGCACTCTCGGCCTGCGCGCTCATCCCGACTTTGCCGCACAGTTCCGCGAGCGCCCGCCAGCTCGCAGACAGCGAGGGATTCAATGATGCCGCTTGCGCGTAGCTTTCTATTGCGGCAGTCGTTTCTCCGACGGCGCGAAAACAGTGACCGCGCTCCTGGTACAGACGGCCGAAGTCGGGATGTATGCGCTCGAACCGGGCGAGCGTTCGGAACGCATCGGCGATCCGGCCGAGATAGCGCTGGCTGACCGCTACGAGGTAGAGCGCGTCGCGGTTCTCGGGAACCCGTGCAAGCATGGCTTCCGCCGCAGTGAGAGCGGGCAAGAACTGGCGTCGCTCGATCAGAGTTTGTACCCGACGAACTTCCAACTCGATACGGGATTCGGACGGATTCGGTTCCCCGGCTACCATCATGAAATACTACGAGCTCACCGCGGCCACCGGCGGTGAGGCGCGTCGGGCACGCCGTTTGGCACCCACGTAGATCGCCACTCCAAGGGCGAGCATCGCCGCGGTCATTCCCACGATCTTGATGACGGCAAGCACCTTGTTCGGCTCGTCGGGGCGTGGCACGACCGCCAGGATGATCGCCCCCATTGTAGTCCCAAGGCCAAGTAGTGCGGAGACAACTATCGTGTAACGGCCGCCCGGGATCCGTAGCTGGCCGTCCGCCTGTTCGCCGCCCGACAATCGGATCGCGGCCGTAAACAGAAACAGGTACGGTAGCATCAACCCGATGACCATCAGGCTCACAAGCACATCGTAGGCGCCCTTGACGGTGGTCCCTGCCTGTCCCATCACCGCAAAGATCATTGCGATCGCGCTCTGAACCATCAGGGCGTTCGCCGGAGACCCGTAACGTGGATGCAGCCGACCAAAACTGCTCGGTAAGAAACGGTCGACTCCGGCGACGAACGGAATGCGCGCAGCCGAGCCGAGCCAGGCGCCCGCACTGCCGAGGCAGGTGATGACGATCAACACCGCGGCGAGTGGCGTCAACCACGCGAGTCCGATCCGGCCGCCCACCCGGTCCACCGCCTCCATGACGCCATACATTGCGCTTGTCTGCTGCCACGGCACCGACACGAGCACCGCCAGCGTGCCGCCAATGTAGATCGCGACGATCAGCGGAGCTGCGCGCAGGAGCGCGCGCGGCACGGTGCGTCGTGGATCTCGGATTTCCCCGCCCATGAACGAGGCCGACTCGGGCCCGGTCATTGCAAAGGCGATCGAAGCCCAGAAAATAAGATCGTTGAGCCTCAGGCCTGGCCGGAGCGACACCGCGTCGATGGGCGTCGCGGCGCCGTACCGGCGCCACGCGACCGCGCCGAGTCCGACCAACAGCAGCAATACGGCGCAGCGCGCGATGGCGCCGGCATTGTTGAGCCACTTGCTGACGCCGAGCCCGTAAATGTTGAGGACAGTGGCAAACCCGAGGCCGAGGACCGCGAAACCGACGAACCAGGCGGGTGAGGCGGCGAGCTGGTGGATTCCGCCACCGCTGATCCAAAGAGCGCTACCCGCCGCGAAATATAGCATCCCGGCAAAGTATGGCAGATTGCTGGTCCAATAAGTCCAGCCGGTCAGGAAGCCGGCAAACGGTCCGAACGCCAGCTTGCTCCAGACGTACATCCCGCCCTCGTCTGGATAGCGTGCTGCGAGAGCCACTGTGCACACCGATACGGGCAGGAACATCGCGAAGCCGGCGATGATCCAGATGACGAGCGAACTCGGCCCCGCCGCCGCGGCGGCCGCAACCCATTGCAAGCTGCTGCAGGCGGTCACGAAATACAAGACCACGTCGCCGAGTCCGAGCGGTCGACTGAGGTGGACATCGGCTGAGTTGCCGCTCATTCCTACCTCGCACGGTGCATGGCCACGAGCCGCGCCGCTATTTATTCGTCGAAAACTTGTATGAGAACCGCAACCCGAGTGTGCGCGGGCGGTTGATGGTGTTCGCTTTGATCCACTCCGTGTAACTCGAAGACAGGATCGCCCGAGTGTCTGTCAGGTTCTCGCCGTATAGCTGCGCGGCCCACGAATCCTTGGCGACGCCGAGGGAGGCATCATAGGTGGTATATCCCGGGTCGTAGAAGGCAACCGATGCCCCCTGCAACGTTTGGCTTATTCGGTCCGTCGTCGCATACGAGCCGCCCTGGTGGTTGGCTCCCACCTGCCAGAACGCCTTGTACTCATTGATTGGGAATTCGTCCCGAACACGGATGTTTCCCATGAACGGCGGCGATTGTGCGAGCGGCGAGCCCATCGCTCCGAACGGGTTCAGGATGTCGATTGGCTGTCCGTTGGCGGGATTGACCAGCGATAGCGTCTTCACGACTTCACTGCTGTTCCATGCCCCCGAGGCGGTGACGGTGAGCCCCTGAGTCACGCGTGTCACCAACGATGTCTCCAAGCCCCGTACCCGATAGTTGGGCCCATTGGTCGTAAACGCCAGCCCGCCGGTCACCCCCGGGTCGAAGATATAGATCTGAGTGCCGTGCCAATCCTCTTGGTAGACAGCTCCATTCCATTGCACCCGACGACCGAGCCACTCGGTCTTCCAGCCAAGCTCGTTGTTGGTCAAGGTATCCGGAGCATACGCGAGCGGCGGTGTGAAAATCCCGTAGAGCGGAGAGCCCGTGAGGATGAAAGCCGCCGCGCGATTGAATCCCCCGGGACGGAAGCCTTGCGACCAGGTGTAGTAGACCATGGCATCCTCGGTGACGTGCCAGGTGAGGTTCGCACGGCTCTTGAATCCGGTGTAGGTCTTGTCCAAATTCTTGGCGTTCAAGTTGTAGCCAAAGGATTCGGGCAGAGTACAGGGGCTCGACGGCACAACGCCGTTGTAAGGACCATAGATCTCACAGCCGAAGCTTCCGATGTCCGACCCCACCTCAAAGTTCTCGATGCGGTAGTAGCGCGTGCCGAGCGTGAGCGTCAACTTTTTAGGGATCAAGTCGAGGTCGACCGAACCAAAGGCCGCCTTTTGTTTGTAGCCCCGGGTGATGTCATCGAAGAACGTGTCGCCGGACGGTCGCACGTTGGGATTGTTGGACGTCGCACCCGGCGGTGGCGCAACGGGCACAAAGATCGGGCTCGTGCCGTAATGCCAATCGGCCTGCTCACGAATGGTGTAGTTTTCCCAGAACAGGCCGGCAATCGCGCGGACGCGCCAGTCGTCCGGCGTGCTTAACCGGACCTCGTGGCTCTGATGGGTGCTGTTCTGATGGTCGGTCCAAAACTCGCTCGGGGAGTAGCAATATCCGGGAGAGTTCGTCGTCGGCAGGATCGTATTCGTCGCCGAGTTGAAAGCGAACGGGTAGCCCGGATATTTGCATTGATAGTAGCCTGCATAGGTACCGCGCGAGTAGTTCGTGTAGTCCTGAACTTGGGTCACGTTACGATCGAGGTAGCCTCCGGTATAGACAAACTTGAGCTGATCGATACGGCCGGTGATCGTCAACTGCGTATCTTCGAATTTATCGTGGTTGTACGACGGGTTGTACAGCTGCACTGACAAGTCGGGCAACGGATGCCCCAGGCCGTCGTACTGCTCCTGCCAGAACACGCCTTCAGCATTGATGTTCTGAAAGGTTTGGGTGATCAGCGCGTTCCAGTCGTCGTTTATCTTCCATAGCCCGGACAGGCGCGCACCTTTGTAAACGACCGGGTTGATTGCGTTGCCCGCCACGGAGCTGTTGTTGATCGACCCACTGTTCGGCGGCACCACACCGCCGAAGTAGTTGGCAACCACCCGGTCGGTGGGCTCCCGGGAGAACGTTCCGGGAATGTTGTTGATGTATCCGCCGCGGGATTCGTTGTAGATGACGCCACGTAGCGCAAGGACATTGTCGATGAGCGGGACGTTGATCATGGCATCGACGTTGGTGCTGGGATCGCCGTGGGCGGTGGTCGCGTAGCCTGCGTTGACGTTTCCTTCCGTGACGTCGAGCTTCGGCTTGTTCGTGATGTATCGCACCACCCCGGCCTGAGCGCCGGCGCCGAACAGCGTCCCCTGGGGACCTTCGAGTACCTCGATTCGCTCGAGATCCGCGGCATAGACGTCGAGATTTCTGTCAGGCAATTGTGCGGACTGCTCATCAAGGTAGACCGCGACGTTGGGAAAACTCCCCACGCCGCCCGAGCCCGGGACCAAGCCGCTTCCGGTCGCAAGTCCGCGCATATAGATGTTGTTCTGACCCGGGCCGTTACCGGCCGAGTTGACGTTCGGCAAGTACTTTACATAGTCGTCGAACGTCGTCACGTTCAGCTGCGTCAGGGTTTCACCGGTCAGCACCTGCAGCGCGATTGGCACGTCCTGCGTACTCTCCGATCGTCGCTGCGCAGTGACGGTGATCTCGCCGATCTCGTTCGTGGCCGAGGGCGTTTTGCCGGGCGCGTCCGCGTATGCGGTCGCTGCGTGCGCGCCCAGTATGGCCATGATCGCGTTGGACAAGCCTTGATTTGGTTTCAAGTTGTTGGTATCCCAGATTGCTTTAGTTTTTCTTTGCAAATTCGATCAAGCATCAAATTCAGAAACACAACGCGGGCCTGGCCTGAATGCGAGCGCGTATGAGCGTATTAAACCGCCACGGACGCGTGAGATGGTTCTGCCGGTCTGGCCGCCAGTTGAAGGTTGCGTGTCGCGACGGTGCCGGCCTCCGGCGGGTCGATGCAGGCGGCGACCGGAATCCTCTTCACGATGAGCTCCTGAAATTGCCGTACGCGGGCCTCTTTGCGTGAAAGAGGTCCAGTATGGTAGCTACGCGAGCCCAGGCCGTGCTGCACTCCTTCCACCAGTTCGACATCTTCCAACGTCACCTGCCGGTTGATCCGCATATTAAGGTAACGCGCTGCGCGCATTTCGCGCCGGCTGTCCGCAAGCACGAAACTACGCGAGCGACTCACGCTCCGGCCCGGGGCAATCGGTAGATACTGAAAATAATCGATCATGTCCGGGTAGATATCGAATGCCAAGTTTGGGAAGACGCTGTAGTAGAGCCACGCTCTCTTGCGTTCCGAAGGCAGATGCGCAACGTCCGGGAGCAGCTTTTGGTAATGCCGCTCGCTCCAATTCGTCGACACCTGATCGCGCAAAGGTCCGCCGCCCCTGGAGACCCCGAGGGGTTGAACCTCCAACGTGTATGTTGTGCCGTAGAGCCTTTGCAGGCCGGGATGGCCAATAGGCACATGATAGGCCTCGACGTTGTTGTCGACCGCCACCTTCCAATCGGCTCGAATCTCGGTGGTGCTGGTGGCGCCGAATGGCTCCATCTCCTCCGTTCGATAAAGCGCCAATGCGTCGCGGAAGGGCGCCAGCTGCTCAGCTACTCGTGGACCGCCATCATCCGCGAATCGGATGAATACGAATCCCAAGAACACATCCATTTCGATCGGGACAAGCCCGAGCTCCGATTTGTCGATGCCGTCGAATTCCTGTTCGCCGGGAACGGCGATCAGTCGTCCCTTCAGTTCATAAGTAAAGCCATGGTATCGACAGCGTATGAGGCCGTCGCAATGCCCGGCCGGCTTGCTTAAAAGACGGAAGGCACGATGACGACAGACGTTGTGGAAAGCCCGCAGGTTTCCTTCATGGTCGCGCAACACGATGGCACTTTCGCCCAGCAGATCGAAGCGCAAATAATCGCCCGGCCGCTTGAGCTCGCTGACATGCCCAACCAGCTGCCATGTGCGCATGAAAATAGCTTCCTTTTCAAGCGCCAGGAACTCAGCGTTGTTGTACGTCCACGCCGGCAAGGTAGTCCAGGTTGTGTGCCGCACATTGTCACCCATTTTTTTGACGGAGCTGAGAACTACCTGTGCCGCGACTCGGACTCGGCCACACTTCGATACTGCACGATATTAATTGATAAATCAATTAGCATGGCATCGATGCCGGTTTTATGAAATCCGGGGACGGCAATGTTAGGGTGCAGGAGGTCCATCACTTATTTCTGGAGATCGCGTGCTGAACGTCCCAGCGTCACCGTCAAAAGCTCCGCGCCGCAAGCTCTCACGTACGATCCGGCGGCAGCAGATCATCGAAGCCACCATCGAAACGCTTGCTGTACGCGGCTACTCGAGAACGACCCTGACAGACGTCGCAAAATGCGCCGGGTTGTCCCAGGCCCTGGTGAATTTCCATTTCGAGACCAAGGACACGCTGTTGGCCGACACGCTTGGATACCTATCCGAGGAATATCGATTGAATTGGTACACTGCGCTGGAGCGCGCGGGCCCCGACCCTGCCCTTCAGCTCGACGCGCTGCTGCGCGCCGACTTCAGTCCGGCGATTTGCACCCATTCGCGGCTCGCCGCATGGTGCGCCTTTTGGGGCGAGGTGCAGAGTCGGCCGCTGTTCCAGGAGAAATGTACGGTCGACAATGAGCACTACAGCCGCAATCGCGAGGCGGTATGCAGCGCACTGCTCGCCGCGGGACGCTATACGGGGGATCCCGTACGAATCGCGCGAGTGCTGCGGACGACGGCTGAGGGAGTCTGGTCGGATCTGATCACCATGGCGACTCCATACAATCACCGCGAGGCGCTGGCGACGGTTCACTGCTGCGCCGCCGCCTTCTTCCCCCGCCATTTCAACGCCAAAGGGCTCCTGCTTACCGCCGCACCCAAACGCCGCCGGCCGGGTCGGACGCTATAGTTGATAGCGGTGTTGCGTGATACGCTCGCTCCCTACTGGCGAGACGAGGGCCCAGCGATTGAAAGTCTTCGTACTAGTTACATTGGCCTGCCTATCGGCCTGCACTTGGTTCGGCTCGAGAAAACCAGAGTTGCCGGACCCGACCGAGCTCATCGTGACCGGCGCCCCTGGCGGTTCGATCGTATTCATCGATGGATTGCAAACCGGACAAGCGACGCCTGTCGGCGATACTCCACAGGTCATCAACGTCGCGGCCGGCGCCCACAAGGTAGAAATACAGATGAGTGACAAGGTCGTCTATCGGGAGGATACCTATGTGGGTCCCGGCGAACACCGTGTAGTCACCGTCTTGTCCGGATTGAGCCGATAGCGCCGACCGGTCAAGTGCACCCGGTATCGGACACGATATGAAGCCGGGGTTTGGATGGACTCATCTCGTCTGCCGCCCTTTCCGGAGGCGATTCGAGTAAGAGATCCTGAGCGCGCTGGGCCACTATTTCCAGCATAGGTATCAGCTCGTCGCGAGAAGTTGGATACGCCAGTAAATAGCCCTGTATGTACATACCACGGTGCCTGACCAACATCGCATATTGCTCGGGGCGCTCGACGCCCTCTGCGGTAATCTCGAGCCCCAAGCCCTGGCACATGACAATGATGGCGTTCGCGATGGCGGCGGCGCGTGGACTATTATCAATTCCCGCGATCAGGCCGCGATCAAGTTTGATGCGCGTCAATGGCAATTGTTCCAGGGACGCCAAGGATGAATATCCCGTGCCGAAGTCATCCAGCGCGATTGCGACTCCATGGGCACGTAGACGCCTCAAGGCGTCCATGGTCGCCGGGCCGGTTTGCAGCACCGACTCGGTTAACTCAATCTCGATACAACGCGGTGGCAGGCGATGTGCCCGCAGCAAATCGCGCAGCGTATCGACGAAATCAGCGTCGATGAGTTGCCGCAGAGGAACATTGATCGCAACGCAAACGTCCGGCCACGCGCCGTGATGCCAATGCGCCGCCGCCTCGATTGCAGAACGCAGCACCCAATCGCTGATTTCCATGATCAAACCGGACTCTTCGGCAATCGCCAAAAATTCGCCCGGCAGGAGGAGGCTTCCATCGGGCGTACGCCACCGGATCAATGCCTCCACCACCGCCGTCTTGAGGGTCTCGACGCTGATCTCAGGCTGAAATACCAGCTCAAATTCGCCTCGTTCGATGGCGCGACGCAAACCCTGTTCCACGGTGAATTTGGCGGCGGCCGCCTCCAGCAACTCGGGGGTGAATACCGACAGCTGACTCCGTCCCATCGCCTTGGCACGGAACAGCGCCGCATCGGCGGCTTTCAACAACCCTTCCGCATGGCTCTCATGCTCCGGGTAGATGCTTGCCCCGACGCTCACGCTGACGATAAGATCTCGACCATCGACTGTCAGCGGCTTCTGAAAAGCATGGACAATACTCGTTCCTGCCTCGCAGATGGCTTCGCGGCTTTGCGCGCGCTCGAAAACCACGGTAAATTCGTCCCCGCCCAGCCTCGCGGCAAAACCAAAAGCTTGGGTCGTTTCTTGAAGACGTCGCGCGAGGCTCACTAGAACGCGATCGCCAAAGGCATGCCCCATACTATCGTTGATGTATTTGAAGTTATCGATGTCGAGAAAAAACACTGCGACCTGTTCACTACCTGCTTGCGCACGCTGGATCGCGGCATTTAAGAGAACAAACAATTCCCGACGGTTGGGAAGGCCCGTCAAGGGGTCATGTTCGGCCAGCTGTTGCAATTGATGCGTCCGCTCAATCACTTTCAGCTCGAGGCTTTCCTGATAATTGCGGGCGATCTCTCTGGCAGCGGAGATCTCCTCGGCCATGCGATTGAACGCCACAGCGACGGTATCGAGTTCCTTGATACCGCCACGCCGCATTCGCACATCGGTATCGCCCTGGGCCAGCTGCGCCGCCGCGTGAACCAACCGGCGGACCGGTCGTATGATGCTCATCGCGGTTCCGGCGGCGATGTATGCTAAGAATGCCAAGACGGCCGCGCTGATCCACCCAATATAAGTGCGCTTCGCGTTGTCGTGCGGAACGTCCTTCGTGACCGCATGGGTTTCCACCACGACCGGGGTAGGAATGGCGGTATTCGGGACCGTCATCGGCGCGACCCGCACGGGTGCGACCGGGACCGGCGCCGCGGAGACGGCCGTCGGCGAATGCCGAGGTTCCAGCGGACTCTCAACCTTGCTCGGCACGAGCTTGCTCAGATCGGCCGCTTGTTGAGCAAACTCGCGCATGCCCCCGCCAATCTGTTCATTGGCGTGAACAATCAATTCGCGCATGGCCACTACCGCCGCAAATTCCGTATGCATGGCCATGTACCAGGCGGCGCCTTCCGACCGGGTGAGGGCATTTTGATTGTCATCGAGGTCTTTTTGTACCGTTGCTTCCGCCCGAAGAAACTCGTCCATCTTCATTGGCTCGAGATCGTCCGCCAGATCCAGCGAAGCGGCGTGGCGAAGCAGTACATCAAGATCGGCGCTCAACTTGAGCAATGATTGCCGCGTCACCACTCGTCCAAAAATCTTCCAGGCTTTATCGAGAGACGATCTGTCCCTCGTTTTCAGGCCGTCCATCAGCGCGTTGTACTTCAAGCGCATCTCGCGGCGACTGTCGGCCGCCAGCGTCAGGGATTCGCCGAGCTGTTGGTGGACCTTCAGAGCGGCCGAGCCCTTGCCTAGAGATTTGCCGGAGATCGAGACGGCTGTTGTAAAAAAGTTGGTTGCTGCGCGATCTAGGTCCTTGGTGGTCCGCTGAAATGCGGCTTCGGTTTGCTCTGTCTGCGCGGTGACGCGTTCATGAACGGCACCTTCGAAGCGATTGAGAGCGAGCGACAACGCATCAGAGGTGACTACCCGCTTTTCGGGCGGGGTCGCAACTGTCGTCGGTTCGACGATCGCGGCCGGCACGACGGCAAGGGGTTCAGGTGACGGCACCGGCGCCGGGACGGTACGCGTTATTTGGGTCGTCCGTTCAATCAAGACGCCATGTTCGACCACGAAGTTGGTGGCCAACACCAGGCCCCCTACTCCGACGAAGAACATCACCAGTCGGGGTATGATTCCAAGGGACAAGCCTTCGCCAAGGCTTGCTTGATGCTTTATAAGACTGTTGCGCGCCAGATCCCAGGTCTCGTGCAGGTGACGCAAGCCCTGTCGAAAAGCCTTCATTTTGCGCATCCTTGAAAGGTCAGACAGCTTGCTCTCAATGAGTTGGCGCTGTGCCCGACACGTTCATGGATTGTGCAGCGTAAGCCGTGCATGGCTCACAACCCCGCGCAAGAACCGCGCCGGTGTCTGCACCACGGTCAGAGCGGCGTCGTTATGTCAAAAATCCGGTCCGAGCGCCTAGCTGCCGGCCTTCGCCTCGCGAACCTTCGCCTCCGCGACCATGCGCTTTACATCGGCCAGGAGCGCCGGCGCGTCGTACACGATGCCGTCGTGAATCGTGAAGCGGACGCCGCCGATACGGGTCGCCTGGCGGGTAGTGTCATCGAGATGGAGGGCTCCGGTCCCATACAGGACCTTGAAATTCGCGAGCGGATTCTGCGGCACGATCACGAGGTCTGCTATCTTCCCGGCCTCAATGGAGCCAATCCGATCGGACATGCCGAGCAGCTCCGCGCCCGAGAGCGTCGCCGCCCGCACAGCCTCGAGCGGATGGAACCCTGCCTCCTGCAGCAGTTCGAGCTCGCGCACCCACGCGAAGCCGAACAACTTATAGATGTAGCCCGCATCGTCGCCCACCGCGACGCGACCTCCGGCGTTCTTGTAGTCATTCACGAAGGACATCCATATCTGATAGTTCTTCTTCCACGCCACTTCGTCGGCGGTAGTCCAGGAGAACCAATAAGCGCCGTGCGCCTCGCGGTTCGGCGAGTACCACCGCATCAGCGTCGGTAGCGTGTAGTCGTCATGCCACTCGGCGTGCATTTCCCGTGATAGGTCGCGATTCGCCTCGTAGATCGTAAACGTCGGCACCAGCGTGAAGTCGCGCGCCTTCAGCGTATCGATGACTTCCTTCCAGCGGGGGCTGCCGCGCGGCACGGTCTGCGCCCACAGCCGACCTGCCTGGCCGAACCGGTCGTACTCGTCGCTGTAGTTATAGTCGGGCGGAAAATCCTGCACGCGCCGGTCGCTGAATAACGCCTCGGGCAGGCCATACCAGTGCTCCAGGCTCGTCAGACCCCAGCCGGAGGTATCCATCACGTTCATCCGGGCAACGGCAGTCTGCGAATGATGGCAGGCACTGCGCAGGCCTTTGATCCTGGCTTCGGCAAGAGCGGCCTGCATGATGTCCGGCGGAGACCCGAGGAATTTGATGCCATCCGCGCCTGCGGCGGCGATGGCATCCACCCAGCGTCGGGCCTCTTCGGGCGTGCTGACTCCCCCCGGCGTATCCACTTCGACCGGAAAACCTGCATAAGCGGCGATGCGCGGCGCGACGATCTCGTGCGCTGCGCTTCTGCGACGTTCGCTCAGTGTCCAGCGTAGGCCGTTGAACGAGCCGGCCTCGCGCACCGTCGTAATGCCGTGCCCGAGCCAGAGCTTGTAAACGTATTCTGCCGGCGGAACATCGCCGACCTTGCCTTGACCCGCGTCGGCTATATGTGCATGTGCATTGATAAAGCCAGGCAGCACGTACATGCCTGCGGCATCGATCTCGTAGTCTCCCTTCTCGGGCCGGCGCGACTCCTTGATAGGCACCTTCGGATACCCGACACTGACGATGCGGGCGATCTTGCTGTTCTCGATGACGATGTCAACCGGGCCGATCGCGGGGGCGCCGGTGCCATCGACCATGGTCGCACCGCGGATCACCAGTCGCTTGAACGGGCCGGCACCTTCACCTGGCTTGCGCGCCGGCGCCGGCTCGGGCGGGTGGACAGGACCACCCACGATCGCACTGATGTATTCCTCGCCAGGGGCCGGACGCGGCGCGTTGTCGGCGCGCGATTCAAGGGTGCCGTACAGCAGCATGCCGATGGACACCAGGGCGATCAGCGGGCGGCGTAGAACGGCGGAGCTGACAAGATCGTTCGCGATCACACGCATTTCATCACCCGGCTGAGGAAGGTGGCGCATCATAATACGAACGGGCGGCCACGCAGTACCGGGATCGCGACCCCTGCCCCTACGCTCCTGGCTCTAATTCGAGCCGATCCAGGTGCCGAAGGGCAGCAGCGTGACCCGCACGCTGTGCCCACGGCGCATGCGCTGTGATCAGAAGCGGTAACCCACCGCGAACAGAAAGGACCGTCCCTGTAGGGGACGACCCAGCGACACCCCGGCGTTGCTCTGTGTGAAGGAGGCGCGTACGTCGCCTTCCGTCAGGCCCGCGGAGTTGTTCAGATTGTCCGCCGAGATGCGGATGAATTCGCCGCCGGTTATTTCCAACAGCGCCCCGGC
>JAXDQI010000247.1:0-20606 GCA_034667965.1 Gammaproteobacteria bacterium
TAATTTTGCCCTGGCGCGGCCGGCGCGCTTGGCTGTGCCCAGGGCCTTATTCGCCGCCACCACCAAGTCGTCGGCGGTAAAGCGGGCTTCGTCAATTCTTCGATTGCTCTGATCGTCATGAAAGGCGATGCCGACGCTGACGCTCACATACCGAGTCGGCGATGAATCTTCGTGGCAGATATCGAGAGCCTGGACCGCATCGAGTACGCGGCGGCCGATATGCTCGGCCCCCAACCGCGCCGTCTGCGGCAGCAGGATCATGAACTCCTGGCCGTCGTAACGGGCCACGATGTCCGCCGGGCGGCGGCACGCGGACACCAGCGCCGCAGCCACTTGCCGCAAGCACTCGTCGCCTTGCTGGCGCCCGTACCGTTCGTTGTATGACTTGAAATGATCCACATCGATGGATAACAGCGAGATGGTATCGCCGGTCCGGCGGGCCAGAAGCCATTCGCGCGCCAGCGACTGGTCGAACATCCGACGGTTCGCCAGCCCCGTCAGCGAGTCGATGGTGGCGGCTCTGCGCAACTCGTCCGCCATGCGCTTCATGCGCAGATGGAGCCTGACGCGGGCCAAGACCAAGGAGGATCTGAAGGGTTTCGCGATGAAATCAACCGCGCCCATTTCCAAGGCGGAGACTTCGAATCCCGCCTCGGTGTGGCTGGTGATGAAAATCACCGGCACGTGGGCCAGCTCCACTTCCGCTTTGAGAGCCTGCAAAAGTTGAAATCCGCTCATTCCCGGCATTTCGACGTCGAGGAGAATCAGATCAGGAACGACTTCATGGGCGAGGCGCAGCGCATCCTTGCCGTTGGTGGCGGATCGCAGAGTCGCCAAATTCGCGAGGAGGCTGCCCATCAGCTGGATGGCGCCGGGGTCATCGTCGACGAGCAAGATCTGCTGAAGTTGGGCTGATTTTGACATTAGCCACGAATTCAACCGGAAGGGAGGCGCGCTTTCTGCGAGGCGCGTCACGGTCTCCGCAACCGATGGGTTCCGGTGGCCTGCCGAAGTGACGGCAGCGTAAGCCGACGCCTACGGGGGCATGCGAACGCGGGCACTAGGCGCGCGGTCATCGGCCGTATACGGTCGTCAGCATGTCCTACACGGCGCGTTCTTCCGGCGGTGCTGTTGGGCGCTCGCCAACGCGGCGCTCGCCAACGCGGCGCTCGCCAACGCGCGATGTCCTGGGCATCGTCACCAAATCGGTCACGGCGTGGTTCGATCACAATGCGTCGAGCCTAGGTGCTGCGCTCGCGTTCTACACAATATTTTCGGTGGCCCCCATCCTCATCATCGCGGTGGCCATTGCGGGTGCCGTCTTCGGTGCGGATACCGCTCAATCCGAGGTGCTCTCGCAATTGAGGGCGTTGACGGGTGACGCGGGTGCTGCCGCAATACGGGAACTCCTCACGAGCGCGCACTACAGCGACAAGAAAGGATTGGCGGCGGCAATCGGCATCGTGACCCTCGTCGTGGGGGCCACCAGCGTTTTCGGCGAACTGCAAAACGCCCTCGAGCGAATCTGGCAGACGCCGCCGGCCAAGAGCGTCGGTTGGTGGCGGTTCGTTCGAGCGAGGGTCTTGTCCGTGGGCATGGTGCTGGGGGTTGGCTTCCTGCTGCTCGTATCGCTGGTGGCAAGTGCGGCGCTGGCGGCTTTCGGCGGCTGGCTGGGCGCATTTCTGCCGCAACTGGAAATCTTGCTTCCCGCGCTCGATCTGGTCGTCAGTTTCGGGATGACTGTGCTGCTTTTCGCGCTGATCTACCGGTACGTGCCGCGCGAATCCATCCCCTGGGGAGACGTGTGGATCGGGGCCACCGTCACGGCGTTGCTCTTCACGGTCGGCAAATTCTTGATCGGCATATATCTCGGCAAGAGCTCATTCAATTCGGCGTACGGCGCGGCGGGTTCGCTCATCGTGCTGTTGCTGTGGATCTACTACTCGGCGCAGGTTTTCCTGCTGGGCGCCGAATTTACGCGGGTGTTCGCCTACGAATACGGCTCTCGATCCTGATGCCGCTGCCCATCGAGAACTATGCGCTGATCGGCGATTGTCATACCGCGGCATTGGTCGGCAACGATGGCTCGATCGACTGGCTGTGCTTTCCGCGATTCGATTCGGGCGCATGTTTTGCCGCGCTGTTGGGAGGGCCGGAACATGGCCGTTGGCTCATTGCGCCGCTTGGACAGGTCCGCCGGGTGACACGGCGGTATTGCGGCGATACGCTCGTCCTGCATACCGATTTCGAGACCGATGACGGAAGCGTTCGGGTGATCGACTACATGCCGTTGAGCGATGAGCGCTGGGATGTGGTGCGCATCGTCGAGGGCCTGAGCGGAAGCGTTGCGCTTCGCATGGAGCTGATCGTTCGCTTCGACTACGGGTCCATCGTACCTTGGGTCCGCCGTTCCGGGAACGTGTTGTTGATGACGGCCGGGCCCGACACTCTCGAACTCACCGGTTCCAAACCCGTCACCGGCGAAAACATGAAGACGGTCGCTGAATTCAGCGTGGGCCCCGGCGTACGGGAATCGTTCGTGCTCAATTACCGGCCTTCCCACCATGCGACCAAGGATCCCCTCGATGCCGAAGCCTCCTTGGCCGAAACAACCGACCTCTGGCACCGGTGGTCTGGCCGCTGCCAGAACGGTGGACGCTGGCGCGCTCCCGTCATGCGTTCGCTCATCACGCTCAAGGCCCTCACTTACAATCCCACGGGCGGAATCGTCGCGGCCCCCACGACGTCGCTGCCGGAACGCCCGGGTGGGGTGCGCAACTGGGACTATCGATATTGCTGGCTGCGTGACGCGACCTTTACCTTGAACGCGTTGCTCCTCGCAGGCTACGTCAGGGAGGCGACTTGCTGGCGGGAATGGCTGCTGCGCGCGGTGGCAGGATCTCCCAAGGATTTGCAGATGCTGTACGCCGTCGACGGTGCGCGTCGTCTCGAGGAGTATGAGTTGGCCTGGCTTCCGGGCTACCAGGGATCGGCGCCGGTGCGAGTAGGCAATGCCGCCGCCGCCCAACTTCAACTCGACGTCTACGGCGAAATCATGGATACCTTGCATCTTGCCAGGTTGAGCGGCTTGGAGCCGGAGCCGGCGGCGTGGCCCTTCCAGCTGGCGATGCTCGACTGGCTCGAATCGATCTGGGAGGAGCCCGACGACGGCATCTGGGAAGTGCGCGGACGGCGCCGGCATTTCACGCATTCCAAGGTGATGGCGTGGGTGGCATTCGACCGAGGCATCAAGGATGCGGAGCGCGATGGTCTGGATGCGCCGCTCGACCGGTGGCGGGAGCTCCGCGCCGCCATACACGCGCAGGTGTGCGCGATGGGTTTCGATACGCGGCAGAATGCATTCGTACAGTCTTATGAATCCGCGCAGCTCGACGCAAGTCTGCTGTTGATACCTCAAGTGGGATTCCTGCCTCCCGACGATCCTCGGGTGTTGGGCACGATCGCCGCGATCGAGCAGGCGCTGGTGGTCGATGGCCTGGTGATGCGCTATTCGACTGAAACCGGAGTGGATGCGCTGCCGGCGGGAGAGGGCGCCTTCCTGCCTTGTTCCTTCTGGTTGGCCGACTGCTATCTGTTGAGCGGACGCCGCGAGGAGGGCGAAGCGCTGTTTGAACGTCTGCTCGCGCTGTGCAACGATGTCGGGTTGCTCGCCGAGGAATATGATCCACGTGCGAGACGGATGCTCGGCAACTTTCCGCAGGCCCTGACGCACATGGCCGTTGTCAATACCGCGAGGCTGGCGTCGATTCCGACGCACGAGGCGAAGACAGCCAGCCGGCGCGGCATCCGGCCGGCCGCGGCCGCCGTCGCCGGTTCGAAGTAGGGCGTCCATGCATCGAACGCGACGACGTTTCGGGCGCGGCGGCGATCCGGTAAATTAATTGTGGCAATTGGTCCGCGAAAAGCGGGAAAATACCACCTTCCACCACGAGGATCTTCTCAATGCAAAGCAAGATGACACGTCGATCGATCGTCAAGAGCGGCCTTATCGCCGGCACCTTGGTTCCTGCGTTTGGTTTGATCGGCGGCGCCGCCGGCGCAGCGGCGCTGACTCTGCTGGACGCGAACGATCCCACGGCCAAAGCGCTGAACTACGTTACCGATGCGACCAAGGTGGATGCGGCGGCCAACCCCACGTACAAGGCCGGTCAGAAATGCAGCACCTGCGCGCAGTACGTGGGCAAGGCGGGGGATGCGACGGCCGGGTGCAATATCTTCGCCGGACATAGTGTTCCTGCCGGTGGCTGGTGCAAGGTTTGGGCGGCAAAGCCGGCCTGATTCTTCGCCCTTGACACCTACCCGGGCGCGCGCATGCGCCCGGGCGGGTATGAACCTCACCGATACCGGCGTCACGGTACCCCGCCGCGGTTTCGGCCAAAATGAGGCGTGTGGCGCCATCCCCTGCTGAAAACTCTGGTTGCCGTCTACATCGTCTGGGGCGGATGGAACTGGTACATCGGCCGGCCGGTTCATTGTCCCGACGGCATCCTCGCGCCCGCCGAACCGCTGCAGGGCGATGTCGCGTCGATCGTGCCGGCCCGAATCGGTCGATGGGCGCTGACGCCTCGCGCCACATATCAGATCACTGCACGAATCTTGGGCGTCGAGCGATATCATGTCGACTTTCTTGCTCCTCTCGTTCCGGAGGACCTCGCGCTCGGCTGGGGGCCGATGTCTGACAACCGAATCTTGAACAACATGGATATTTCGCAGGCGAACCGGTTCTATTTCTGGCGGTCGCCGTCAAGCACAACCATTTCCAAGGAGGTCATCGTCTCCCACAGCGCCAACACGCATGTCATTCCCGGCAGTCCGCTGATCGCGCGGCAGCTGTCCCGTCTGCGCCCCGGCCAGATCGTCACATTGTCCGGGCTCTTGGTGGACGGAAAGCGCGACGATGGCGCATGGATCAAATCGTCTTTGGTGCGCACCGACACCGGCGCGGGTGCTTGCGAAGTGTTGCTGGTCCAGGATCTCAGCGTCTTGCCCCAGACGTGACGTAAGTCCGCATGAACCGGTCTGCCCGTCGGCACATTCCAATCTTTTCGCTATACGGCGAAACGTCGGGGGCAATAGGGCAGACCGATGCGCTGCACATCGAAGATATACAGTCGCGAAGCCGCAAGTATTTGTGGAAGATCGGCACTCATCGCCACACCGGTCTGTGCCAGTGCGTGTATGTCACATCCGGTCCCGTGGCCGCCGATCTCGAGGGATCTCATGTCGAGATCGAAGGACCCGCCGTGGTCATCATCCCCGCGGGCGCCGTGCATGGCTTCGGTTTTCACGCCGACAGTCAGGGATACGTGCTCACCATAAACCTCGACCGTCTCTGGAACATCGCCAGCACCGTTCACCAGGCGCCGATCACCGCGCTTTTTGCGGCGCCTCGCGTCCTCGAACTTTCCTCCGACCCGTTGCTCGCGGCGCGAGCCGCGAGACTTTTCGACAACTTGATCCGGGAGTTCAGGGAACCCGAGAGCCCGGGCCCTCAGGTCGGCTGGCTGGCCTGTTCGGTGTTGTGGATACTGTCATCGGCAACCGTGGCGACGACGGCGACCGAGTCGCCCGACCGCTACGAACTTGATCGGCTGCGCCGCTTCAGGATGCTGGTCGAGACTCATTACCAGAAACACTGGCCGGTGAAACGCTATGCGCGCCAGCTCGCCCTGTCCGAGAGCAGTTTGAACCGGATCTGCCGTAACCTGACCGGCGGCACCGCCTTCGACATCGTGCAGCAGAGACTGACTCTGGAAGCGCGGCGCCGCTTGGTGTACGTCGCCGGCTCGGTCGCCGGCGTCGCGGTGGAGCTCGGATTCAAGGATCCCGCCTATTTCTGCCGCTTCTTCCGCAAGCACACCGGCGTGTCGCCGACCGAGTTTCGCCGGCATCAGGAGCCTGTGACAGGCTCCTAGGTGACGGATAAGTACCAGTCAGACCCCGAATCGTGCAATAGGCCGCGCGCGTCGCTGCTAGGCTGCCGGGCACATTTCAAGGATCCGTCATGGCTCGTACGCAGGTGGCAATCATCGGTGCCGGACCTTCCGGGCTTTTGCTTTCCCAACTCTTGCATCTTCACGGCGTGGACAGCGTGGTGCTCGAACGTCAGTCACGCGACCACGTCGAAGGGCGTATCCGCGCAGGAGTTCTCGAACAGGGCACGGTGGATCTGCTGACCATCGCCAAGGTCGACCATCGTTTGCAGCGCGAGCGATTGGTGCACGACGGGTTCGCCCTGGGGTTCGCCGACCGCTCGTTTCGAGTCGACCTCAAGGGCCTCACCGGTAGTGGAGTGTCGGTTTACGGACAAACCGAAGTGACCAAGGACCTCATGGACGCGCGCGCGGCGGCGGGGAGCCCGCCCGTTTTCGAGGCAGGCGACGTCAGCATCTCGGGCTTCGACGGCGAACATCCCACGGTCCGCTACACTCACCGGGGCGGCACGCACGAACTGGTCTGCGATTACGTCATCGGTTGCGACGGCTATCACGGCGTATGCCGGCGCAGCGTGCCGTCGGCGGCCATGCAAACATTCGAACGGGTCTACCCCTTCGGATGGCTGGGTATTCTCGCCGACGTACCGCCGGCGTCGCACGAACTGGTTTATTCGAACCATCCGCGCGGGTTCGCCATGTGCAGCATGCGCTCGCTGACACGCAGCCGATATTACGTGCAGTGCGGCTTGGAGGAACCATTGGACGCGTGGCCCGACACCCGATTCTGGGATGAACTGCGGCTGCGCTTGCCGGTCGATGTAGCCGGCGCGGTGGTCGCGGGGCCGTCCATCGAGAAGAGCATCGCCCCGCTGCGCAGTTTCGTGGTCGAACCGCTGCGGTTCGGCCGATTGTTCCTGGTCGGCGACGCGGCGCACATCGTGCCGCCGACCGGCGCCAAGGGGCTCAATCTTGCCGCCGCCGACGTGCGGATCCTCTACCAGGCTCTGGTCGAGCGATTCCGCACCGGCCGAACGCACTTGCTCGATCGCTATTCCGAACGAGCCTTGAGACGAATTTGGATGGCGGAGCGCTTCTCATGGTGGTTCACGTCCGTTACACACAAATTTTCGGACGAAGCCTTTGGGCATCGCCTCCAGCTCGCCGAGCTCGACTATCTGACGGGCTCGCCCGCCGCGCTCACCAGTCTCGCGGAAAACTACGTGGGACTGCCTTTCGAGGAGGCTGTCTAAAAAAGGCTCCCGGCTAGTCCTTCAGCTGCCGCTCCAGTTTTCCCAACGTCTGCATCGCAGGCAGGCACTGCGCCACGCTGGCATTGGGCTCGCGACCCTCGCGGATTGCCGCGAAAAACTCGCGGTCTTGGAGCTCGATGCCGTTCATCGAGACATCGACCTTGGAGACGTCGACGGAATTGTTCTTTCCGTCCAGCAGTTCGTCGTAGCGCGCGATAAATGTACCGTTGTCGCAGATATAGCGGAAGAAAGTACCCAGCGGCCCGTCGTTATTGAAGGACAGGGACAGGGTGCAGATGGCCCCTGACGGCGCCTTGAGTCCTATGCTCATGTCCATCGCGATGCCGAGGGTGGGATGCTTCGGGCCTTGCAGTGCAAAACTCCGCGAGATGCTCTCGCCGGTCTGGTAACCGAACAGGTCCACGGTGTGGCAAGCATGGTGCCAAAGCAAATGATCGGTCCAGCTCCGTGGTTTGCCGAGCGCATTCGTATTGGTGCGCCGGAAGAAATAGGTCTGCACATCCATTTGCAGCACCTTGAGTTCACCGGCGCGAATGCGCTTGTGAATCCATTGATGACTTGGGTTGAAGCGACGGGTGTGGCCCGCCATCGCGACCACGCCGGTTTCCTTCTGCGTCCGCACCAGCCGTTCTGAATCCTCCACTGAATCCGCCATCGGTATTTCGATCATGACGTGCTTGCCCGCGCGCATGCATTCAACCCCCTGGGCGGCATGCATCTGGGTGGGGGTGGTCAGGATCACCGCATCCAGTCCGGGTTGTGCCAGGCTCTCGGCGAGGTCGGCGGTCCAGTGGGGGATTTTCCACTGTTGCGCGACTTCCCGCGCGGACTCCCTATTGGAACCGGCCAGCGAGACGACTTCGATATCCGGAATTCTGGACATGGCTTCGAGATGCTTGATGCCGAAAGCGCCGTGACCGGCGAGACAGACCTTCATGATTCGCTCCCGTTGTCGAGAATCATCAGCGCGGCGGCCGTGTTGGACGCCGGAACGTGGTAGTGCCGGTAGACTTCCGATGCGTTCTCCTCGAGGGCGCCGCGCATCACATGCCACATCACCATTTCCACGCCTTCCGATCCGGCTTCGCGCATGTATTCGGTGTGCGAAATCTTGGTGAGCGACAACGGATCCTTGGTCAGATTGTCGAGGAAGGCCGTGTCGAATTTCCGGTTGATGAGCCCGGCGCGTTCGCCCTGCAACTGATGCGACATCCCGCCGGTGCCGTAAATCACGACGCGGAGGTCTTCCGGGAATGTTTTGACGGCCTTGGCGATGGCCCGTCCCAACTTGAAACAGCGGGCGCCGGTCGGCGGGGGATACTGCACGACGTTCACGCAGATCGGGATTACCTTGAAGGGCCATGCGGCCGGCTGTCCGCAAGTGACCGACAAGGGGACGGTGAGCCCGTGATCCACCGGCATTTCATTGGCGATGGTCATGTCGAATTCGTCGAGTATCAGCGATTCCGCGAGGTGCCACGCGAGTTCGGGATGCCCTTGAACTGCGGGAACGGGGCGAGGACCGAAGCCCTCGTCGGCGATCGGGAATCGATCCGCCACGCCGATGAGAAAGGTCGGGATGATCTCCAACGAGAAGGCGGACGCATGATCGTTGTATACGATGATTGCAACGTCCGGCGCCAACTGTGCGAGCCAATCGCGGGCAGGTCCATAGCCTTTGAACAGCGGCTCCCAGTACGCGGTGGCTGTCTGTCCCTTGTCCATCGCGACTCCGATGGCTGGAACGTGCGAACATGCGATGCCTGCAACGATTTTCGCCATCATTTTTCCTCCGCGGCTGCGCCCGTATCCTTGTACCGGTTGCCGTCGGGGCTGCGGCCGCCGGCAAGCATCATCTTCGCGTAGGTTTCCTTGGGCACCCCGGACATCATGCCGGCGACATCTTGAAATGTCAGACCGTCGCAGAAGGCGATCTTGATCGTGTAATAAATATTTCCGCCGACTTTCAGCATGCCCAGCCAATCGCGCTGGAGCACGGTGCGACGCTGCTCCGCCGTGAGAGTGTATCGATCCAGGTAGGCGGCCTCGTTCTCCTTGAAGGCCTTGCGGTTCTCGGCCTTGTTGAGCGACATGCAGAACATGTTGAGGGGATATCCGATGCGCCCAAGCTCGGAATTGTAGACGTAGGTCCCGGGAATACTGTCGTAGTCATGCGGTTGAGTCATGTGATTTCCTGCCGCACGATGTGGCGGATGCAATCGATCGCCTTGCGCATGAGGGGGCTGCGCGGACGCTGGGCGGAGGTCGCGATGGAGAGGGACGTGGTCAACGGTGGATTCCCGATGGGCAATGCCCTCACTTCACTCGCCCATTGACTGGATTTAACCGCATTCATCGGCAAAACACCGAATCCATGACCCTGGCGCACGAGATCGATGACCGCGGGAATGCACTCGATCTCATGTGCAACGCGTATCTTGCGATCCACGCTCGCCAATGCGTTTTCGACCGACATGCGCATGGCGTGAGGCCGGCTTGGAATGATGAGCGGGTAGTCGGCAAGAGCGCCGAGCGTGATTCCGTCCCGCAGCCCCGCTGCCCCGTCGGCGGAGCGCGCCGCGAGCGGCGCTATCAAGTAAAGCTGATCATCGAGCAGCGGCAGCAGGTCCACGGTGGCCGACGCGGTCGCGTTGTAGACCAGTGCGCAATCGACCCGGCCGACGATCAGCCATTCCAGGATATAGGCCGACAATCCTTCGACGGTTGCCAGGCGTGCGTTGGGGAGACTTAGGCCGAACGCTTTCACGAGGGGCACCGTAACGCTGCTGCCGAGACTGGGGGGCAGACCGAGCGCAAAGTGTCCGGAGTCGCCATTTCGCTGGTCCTCCAATTCCTGCCGCGCGCGCCCGACCTGAGTGAGGATGCCCCGGGTATGTTCCAGCAGGCGTGCGCCGGCATCCGTGAGCACCACACCGCGACCGTTGCGCTCGAAAAGATTTTGACCCAGTTCTACTTCGAGTTGGCGCACCTGGCGGCTCAGGGCAGGTTGCACCACCGAAAGAAAGGAGGCTGCCCGCGTGAAGCTGCCTAGCTCGGCCACGTGGCGAAAGTACTCGAGCTGTTTCAGATCCATGTGGAGCGACGCTCCCGTGCGCGGTCGAGGTGACGGATATGCGTAAACGCTATAACAGGTATGCTTATCATTCCTCGATAGTATACGTGATAATCACTATCGCTGAGTAATGAAAACCACCGTCGGAAGGCACCCATGATCGGCCAATCAGGAATTGCGGTTAAGAACGTCAAACGGGCGGACGCGGCGAGCGTGGCGGCACTCTCCAAATATGGCGTCGCGACCATTCACGAGGCCATGGGCCGGGTGGGTCTGTTGGCGCCGTACATGCGGCCGATTTATCCCGGCGCCCGGGCATGCGGCACGGCGGTGACAATATTTGCGCACCCCGGCGACAACTGGATGCTGCATGTGGCGGCGGAGATGCTGCAGGCCGGCGACATCGCGGTCCTCGGCACATCCTCCGGCAACGCCGACGGCATGTTCGGCGATTTGCTTGCGACGTCGTTTCGCGCCCGCGGTGGCATCGGCTTGGTCATCGATGCCGGCTGTCGGGACACGGCGGACCTGCGCAGCATGCAATTTCCCGTGTGGGCCAAGGCGGTGTATGGCAAGGGCACAGTCAAGGCGACCGTCGGTTCAGTCAATACGCCGATCATCTGTGCGGGCGCCTTGGTGCAGCCGGGCGACGTGATCATTGCCGACGATGATGGTGTCGTGGTCGTGCCGAAGGCGCGTGCCGCCGCGGTGGCGGAGGCGGCGGGTCGGCGGGAGGCCAAGGAGGCGGCGACGCGCGAGCGCCTGGGGGCCGGTGAACTGGGGCTCGATATCTACGGTATGCGCGACACGCTTGCCAAGGCGGGCCTCAAGTATTTCAACGATGAGGCCGCAACCCAAGGGGCTGAAACCCAAGAGGTGCCGCGCAAGTGACGGTGCCCGCCAAGAATCCCCTCAAGACTTGTCCGCCGCCGGATCCGAATCCGGTCGTGCCCACGCTCGTGCTGCCGCCGGGTGCGTGCGATGCTCACTGCCACGTCTTCGGGCCCGCAGCCAAATTCCCCTATGCGGCGGATCGCAGCTACACGCCGCCCGACGCGCCGGTGGCAAATTTGCGGAAATTGCATGCTCGCTTAGGTATTTCCCGCGCGGTCATCGTGCATGCAAGCTGTCACGGGACGGAAATGGATGTCACCCTGGACGCCATCGCGTCAAGTGACGGTGCCTATCGCGGCGTCGCCTGCGTGGAAGATCGAGTCTCGGACCGGGAACTCGAGCGCTTGCACGAGGGCGGCATTCGCGGCATACGCTTCAATTTCGTCAAGCACTTGGGGGGCGTTCCGGACCTCGCCGTATTCCACCGCTTGGTTGCCCGAATCAAACCCCTGGGTTGGCACATCGTGCTGCACTTCGACGCGGACGACATCCTCGCCCAGCGGGACTTGCTCGGCCGCATCGACGTGCCGTTCATCATCGATCACATGGGACGCGTGAAGGCCGCCGAGGGTCTCGAACAGCGGCCTTTTCAATCCCTGCTCGACTTGTTCCGAAACAATCCGCTGGCGTGGGTCAAGGTATGCGGCGCCGAGCGCGTCTCGAGCGGCGCGCGGCCCTTCCGCGATGCGGTGCCTTTCGCACAGGCGCTGATCGCGGTCGACCCGGCGCGTATCCTCTGGGGCACGGACTGGCCCCATCCCAACATCATGAAGGACATGCCGAACGATGGGGAATTGGTGGACTTGTTCGGCGAGCTCTGTCCCGACGCAGCTGTGCGTACGCGCATTCTGGTGGACAATCCTACCCGCATGTATTGGCGCGATTGAACGTCTACGGAACGCAAGAGAGGCCATCATGATCATCGATTGTCACGGTCACTACACGACGGCGCCGGGCGCGCTGCAGAAATTTCGCGACGCGCAGATCGCGGGGCTGAAAGACCGGGTGGATCTTCCCTTTGACGCGCAGGCGCCGATCAGCGACGACCAGATTCGCGAGAGTCTGGAGAATGCCCAACTCAAGCTGCAGCGGGAGCGGGGCACTGATCTGACGATTTTTTCGCCGCGTGCCTCGGCCATGGCCCATCACATCGGCAACGAGACGACCAGTCGACGTTGGACGCGGGCCTGCAACGATTTGATACACCGCGTCTGCACGCTGTACCCCGAGAATTTCGTCGGCGTCTGTCAGTTGCCGCAGTCGCCGGGGGTTGCTCCGGTCAACAGTGCCGCGGAGCTCGAGCGCTGCGTCAGCGAATTGGGGTTCATCGGCTGCAATCTCAATCCGGACCCTTCCGGCGGGAATTGGACGTCGCCGCCGCTCACCGACCGCCACTGGTATCCGCTCTACGAGAAGATGGTGGAACTCGACGTTCCGGCCATGGTGCACGTGAGCTCCTCCTGCAACCCGAATTTCCACGCGACCGGCGCGCACTACATCAATGCCGACACCACGGCGTTCATGCAATTCCTGACGAGCGACCTGTTCGGCGATTTCCCAACTCTGCGGTTCATCATTCCGCATGGCGGCGGTGCCGTGCCGTACCACTGGGGAAGGTATCGCGGACTTGCGCAGGATCTGAAGCGTCCGCTGCTTGCGGACCTTCTGTTGAAAAACGTGTTCTTCGACACCTGTGTCTATCATCTACCCGGCATCGAGCTGTTGCTCAAGGTGATACCGGCCGACAACATCATCTTCGGCTCAGAAATGGTGGGCGCGGTGCGCGGAATCGATCCGGAGACCGGCTATTATTTCGACGATACGAAGCGTTATCTCGATGCGCTCGGTTTGAGCGACGGCGACCGCCATAAAATCTTCGAGGGCAATGCGCGGAGGATATTTCCGCGGTTGGCGGGGGTGCGTCCATGATGAACGGTAAACCTCCGTTCCGGGCCGATCATGTCGGCAGCCTGCTGCGTCCGCCGGAACTCCTGCGGGCCCGCGACCGATTCAAGAATGGCGAGATATCAGCGGCGCAGCTGCGCACCATCGAGGATACATCCGTCGCCGACGCGGTGAGGATGCAGGAAGAGGCGGGCCTGCAGGGCGTCACGGACGGAGAATTCCGCCGCGGCTCATGGCACATGGATTTCCTCTATCAGCTCGGCGGTGCGACCAAGGTCCAGGACAACCTCAAGGTGCGGTTCCACAATGAGAAGGGCGACATCGAGTTTACTCCGGCGGCATTGCGGGTCACGGGGAAGCTCACGCTGAAGAAATGCATTTTCGGCGACGATTTCTCGTATTTGAAATCGATCGCACGCGGCACTCCCAAGCTCACCATTCCAAGCCCCAGCATGATTCATTACCGGGGCGGACGCGCTGCCATCGACGCGGCGGTATATCCTGATATGAAACAGTTTTGGCGCGACCTGTCCAAGGCATATGCGGATGAGGTCGAGCAACTCGGCAAATTCGGATGCACTTACCTCCAACTGGACGACACCAGTCTCGCCTATCTGAACGATCCGGCGCAGCGCGAGCATATGGCGCAGATCGGCGGCGATGCGGAAAACCAACATCTGGTGTACATCGACCTCATCAATGGCGCTCTCGAGAAGAAACCCGCCGGGATGACGGTATGCACCCATCTATGCCGCGGTAACTTCCGCTCGTCGTGGGTCGCGGCCGGCGGTTACGACCACGTGGCCGACGCTTTATTCGGTCGGCTGAACGTCGACGGTTTTTTTCTCGAGTACGACGACGAGCGCTCGGGCGGTTTCGAACCGCTGCGGTTCGTGCCCAAGGGCAAGATGGTGGTGCTGGGGCTGGTAACCTCCAAGCGCGGCGCGATCGAGAGCAAGGACGCGCTCAAGCGCCGGATCGACGAGGCGGCCAAATTTGTTCCGCTCGACCAGCTCTGCTTGAGTCCGCAATGCGGCTTTTCGTCGACTGTGGAAGGCAATGCGCTCACCGTTGACCAGCAGGTCGCCAAGCTTCGACTGATCGTCGAAACAGCCCGCGAAGTCTGGGGATAGGGACGCCTGCGCTTGGAGCGGAGCACGGTGCCGTCATTGCGCCCTGAAGACGATCTTGCCGCCCACCATGGTCAGTGTGACGCGGGTTTTGCCTATGCTGAGCGGATCGGCCGAAAAAATATCCTGCGATAGCACGGCCAAGTCCGCGAGCTTGCCGATTTCCAGTGTTCCCACCCGATCATCCGAGAATGCAGCGTACGCGGAACCGCGAGTGAAGGCGCCGACAGCGTCCTCCACCGTGATCCTTTCATCCGGTACGTAAACCGCGCCGGTCGCCCGCGCTCCGCCCTGAGCAGCTCCATCCAAGGGCACGCCGGGGATGTTCGCGGTGTCCGGCGAACGCCAGGCTTGGCGGGTCACAGCCTGCTGGATCGACACGAACGGACTGGGCGGCCAGGTGCATGGCCAGTCGCTGCTGAACGCCAATGTGGCTCCGCCGCGCTCCAGGGATTGCCAGCGGTCCGACGGGATCGCGTTCGCGGCGTCGAAGCTGGCTCCGTCTTCGGCGCAGCAGAACGTGGGCTGCATGTCGGCGATCACGCCGAGTTCGGCGAACCGCGGCATATCCACCGCATCGATCAGGTCGGCGTGTTCGATTCGCAGACGGCGATCGCGGCGGCCGTGCGCCTGCTCCAGGCGCTGGTACGTGTCGAGGATCATGTGAACCGAATCGGCGCGCAGCGCGTGCGTCATGATCTGATAGCCCCGCTGGTCCAGCTCCATCACCAGCGTCTCATAATCCTGCGCCGAGTAGACCAGCGGCGGGACCAATCCAGTACCGCCGTCGGCGAAGAACTTCACGAGATTGGCCGCGACCCAGTCGTCATGGTAGAGGCCGCGGGCTTGGTCGAGCTGGGCGAGGAATTGCGGTGTGAGGCGGTGCTGAACAGCCACCGCGCCGAATGCTGTGCGGGTCCGGACAGTCAATTCGCCGCGGTCGCGCAACGCCGCGTAGAGCTTGAGCTCCTCAAGATCTCCCGTCGCGTTGACGATGCTGGTCAACCCTAAGCTATTCAGATATCGGGTTGCGTCGCGCAGCATCGCGAGTTGGTCATCCACCGGGATTCGCGCGGCAACGGCGCGGCCGGCGATCTGCATGGCCGCCTCCAGGAGCACACCCGTGGCATGTCCGCTGGCGTCGCGCATCACGCCGCGTTCCTCATCGAGGTCCTTTACGGGGCGTTCGTCGAGTCCGGCGAGTCTCAGAGCCGCAGAATTGAGCCAGAGGGCGTGCTCGGAGGTGTTGTGCACCACGAGCGGGCGGTCGGGCACGGCGCGGTCGAGCAACGCGGCGGTTGGCGTCGTCGGCGGCGCCGAACTGAAATCCGCGCGCGCGAAAAGCACAGCGTCTTGCGGATGCGCGCCGGCGTATGCCTTTAAGCGCGCGACGAGTGCGTCCGGTTTGTCCGGCGTGATGCTCGACTCGGGCGTCGAGAGGTTGAGTCCATGCAACGCGTACGCGCCGTACAGCATATGCATGTGCGAATCGACGATGCCCGGGATCACCGTCTGCCCGTGCAGGTCGACGATCTGGGTGTGGGCCTTGCGACGGTTCAGTATGGCGGCGTCGCTGCCGACGGCGGCGACGCGCTCATCCGCGACCGCTACCGCCGTCGCCCACTTGGCGCGCGGATTTCCAGTGTAAATGTGGCCGTGAACCAGCAGGATTTCGGCGCCCGCCGCGGGGTGCGCAAAAATCAAACATGCCAGCGCGCATGCGCTGAAAAATCCAAGCGTCAGTTTCATCCGTGGCCGTCCTATCAGGTTTTCTGGGCAAAGTAAATTAAGCGAGCCTTGATGAGGCGCGCGCCGCACGCGACGCCGGTGCATTCTAGCCGCAGCCACACGGTTGCGCTGCGGGCGCCGCGCGAGAGCGGCGAATAAAATCCAACATCTTGCGTCGCGCCCAATATAATCCGCGCTCCTTTCGCGCCGGGTGCCGTTCATGCTGTTCAAGAATTTGGTTTTTCATCGACTACCCGCGAATTGGGAGCTCTCTGCCGCCGAATTCGAGACACAGCTTGCCGGGCGCACGCTGAAACCTTGTGGCCCCTTCGACATGTCGAGCCGAGGGTGGGTCCCTGTGACCGGCGGTGGGCGGCTTCTGCACACTGTCAATCAACAGCACATGGTGGCTCTCGGTGTGGACGAGAAATTGCTCCCCGGGTCCATCGTGCGCCAGGTCGCGCAGGAGCGCGCCGAGGTTCAGGCGCAGGAACAAGGGTTTCCTGTGGGGCGCAAACAAATGCGCGACCTACGAGCGCGGGTTGCCGACGAACTACGCGCTCGAGCACTCACGCGGCGCCGTACCACGCGGGCCTGGCTCGATCCGGCATCCGGGTGGTTCGCGGTGGACGCGTCGAGCATTCCTCGTGCCGAGATGGTGGTGGAAACGTTGAGTGATACGCTCGGCTCCTTTGCGCCGCAGACGATCGAGACCGGGCGTTCGCCGCAGGCATCCATGGCCTCCTGGCTATTGCGCGGCGAAGCGCCCGTTCATTTTTCGATCGACGATGATCTCGAATTGCAAAGCGCCGACAAGGCGAAGTCCATCGTCCGATACACCCGGCATCCGCTCGACGGCAAGGAGATTCGAGGACATCTCGCGGCTGGAAAATACCCCACTCGACTTGGTCTGACTTGGAACGACCGCGTGTCTTTCGTGCTCACCGACAAGCTCCAGGTGAAACGGCTCGAATTTCTGGAAATGAGCAAGGACAACACCGAAGGCGACGATGTCGATCCGGCCGAGCAATTCGACATCGACTTCGCCGTCATGGCGGGAGAACTGGGGCGCCTTCTCAAGGATTTGACGTCCGTGCTGGGGAACGATGCGTCCGATCGGGAGGAATGGCCGTCGCGGAGCAAGGTGGCATAGCTCGGGGGCGTGCCCGCCGCCCGGCGGGGCAGGGGGTCAGGGGAGCGGTCCGGCTATTGTCAAAGAGCGGCGCTTCGTCACGGTTTTGTCCCGTGTCCGACCGTATCCTTCCGTCCAATGTGTCAGCGTTATGTTCTTCCGGACCAGGCCGCAGCGGAACATGAGTTTCTGCCGGGCACGACGTGGTGGAAATTCGCGCCGAAGTTCAACGTCTCGGCACCCCAATACGTGCCCGCGATCCGGTTACACGATCAGCAGAGCGAGGGCGTGATGCTGCGGTGGGGCTTGATTCCCTCGTGGTTCGAAGGGCAGCCGACCGGGCCGCCCAAGGCATGCGTCCCCAGCACGCAGATCGACGGGTCGAAGATCTACAAGATGCCGTGGCTCAGCAGTCAGCGCTGCATACTCCCCGCTGCCGGCTTCTACACCTGGCAGCTCACCCGGGAAAACTACCGGCAGCCGTTCTTTGTTCGTTTGAACCGGCGGTCGGTCTTCGGCATCGCGGCCCTATGGGATCGCTGGATCAGTGCCGATGACGACGTGATCGAAGGGTGCTCAGTAATCACTGTGCCCGCCAATGATCTCATGGCCGGGATCGCCGATCCGGAGCAGGGAATGCCCGCGATCTTACGGCGAAGGGACTATGAGACCTGGTTACGAGGCAATCCGGTGGAAGCGCGCGGCGCGCTGCAAACCTACAATGCAGACTGGATGTGTGCGTATCCGGTCAGTCCCCGCGTGAACTCCACCGAAGCGGACGACCCTGGCTTGATCCGGGCGGCAGGCTAGCCAGCCATCCCTTGAGCGCTCGGGCGACCGCATCGGGGCGCTCGATCGGCGACATATGACCGGCGCCTGCGATTTCGACCAGTGTGCTGCGTGAAACGATTCGCTGCATGTCGGCGTGTTGCGACAGCGACGACCACGTGTCGTTGGTTCCGCTGAGCAGCAGCGTCGGCACGGTGATCGTCGGCAACACCGGCCGAGCGTCGGGGCGCTGCAGAAGGGCATTGATCTGGCCCGCGAAAGACTCCGCCGTAAAACGTTGGACCATCGCTTTGAGGGCCGGCATGACCTGCGCAACCCGGTCGGGCGGTGCGCCCATCATCGGCGGCAGCCATTCGTCGGCCAGCGCCGCCATCCCCTGCCTGCGGGCCAGACGAACCAGTAGACCGCGGCTGTCGTATTCGGATTCGCGCGTCGGGTGCACTCCGGTGTTCAGGAGAGCCAAAGCGGTCACGCGCTCCGGCGCTTGCCGCCACACTTCCAACGCCACCCGACCGCCCATCGAATGGCCTGCCAGCGCGAACCGTGGCGGTGCCGCCGCCAATACCCGTTCAGCCATGCCCGCGATCGAGGAAAACCCGGCGAAGGACATGACATGAGCGGTGGCGACCTGGGCCAGACGGCTGGGTATGTCCGACCAGATGGTTTCGTCGCACAACAGACCGCACAATAGGAACAGTGGCCGCATTCCCTACTATATCGCAGCGGCATTAACGCGAACCCCCGAGGAGGCAAGTTGGAAACCGATGTTCAGCGAGCGGTGCGCGATGTTTCCCTTTGGCTGCCGGAAGCCGAGGAGTTCCTATCCCACGGCTCGCCCAATTTTCGCGTCCGCGGCAAGACCTTCGCCACCTACGTGGTGAATCATCACGGCGACGGCCGCGTTGCGTTGTGGTTGAACGCCGCGCCGGGCGCGCAGGAGTCCTGGGTGGGCGCCGACCCAGATCGGTTCTTCGTGCCGCCCTATGTGGGCGGCCGCGGGTGGTTGGGTGTTCGACTGGATAAGGGCCTGTCGTGGAAACGCATCGCCGCGCTGGTTCGTGAGTCCTACGAAAAGGTGGCGCCTCCCGTTCTCACATCCGCTTTGGGTAAAACGCCCAGGGTTGCGGCCCCGGCGGGCACGCTTAGGTTGAGCGAATTGGATCCGATGCAATCCGGCCGGGGCAGGGCGCTCATGGAGATCATGCGGACGATTTGCCTGCGGTTTCCCGAGACCAAGGAAGCGGTCCAGTTCGGATATCCGGTTTGGCAGGCCGGCAAGAAGACCTTTGCCTGGGCCCGATGCGACGAGCGAGGTTTCTGCTTGGGCTTCTGGGTTGGCGTCGAACGGCAGCAACTGATGACTCTCGATTCGCGCTTTCGAATCCCGCCGTACATGGGACACAACGGGTGGATCGCTTTGGATGCCGGCGATGACTGCGATGCCGGCGAAGTCGCAGTGCTGGCCTTGCAGAGTTACCGGCATTTCGCATTGCAGCGGATGCTGCAGAACCTGCCCGTGTGACCTTTGACCCCTTCAGGTAGAGTAGTCTTTTGGATCAGGGTACCAGCCTATGAACGCTGTTTCAGACGCCGAAGTGCCGGGCGCCAAACTCCCGGGCGCGGCTCCCAGTGCCGCGGCGCGCGCCATGATCGAGCGTCTCGTCGCCTTCAAGACCGTATCGCGCGACTCGAACTTGGGCCTGATCGAATGGGTTCGCGATTATCTGCACGCCCAAGGCGCGAAGACGCGACTCACGCACGATGCCGCTGGAAAAAAGGCCAATCTTTTTGCCACCTTGGGTGACTCCGCCAAACCCGGGCTGATCCTGTCGGGACATACCGACGTGGTGCCCGTGGACGGCCAGGATTGGGACACCGACCCCTTTGTGGTCACGGAGGCAAACGGCAGGCTTTTCGCGCGCGGCTCCGCCGACATGAAGGGTTTCATCGGCATCGTCCTCACCCAGGCCCCGAAATTCGTGGCTGCCCTCAACAGCAACCGTCTCGACGCACCGCTGCACTACGCCTTGAGCTACGACGAAGAAGTCGGCTGCCTGGGTGTACGCGGCTTGATCCGCGATCTGGAGGAAAACGGCATCCGACCGGCCGGCTGCGTGGTGGGTGAGCCCACCTCCATGCAGCCCATCATCGCGCACAAAGGCACTCATCGATTCCGCTGTGCGGTGCACGGACGCGAGGCGCACTCGAGTTACGTCACCCATGGCGTCAATGCGATCGAGTACGCCGCAAGATTGGTGGTTTACATTCGTCAGATCGCGGATCGCCTCGCGCAAATAGAGCAGCGCGACTATGGTTTCACGGTACCGTATTCGACCATGTCGACCGGACTGATCCGCGGCGGCATTGCCGCCAACGTGGTGCCCAAAGATTGCGAATTCCACTTCGACATGCGCACGTTGCCCCAGGCATCGCCGGATGCGCTCTACCAGGAGATCCGAACCTACGCCGCGGAACTCGCGCGCGAGATGCAGAAGGTCGATCCGCAATCCGGCATCGATTTGGTATGGGCCAGCCAAACGGTGGGTCTTGCCGCATCGGAAAGCGATGCCATCGTCCGCTGGGCCATGCAACTCTCGAACAACTCGACGGTGGGCAAAGTGTCCTACGGCACCGAAGCGGGCCTGTTCCAGAAGATGGGCGTGCCCACCGTGATCTGTGGACCCGGTGATATTGCCGAAGCGCATCGTCCCAATGAATTCGTTGCGC
>JAXDQI010000248.1:0-6440 GCA_034667965.1 Gammaproteobacteria bacterium
TGGTGATGGCGGTGCGGCCGTACATTCGAACATTCGATTCGAGCGACTATTTTCACCAGCTGGCGTCGAAGGAAATTTGCGTGGCCATCGCGTGGTCGAGCGATTATGAGGTGGCGCAGGCACGGGCCACCGAGGACGGCACCGGCGCGCATCTGGGATTCATACTGCCGAAGGAAGGATCGAATATCACTTATAACGCTTTCTTGATCCCGGCGTCGGCGCCGCATCCTGAGGCGGCGCACAAGTTCTTGAATTTCATTCTTGACCCCAAAATCATTGCAGAGATCACCAACGACATCCACTACGGAAACGACAACCTGGCGGCGCGTGCCTTCGTGCGCCCGGATATCTTGAACGACCCCGCCGTCTATCCTCCGCCCGAGCTTCGCGCGCGCTTGTACCTGCCGTCGGAGCTGGGTGCGGACTACGATCGTTTGCGCACACGCGTGTGGACGAGAATCAAGACGGGGCACTAAGGGGATATCGCAAACCGCCGATTCTGGCGATCCGTTCCGCTGCGGAGTGGGGTTTTGTGCTCGGAAGCACGGTTCTCGGGCGCCGCGGGCGCGCAGTCTACCGTTATGAAAGCACTGAAGAGAATGCATGCTGCGTCGGCCGCCGCCAATCACGAGGTCGACGAATTGGTGCGCTTGCGACGACTCGATTCCGAAAATGACCAGCTGCGCGAATTGGTTCAGTACTGCGCGGTGCATTCCGCTCATGGCAACTGCGGTTATGAGCAGATGAATGCAGAGCAGAAGGCGCTGTACGACGCGGTAATCGGCCGGCGCGCCCCTGCAACTGCCCTGCGGATCGCCGGCGTTCCCGCGCCGGAGCTGGACGCCCTATGGCGCAGCTGCGAATTCTGCGGCTGCAGGACGAACGCCACAGAGCGGGTGTGCTGCCGGCGGGGGTGCGATACCGATCGCCGAAATTGGAATCCCCCCGGGGCGAATCCCCCCGGGGCGTAGGCGCGCCGCGCCCAATGTTTCGGCCGCTTTTGAGACTTGCCGCAAGCTCCCAAAGGACTGGAAATGTTAACTTGCGCCCCCACTAAAAGGGACCTGCGGCAAAGGATTTTGCTGCAGGAATATGGAAAGAGTATCAGGAGATTGACATGATCGGAAACATCGCCCGCTGGGGTACCAACACGCTGCTGATTGGCATGGCCATCACGACGTACGCGGTATTCGTCCTGGCAAAGTAAGCTAGTTTCATCAGCCGGAAGAGAATCCGCAGCCTTATTGCGAGGCGGCGGTCGGGGTCGGGACGGCCTCGAGGTCTTCCGGGCTGATGCGCTTCGACTTCCACAGCACCATGGCGTAATAACAAACGTAATAGCCGACGACCAAGAAAATCAAACCGACCGTCAATGGGCTTCTCGTCATCGATGGCGGCGCAATCCCTTGAGACCCCGTCACAGCGCCGCCCAACGCACGATTCTCCGAATACCACTCGACGATGCGGTACACCAATCTTCCGATGAAGAGCAGCGAGACCGCGACGCCGGTGTAAGTATGAGGCACGTAGTGCAATCGACCTTCGTAGGTTGCATAGCGGGTGTGCCGCGCACCCCAGACTCCCAATGCCATTCCGGCCATCGCGCCGGCGAGCTCCGCGAGAAGAAATTGTCCGGACTTGAACGCGGCGGGCAGCAGCGAACAACCGAGCAAGATCAATAAGGCGACGCGGATCCACATGCGGACGGGGCTCAAGGGCTGCCGTCCGAAGCTGCGGCGAAAACGCCGGTAGATGAGCAGAACCGCAAGGCCCGCGATCGCATAGGGCCAAATTCGTGAGTAGTCGACTTGCATTTCGCCGATACTACATCTTAATGAGCACTCAGATATCTGCGTCCCAGGCCTCTGCGTCCCCGGCGCGACCGGAACTCATTCGGGGCATGGGTCCGTGGGCGGCCATCGCCGTGAACGTCGCCAACATGATCGGCACGGGAGTGTTCCTGAAGACGCGCGTGATGACCTGCAACGTCGGGAGCGCGAAAATCGTTCTCTTGGTGTGGGTTGCGGCCGGGCTGCTGTCGCTCGCCGGTACATTTTCCTATTCGGAAATCGCCGCGATGATGCCGGAGGCGGGTGGAGACTACATTTACCTGCGTCGTGCCTATGGCCGACTGATGGGTTTCCTGTACGGATGGATGGTGTTCGCCGTGGCGCGCGCCGGTTCGCAGGCCGCCCTTGCGGTGGGGCTTGCAATATTCATGAACGTCGCGCTCGGCGGCGTTCTCGATCATTGGCACATGGACGGCGACGTGGCCGGGCTGCATCTGCATATCAGCGGTTTGACCGGCGTCGCCTTGCTGACCATCTGGGCGGTCGCCCTGATCAATTGCGCATCCGTGGCAACGGGAGGCCGCACTGCGTTGTTGGTCACCATCGCCAAAGTGGCTTTGGTGTTCGGCGTCGGATTAGCGGCGTTTCTGTTTGCTCCCGGCGACTGGTCGCATTTCGCCGGATCGGGATTGGGTGGAGCCTGCGAGGGCGTGTCCCCAAGTGCGCGCGGCGGCGTGGCCGGCTTCGGTGCCGCCATGCTGGGAGCGCTGTGGGCCTATGACGGGTGGAACAATGTGGCTCCGCTCGCCGGCGAGATCCGCAATCCGCAGCGCAATCTACCGCGAGCCTTCGTCGGCGGCATGCTGGTCGTGGGAGCGCTGTACCTCTTCGTCAATGTTGCCTACTACTATGCGCTGACCCCGTTGGAAATTGCCGGCGTGCCGGTTTCATCATCCGTTGCCACAGAAGTGCTCAAACGATTCCTGGGGCCGATTGCAGTGTCGCTGACGGCGGTGGCATTGATGATTTCATCATTCGGCTCGTTGCACTCCAGCGTGCTGGCGAACTCCCGCATACCGTTTGCCATGGCACGCGACGGCTTGTTCTTTCGGGGTCTTGCAAAGCTCTCGCCGCGATCCAAGGTCCCGGTCCGGGCGATTCTGGCGCAGGCGGCTTGGGGCAGCGTGCTGGCGTTGTCCGGCTCTTATGATGCGCTGACCGACTCGGTGGTTTTCGTGGCGTGGGCCTTCTATGGGCTCAGCATCGCATCGCTGTTCATCTTCCGGCGAACCATGCCGGATGCCACGCGGCCGTACCGGGCGCTGGGTTATCCCGTGGTGCCGATGATCTTTCTTCTGGTCACGGTGGCGTTGCTGGTGAACACGTTCGTGGCCGCGCCGCGCCAGGCGCTGCAGGGAGTCGCCGTATTGTTCGCGGGAATGCCCTTCTATTGGTGGTGGTCGCGGCGCCCGTGAATGTCAGGCGGCCCCGATGCATCGCCCGTCCGGGGGCTACTGTTTGTAGACTTTGCCCTCCTTCATCACGAAGTCGACGTGCTCGAGCGCATGAATGTCGGCCAACGGATCGCCGTTGACGGCGATGATGTCCGCGGATTTCCCGGCCGTGATGGAGCCGAAGAGTTCGGAGTGTCCGATCAGGTCGGCGGCGTTGACCGTCGCGGCCTGAATGGCCTGCATTGGCGTCATTCCATACTTGACCATGAAGGCAAATTGGCGCGCACCAATGCCGTGCGGGCAGACGCCGGCGTCCGTCCCGAAGGTCATTTTGACGCCGGCCCTTACCGCCTTGGCGAAATTGCGGCGCTGTGCCTCCCCCAAATCGTGATCGTGCACTAAAAACTCCGGTGGAGTGGACGGATCGGATTCGATGCACTCTTCGTCGTAGATATCCATGTCGAGATAGGTGCCGTGCTGCTTTGCCAGCGCGATGCCCTCGTCGTCGATCAGCGTGGCATGCTCGACCGATGCGACGCCCGCTCGAATGGCGTTCTTGATGCCCTCGGCCGCGTGAGCGTGCGCCTCGACGCGCAAACCGAAGTTTGCGGCCTCTTCGACGGCGGCGCGCAATTCCTCCGGCGTGAATTCGATGGATTTCGGATTGCTGCCGTGGGTCAGTACCGCGCCGGTCGAAAGGATCTTGATGTGGTCGGCACCGCGGTGCGCCAGTACCCGGATCCTCTGTCGCACCTCCCAAGGACTGTTGGCTTCGCCGAACCGCAGATCCGGCGGCAGCTGAATGTCCGGCGACAAGCCCGTCATGGCGCCCGCACCTTCACTGATGGTGATATACGCACCGGCCACATACATGCGCGGACCGACGATCACTCCATTGGCGATGGCGTCGCGCATGGCGACGTCGCTCAGCGCGCGATAGACGCCGACGTCCCGCACCGTAGTGAAACCTGAGAACAGCGTGAGACGGGCGTTTGGAATGACGGCGTACGCCGTTTCCACGGCCGTTCTCTTGACGACATCCAGAGGCTCGGACGTTCCGAGATCGGCCAGATGCGTGTGACAGTCGACAAGCCCCGGCAGAACGGTCATCGAGGACAGATCGATGACCTGCGCACCGTCGGGAACGCTCACGCCCGTGCCGACGGCATCTATCTTTTGACCGCGCACCAGGATTACGACGTTGCTCAAGGTGCGCCCGGCCGATACGTCGATGAATTTTCCGGCGCGTATGGCAATCACGGGCGCGGTTCCAGGGGGCGCCGGGCGATCCTGCTGGGCCCCGCCCGCCACGGGAAAAACCGAGAACAACAGGCAAACGGCGAGCAATTTCTTGAACATGGATCCCCCTGAATTGCTTTCCGAGCGAACCCCGGCCGGGCAGCATACCTAGTCATGAGATTACTTTACAAGCGTTCAACAATCCCAAGCGCGCCCAAGCGCGGTCCGTACCGGCGAGGTCTCGTTCAGGCGCCGCTTGCATCGGTACAGCAGCCGTGTACCGTGGGCGCCGGTGCGGGAAATTATGCGGCGCTTGGGGAGGAATAGCATGATCGTATACGGCTCGTCGGTATCGCCCTTCGTACGCAAAGTCGTGGTCTTCGCCGCGGAAAAGGGCCTGGAAATCAAGGTGAAAGGCGTCGCCCTGGGTTCGCAGGATCCGGGATTCCGGGAAGCAAGCCCGTTCGCCAAGATGCCCGCGCTTCGCGACGGCGATTACCTTCTGGCCGACTCGAGCGCAATCGTCGCCTACATGGATGCCGTCAAGCCGGATCCCGCGCTCATCCCGGCGGACCCGCGGGAGCGCGGGAAGACGATTTGGTGGGACGAGTTCGCCGACACCATCCTCATCAACGCAGGCGTCAAGGTCTTCTTCAATCGGGTGGTGGCTCCGCGTTTCCTCGGCCAGGAGGGAGATGCCGCGGTAGCCGATCGCGCCGTCGAAAAGGAGCTTCCGCCGCTCTTCGACTACATCGAGGGGTGCCTACCCGAGTCCGGCTGGCTCGTGGGCGACCGGCTGACATTGGCGGACATCTCGGTGGCCACCGGATTCGCCAACCTAGGCTACGCCGGTTGCAAGGTGAACGGAGCGGCTCATCCGAAGCTCCTCGCGTTCGTCGACAGGCTGTTGAGCCGTCCATCATTTTCCAGCTGCTTGGCGCACGAAGCGAAGATCCTGGGCGGCTGATGCGCCCAATGGCGGGTTGCGCGTACGCGGAACGGCAATTGCCGTCCCGCGAGCGTCTGGGTTCGATCAGCCCAGGTGCAAACCGCCCGGAAGGTCGAATACCAATACCTCGGCTTGTCGACCTTCGGCAAGGGTCAACTCGGAGGCATCGATCATCTGCACGGCGTCGCCGGCGTTCAACGTGGACCCGTTCGCATTCAATGTGCCGCGCGCCACGTGAACGTAAATCCAGCGTCCCGGCCGAACGGGCAAGGTCGCGCGCTCGGCGCCGTCGAACAGCCCGGCGTAGATCCTGGCGTCTTGATGGATCAGCACTGATCCGTCCGCGCGGTCGGGCGACACGATGAGGCGCAACCGTCCACGCTTCTCATCGGGGCCAAACGCCTTCTCTTCATAGCTCGGTTCCAGGTTGCGCGCATTCGGTTGAATCCAAATCTGCAGAAAGTGCGTTCCTTGGCCTGCCGATGGATTGAACTCGCTGTGACGCACGCCGCTGCCGGCGCTCATGCGCTGCACATCGCCCGGCCGAATGGTGGAGCCGTTTCCCATGGAGTCCTTGTGCGCGAGTTCGCCTTCGAGCACATAGCTTACGATCTCCATATCCCGATGCCCGTGTGTACCGAACCCCGCCCCGGCCTGCACACGATCTTCGTTGATGACGCGCAGTGGTCCAAACTCCACATGCTTGGGATCGAAGTAATCCGCGAATGAAAACGTATGGAAGGACTTCAGCCAACCGTGGTCGGCGAAACCTCTCTCTGCACTCCGTCGAATTGTGTCCATGAAAGACCTCCTAGGGCCACACGATAGTCGCGAATCACCCGATGAAAAAGCGCAAAATTTCGTTCATATCCATCTAAAAACCGGATGTGTCGGACCTGCCCTACAGGACATCACGGGGCCGCCTGACGGAACTCCGTTGAACCGCCGCTTAACCTCCGTTCCAGATTCGAATATTTTATAGGGAGACGGACATGTCGATCAGCACAA
>JAXDQI010000249.1:0-9413 GCA_034667965.1 Gammaproteobacteria bacterium
ACGACTCCCATGGCGGGCGACGCCTTCACCGACGGCATGGCGCGCGCCGCGCAGGAAAAGGGGATGTCTCTACAATACTGCATGGCGCTGCCGCGCCATTTCCTTCAGGGATCCCGTTACGCGAATCTCACGACCATTCGTACGAGCGGCGACCGGCTCACGCGATCCAAGTGGGATGCGTTCCTGTACGCGTCGCGCTTGGCGGGCGCGCTCGGTATTTGGCCCTGGGCCGACGTGTTCATGAGCACGGAAACGGACAATGTTTTGATCGCGACATTGTCGGCGGGCATGGTCGGAAACGGCGACAAGATCGGGGCCGAAAACAAGGAGAGTCTGCTGCGCGCTGTGCGCTCGGACGGCGTGATCGTCAAGCCGGACTCGCCGCTGCTTCCGATCGACGCCATGTATACGTCGGATGCCTTGGAGATGATTGCGGACGATGATGCGAAGTCGCGCCCGCCAATGATTGCTTCGGCCCACACCGATCACGGCGCCTTGCGAACAGCCTATGTCTTCGCTTACAGCCGCGCGACCGAAGGCGCGAATGCGGCTTTCACACCGGCACAAGTAAACGTACCGCGCGACGTCTATTTATACGACGCCCGAGCCCGGACCGCACGACGACTGGCGGCGTCGGAGACATTCACCTTTGCCCTTGCTCCGAACGGAACGGCCTATTTCATCCTGGCACCGGTGTCGCGTGCGGGAGTCGCGCTTTTCGGTGACGACGGCAAGTTCGTCCCGGACGGCCGGAAACGCATTGCCGCCGTCGTCGACGAACGGGACCGTCTTACCGCCACAGTTACATTCGCTCCCCAGGAAAAATCCGTGCGCTTGTTTGGCTACGCCACGCGGCAACCCACGATTACAGCGCAGATGGGGTCCGCCGGCGGCGTCACTTTCGATGGCAAGACCGGCCGCTTTGAAGTCTCAGTGTCCCCGAGCCGCGAGAGAGTGAACGAGGGCCCGGCCAACGACCCCGTGCAGCAAGCGATCGTTTCCATCCGGAGCAGATGAGTTCCAGCCCGACGCTTCTTTCCCGCGGCTTCGTCAGGAGCTTATATTGATCCGCGCTGCATCCTGGCGTTTCGACGCGGCCACAGACGCGGAATCAGCATCGGCGTCCGCGCCCGGTAATCGACATACACTTTTCCGAACGCGGATACCAGATCGCGCTCCTCGAACTGAATGGCAATCAGGATGTACGCCGTGGTGGCCAGCGCAAAGACCAGGTGCGCCACCGTCATGGTCGGCGCCGCCCAGAAAATCGTCAGCCAGCCGATGTAGAGAGGATGGCGTACCAACTTATAGAGGCTGGGCGTGCGGAACACGGGCGGGCGGTAGGACTTGTTGGAGAGACGCCGCCACACCTGCTTCAATCCGAACAGATCGAAGTGATCGATGAGGAAAGTTGTATATAGGAGAAGCAGCCATCCGAGGAGATACAGCCCGATGACCGAATCGCGCGCGATGCCTTCCGGAGCGCTCCAGATGACGCCGTCGATCGGCTCCCAGAACACATACAGGACGGCCAGCGCCAGGGAACTCAACAGCACGTACGTGCTGCGTTCGGCGGCTTCCGGCACGATGCGCTTCCACCAGGCCTTGAACCCGGGCCGCGCCATGCCGCTATGCTGAACGGCGAATACGGCCAGCAGGCATAAGTCCACCGTCAGTGCGTGAGGCAGGGTCGATACTGGCACACTGTCCAGGCTCGTCGGCGTCAGAAAACCGCCGATGAAGCCAATGCCATAGAGAAACACGGCAAAAAATACCGCGTAGCTAAAGACCCCGTAAGCAAAAATCCCTATGCGCGACATCTGCGACTCCCCTTTTCAAGTCGGTTGAAGATGCCGTATGGTGCTGCGCACGCCCAATTGGCGCATGGGGCGGGGATCCCCATCTTTTATGTTTGGTCTCCCTATCTTTCAGAACTGCCCAAAAGTCCGCGATTGCGGGCGGCCGCGGCGGCGGCCTGCCTGGTCGGGGCATCAAGGCGAGCCATGATCGCCGAGACGTGATGCTCGGCGGTCTTGGCGGAAATGCACAGGCGATTGGCGATTTCGGTGTTGCTCAAGCCTTCGTCGACCAGGCCCAGCACTTGGAACTGCCGACGGGTGAGTCCCGCCGAATTGGCGCGGGTCACCGCAATGGGACCACGGGGAACCGCGCGCGCCCCGCCGGCGCGCATCTGCCTCCGCAAGCGCGCCGCCGCCGGCACAGCCCCAATACGATCAAATATCTCTAGCGCCTGGCGCTGAGCCGCATCGTCTCCGGAGCAGAACGCCAGCGCTTCCTCATACGGACGACCGAGCGCCCGCCAGCCCGCAGCTGCCTCGCGCCATCTCCCTTCGCAATGCTCCCGATACGGCGTGGCAAATCTGGCCGTTCCTGCAACCGGTTCACCCAGCATGTAGAGCCACAAAGCCGACTCCTCGGTGACCCAATGCGAATGCCGCTCTTCGGCCAGCCTGTGCACGTCGCGAAGCAGCGATCTTGCTTCGTCGGCCGCGGGTGTACGCACAGCCGCCTCCAACCATGCGCTCTCGGCCCCGATCGTCGCGATGTACACACTGCGCTGCAGCTCGGCCATGGTGGCGGAAAGACGTCGGGCCGCCTCGAGAGGTGTCTCGGCATCTTGATCGCCGCGCCGCACACGCAGCCGCGCCAGCGTGATCAACGCGGGAAAGCGGTACACGTCGGCCGCGTATGTCCGGCTGCAAATCTCCTGGGCCTCTTCCTCCGCACCCGCCCAATCACCCTGGTCGAGCCGCACCATGGTGCGCCAGCCGCGTAGATACCCCTCCCAATGAGTCAGGTCGAGCGCCGAGGCGTACGAAACACCGCGATCGATATATTTAAGTGCAGCCCGATAGTCGCGACGCCAATAATAAGTGCACGTCAGGTTGCACGACGCGCGCTCCACATGATCGTGGAACTTGCCGGCGACGGCCAATTCGAAACTTTGCTCCAACTCGACACAGGTTCCGGAATCGACGTCCTCTGACTTTGCCGAGCCGATGTTGCCCAAGGCATGAATGATGATTTCCTTTTGACCCAACCGTCTCGCCAGCTCGAGCGCGCGCTCGCCCCAGGTGATTGCGCTGTCCATGCGGGAGGCGAGCATGTCGAGCTGCGATTGATGCGAATAGGCCCAGGCGAGTTCTGGCCCTGGCGGCGCAGTTTGCAGCACGGCGATCGCTTCTTCGACAAATCGTTCGGCCTCGGCGCGGCGGCCGCACATCCACGCGAATCGCGTCAAGCGGGTGAGATCCCGCCCCAATCCAAGCGTGTCGTTTGCGCGCCGCCGGAGCTCCGCGGCCTCCGCCATTGATATCACGGCGATGTCTGATGCGCCCATGAGATAGGCTTGTTCGGCGTGATGCTCCAGGATTTCCACGAGCAGGACGGGGTCGAGCGCGTGGCGATGGCGAAGCATTGCCGCAAAGTGGGCAGCGGCTTCGCGAGGGGCGCCGGCACGAGCAGCTTCTTCTCCGGCGTGATGCGCGAACCTCAGCAACGCCGCCACATCTGCCGCCCGCTCCGCGTGGTGTGCAATCTCACTCGCGCGCGCATCGGATCGGCGCCGCAACACGTCGACCACTTTCTGGTGCAAGGCCCGCCGCCGCGCCGGCGCAATCGATGCTTCGATCGCGCGGCGGGCGAGCTCGTGCCGGAATTGCACTATCCCTCCTTCGAGGGAAAGCATGCCCTTCTCCACGCACTCGTCCAGACCGACGTCGATCGCACCCTTTACCAAGTCGGCGACGACTGCGGTTTCTGCATGGCGGGGGAATATGGATACCGCATCGAGCACGACCCGAGCCGGGTCCGCCAGCCGCGCGGCGCGTGCAAGCGTCGAATCGCGCACCGCATCAGTGGGCACATCGCCGTCCAGGGCCAGCGCTTCGGTCACTAGAAACGGATTACCGGCCGTCAGGGCGAATAGCTCTTCGCCGCGCCGCCCATGCTTCGCCGCAAGACTGGTGACGGCAGCCAAGGACAGGGGCGCCAGGATCATGCGCTCGACGTTTCCCGCCGGTGCTTCGCCGAGGAGATTCCGCACGGGCGAGCGCGCGTCCACTTCCTCGTCGCGATACGTGATCAGGATCAGCGCACGTACCCGGGCTATCCGCCGCCCGAGAAAGCGGATCAGATCCAATGTCGCCGTGTCGGCCCAATGAATGTCCTCGATGATGAGCACGGCTGGCTTGGCACCATTGGAGAGGAGGTGCAACAGAGACTCAAAAGAGCGGATATGATCCGTGGCGAGATCGAACGATTCGCCGCTGGCGCGAGCAATGTCCCTCAGCGGCAGCAATACCTCGGGCGTGGATAGGTTTTCGCAGGCACCCCAATACATGCGCGCTGCCTGAGCATGCTTGGCGACGAATTGCTCCGTCAGCGCCGTCTTGCCGGCGCCCGCCTCGGCCGCGATCGCGACAATCCGCCCCCTGCCTTCGCGCGCAAGTACGAATGCATCTCCTAACCGTCGCAGCTGTGCATCCCGCTCGAGCAGTTCGATAGCGGTATCCCCCTCTGTCGCAATTCCGTCAATCGCTACCTATTGTGTACTCTCGAGGTCGCCGCATGTATGTACCCGGCCATTGGAATTCGGACGACCCACACGGGATAAATCGGAAAATGTCAGCAAAATCCGCTACTTGCGGAAGGCGCTGTCACGCCAATTCCGGCTCCGGTATTCCCTCCTCGACAAGCATGGCACGCAGCGGCCGTAACTCATCTTGGTACTTTTCCCACAGTCTCATCGATGAGTCGTAGAGCGGCCGGCGGACTTGGGCGGCGCTCGCTGTCGCGGTTGGATACGGATTCCGATGGAATTCCAGGCAAGCGCGATGCCACGGTAGTTCGCAGTGGGCAAGTACCCGACGGATCTCGCTTTCGAACTTCTCCACCAAGTCCTCGTAGCTTACATTGAGGATGGTGCCCGGCAATGCCGCTTCCCAATAGCTCATCAGCCGACGGTACGCAGCGTAATAGCGGGCTATTTCGCGCAAGTCGTACGAAAAGGGGTACGCATCCTTGAACAGCGTCTTGTAGACGGCGTAACAAGTTGCCATCGGATGCCGCGTGAGGTGAATTATTCGGGCCGATGGCAGGCTCAAATGGATGGGACCGCAGTAAAGGTAGTTGAGCGGAAGCTTGTCGATGAAGTGGGTGCGATGTCCGGTAGCGGGTCGGGTGCGGGCGAGGTAGTCCTGCCCCACCGAGCGAAAATCCACCTCCGCGGAGGCCGCCACCAGTTCGCGCCGCGACAAACGTGGATCGCCCGTGAGCGCTGAAACCGCGGCCGTGAGTGCATTGGCAAAGTGCGGCAGTTCGCCGGCGGGGAATACTTCAGGATGCCGCCCCAGACTGCGCTCGAGCAACGTGGTTCCGGTGCGTGGCATGCCAACGATGAAAATCGGCTCATCATTGGGACAACCAGTCGCCGGGGCGTGCAAGCGCACCGGCGAAAAAGCAGTTTTGACCCATTCGACGGTCTCGACGTCCTGCTGCACGTCGTAGGCAATATGCTCCCGCCGGCGTCTTGCACCGAGAGTCAGTTGTTCAAATGATCGCGGATAAGCCCCCAAGTCCTCGAGTTCCTTGGCGAGGGCATGACGCATCAGGACTTCGCCGCGCGGGTGTCGGATTCCTTTCGCGACGAGCGCCTCGAGTTCGGCGACATGATTGCGTTCCGGGGATTGGCGCCGCAGGTCGGCGCGATTGTAGTAAGCCTCGTATTCATGCGGCCTGAGTGCGATGACGCGATCGTATTCGGCTTCGGCTTCTTCGAGATCCCCGACGATGCGCAAAAGCGTCGCCCGATTGAAACCGTAGTCCGCGGACTGCGGGGCGAGGGTGGCCGCGCGCGTGAACCACCGCAAGGCCTCGTGATGCTCGCCCGCCGCGCTGTAAAAATTCCCGAGTGCCTGGTACGCGGAGGCGTCCGATCCGCAGCGCACTGTCGCCGCCGACGCGACCGAGGCTGCCTCGGCCGGGGCACCGGATGAGCGAAGCGCCACGGCCTTCAGGATCATGAAATGCGCGTTGTCCGGTGCGAGGTGCAGCGCACGGTCGATGTAATCGACCGCTTCAGCGGGGTGCGCCAACGCCAACGCGACGTGACACGCGCTTGCCCATCCCGGGGCGTAGTCAGAATACCGTTCGGTGAGTTCCTTGCATGCGAGCGCAGCCTTTCTCAGTTCGCCGGCGCCCAGCAGGCGCTGTACGGTTTGGTTTTCCTCCCGAGCCGACACGTTCGCGATTGTCCCGGCTCACTTGAAGCGGTACCGCGCTTCGAGTCCGAAGGTCCGCGGCCGCATGACGAACTGTAAATTGTCGCGATTGACCGGAGCCGTGAGGCTGGCGGCGGTAATGCCCAGTTGATTGGTCAGATTGGTCCCGTAGGCGCGGTACTCCCATTGGTCGCTGGCCTTGAGCGAGACCGATGCATTGAGAGTCGTAAAGCCCCCCAACACCGCATAGCCGGCCTGACGTCCGCTCGCAGGGATCGCCGCTGGGCAGTGCGGTTCGCTGTTGAGGGCATCGCAATTATTGAGCCGTGTGGTGACGTCGCTGTGATACGCCGCGTCGGCATGGTACTGAATACCCTTGATTCCCTTCACCGGCTGCAGGTAATCGAACGCCAGCGATGCCGTATTCTTGGAGACGTAGGGCAATCGATCTCCGTTCCGTCCGGCAAAGGAGCCTTCGACGAACTGAGCGGTGAGTTTCGAATCGTTGTAGGAATACGAAAAGGTCAAGGACGCGGCGTCCGTGACCTGCGCCGTTACTTCGGTTTCGATCCCTTGGCTTCGGGCCGTATCGCCGTTGAGAATGAGCGTCGTACCCGTGACGACGGAAAACAGCTCCAGCTGGATGTTCTTCCAGTCGATGACGTAGATACCCGCCGAGTACTGAATCCGGCGTCCGAAGCCGAATCCTTTGATGCCCATTTCATAGTTGATTGCCGTGTCGGACTTGTACGGGATCAATGGGGCTACCTCGGCGAAGCTATAGCAGACGGGGCTTCCCGTCGGAGTCGCACATTGAGCGTTCGCGCCGCCGTGTCGATACCCCTGAGCAATCGTAAGATAACCAGTTGTGTCGGGCGTGAACTTATAGGAGCTGTTGAACTTGAAGATCTGATTGTGGAACGATTGTTGCGAACTCGCATAGGAAACGCCGGATGGATCCAGCCCGCTTTGGGAGCAATAGGCGCCGCAAATCGGCAGATCATTCTCGATGCTCTGCGAAAACGTATCCCAGAACACCCGTCCTCCCGCCGTTACTTGCCAGGCAGCGGTGGGCTTGTAGCTCAACTCGCCATACGTGGCATATTCGCGATACGTTGAAGTTCGCGTGAAGTTGAAATAAAAATCCGTCGGCTTGAGGGAGCTCGGCGCGAGACGGCCTTCGGCCTGTGCGACGCTGTCAAAGGTTTGCGTGGGATCGGCCGGCAGGCCGTAATACGCCTGAGCCGCTTGACCGGAACCCGGAAGGGACGACCACGCGCCAAACCCCGGGATGAACTCCGGGTCCGTTATGAATTGTTTCTGGTTCTGATAGAACAATCCGGCAATCCAGTCCCAGGAACCCTGGGTTTTGGAGGCTAGCCGTATTTCTTGCACGAAGGAGCGGTCCTGCGAACTATCGTAGTTGCCCACGGTCGCGCGTGGATAGCCGCCGTAATAGCCAGGCAGGCTGTTGAACAAATTCTCGAACTGGGACGCGTCAAATAAGTCGTGATAGGAATTCTTGTACCACGAACTCGACGAAGTCAACGTGGCAAAACCGGCATCGGCCGTGACGGATATCGAGGCCATATCCACGTTACGACTCATCGGCTGCAGGGGAATGGGAGTGGACGTCGTATAGGTTGGGTTGCCGGGGCTCTGTGCAGCCAGGCCATTGGAAGTGTCATGCTGATGATGATAGACAAACTCAGCCGACACGGAGTCGGTTGCTTTCCAAAGCAAAACATTGCGTATGTGCCAATCGGCGGAGTCATTGATCCCTTTCAGCGATTCCGTGGCATAGGCGCTCGTGAGAGGATTATTGGGATCGGCAAGCACCGGTTGACGGTTGGCGTCGAATCTCACCGCCCGATTGGCATTGATGAATCCCGACTGATCGTCATAGGACGCCGACACGCGCCAAGCCACCCGATCGCCCAGCGGTAGGTTGAACACGGTATCGACGGCGTAGGAGCCGTTCGCCGCGTGCGCGGTCTCTTCGGCGCGAGCCGAGATTTCGAATTCGGTGCGCTCGGTGGTGGGCGGATTATGAATCACGCGAACCGTGCCGCCCACCGAACCCGAGCCATAGAGCGTCCCTTGAGGACCGCGGAGCACCTCAATGCGCTGAATGTCGGTGAGACGCAGGTTGGTGAACAGCGGGACGTCGTCGATGTACGTGGATACGAGCGGTACCGTCAGGTTCGGCGCGATAAATGAGCTGTCTTCCGAATAGGTATTGAGACCTCTGATGATGAAGGTGCTGTTGGTGCTGGCCGCACGCGGTCCGAGATCCACTGTTTGCAAGCCGGGCACGAGCCGCGCGATTCCCGACAGATCGTTGATGCTCGCGGCGTCAAGCTGGGCGCCGGTGACGGCGGAAATGTTGTACGGGATGTCTTGCACCGTCTGCTCGCGCCGGCCGGCCGTGACCACGATTTCCTCGAGGCCGGCGACCGCGGGGTACTTTTGATCGGACGCATCGGCGGCGCGCACTGCCGGGGGTATCCCCAGCACCAGCGCAATGGCAGCGGCCAATACCGAGCTGCCTCCGGACCGCCCAATCGACCCAGACTCGCTGAGTGAACTTAGCTGGTGCATTGAATTCATCCGGCGCTCCCCTATTGTGCGCAACGTCTCCGCGGCCTGGCGATCAGCAGGGCTCGGTCTCGAGACATCACCATAGTCGATCCCTAATTCAATTCGTATGACCAAGGCAGTGCCGATCAACAATACATCAGCAAAAAAAGAAAATGAAACGTTATTTAACGAAAGTTCAACAAGAACGGCTCCGGCGCTTGCGGTCTTGGAAACTCGGCGATATCGTCGGACGTCGTCAACCGGGGAGTAAAACAATGTTCAATCGGTGCGCGAGTCGGATCCTGGGAGTTCTCGCCCTCATGAGTACCGGCGCCTTGGCAGAGGCCGGCGTTCCGCCCTCGGCGCCGACGTACGACCTGCATATCGTCAAGACTTTCATTCCGATGAAGGACGGCGTACGACTTGCCGTGACTCTCTACATGCCGGATGATCACGGCGCGAAGCAACGTTTCCCGGCGCTTCTCGAGTACCTGCCTTATCGCAAAGATGACGGGACCGCGTTTCGCGACTACGGCAATCATGCCTATTTCGCCAAACGCGGCTTCGTGGGCGCCCGGGTCGACATCCGCG
>JAXDQI010000250.1:0-6811 GCA_034667965.1 Gammaproteobacteria bacterium
CACCGAGCGGATGGCGCACGCCGCGTTTAGCGCTAATTCACAGGATTGACGATGGATCTGAATGGCCAATTCGTGGCTTGGCGCCACGATCACGACCTGGGTCGCAGCTTGTGCAGGATCAATGCGCGTAAAGAGAGGCAGCAGATACGCCAGTGTTTTACCGGTACCCGTCTCCGCTCGCAAATACGCGTCCTTCCCGGCAGCGAGCGGCGGAATTGCGGCGATTTGAATGGGGCTGGGGTCGGATATCTGTTGCTTCGCGAGCGCAGCTATGAGTTCCGGTGGCACCGACAGATCGGTAAACTTCATGAAATCGAACTCGCTACGGTGGCCAGCAACACGTTCTTATCGCGCGGGATGGTTGCTGGACGGGCCGTAATTCTAACAGTTTTGCCTGTGTCACCCGTCGGGGTGGTAAAGAGGCGACACCTACCTCGGCATGCCTCATCCAACCGGCGGTAAGGCCCCGACGGATGCCTCTAAATACCGAAATCACCTCCCGAAGTGCAGGAAATCGAGTCGAGGAGACGCGGCCGCTCCATCTCTTGGCCTCGGGAGGGGCCTCAACATCCACATTGATGCTGCTCTCCGCCCGCCGCCTCACGGGCGAAGCGCAGTGAATCCGCGTCGAATCTTAAGATCACGGTCCGCCCACGAGGCTGCGGATCTGCTTGACCGCAAATTCCACCTTGATATCCAGGTACTTCTTGCCGAGTTCCGCGCTGGAACGGCGGGCATCGCCCATGATGCCGTTGTGCGGGCTATCGGCACCTTTTTGCGGTTTGCCGTCGACGACCGGGTCGCCGACCGCGGTTTTCAGCAAGGACTTGCGCACCCAGGTGCCGTCCTTGTCGAGATATATCATCTCCGAGGTGTCGGATATGCCGCCGTGCAGATCCGGCGGCAGTCCGCGCTCGGCCATGTAGGCCTCGAAGGCGTCGTTGGCGGCCGTGTAGACTTGGTCGCAGTAGTACACGTGAATACCTTTGGGCGAGTACCGGTGGTTCATCTTCTTGGCGACGTCCTCGTAAACCTTCGGTTGGCCGCCCCCGTGATCGCCCATGAGAATCACGTTCTTAAAGCCCGTGACGATCGCCTCATCCGCCAGCCGCTCGAGCAGCGCGCCCAGCAACTCATCGGTGATGCCGATGGTGCCGGGCAATTCGGCACTGGCGTTGTTCGGCGTGAACGGCAGCACCGGAAGATAAATCGCGTTACCGAGCTTCTTGGCGATCGCATCGACTGTCGCATGCGCGATCAGATTGTGTCCCCCGTTCGCATTCTGCGGTCCGCGTTGTTCCACACCCCCCGTGAAAATCAGTGCCGTGGTCTGGCCTGCAGCGAGTGCCTCCTTCACTTCCACCCAAGTCATCTTCTCGAACTCGACCAAGTGCTTACCCGCTGCGTGCGCTGCCGACGCCCACATCATTGCCCCGGCCATGATCATCCCCATCATCGTAGCGACCACAAGATTGCGCATGGTTTGTTCTCTCAGTGTGTATGCGGATTGACTGCTCGCGAATACTACAAGCAGGGTTGGCGCAGAGAAAGGTCCGCGGTCATCGTCCGATCAATCCCTAACGCAAGAGTGCGGCACCGATGCAGCAAGCGCTTGCGGGCGTCGGACCAAGCCGCTACTCTCGCTAGCGAAGGCGGGAAGACGGAAAGACGGAGAGAGGAATGGATGAATTGACCCGCAGAGTTCTGCTGCGTCGTATCCTGCGAGCCAGCGCCTCGCTCGCGATCGCGCCTGCGGCGCTCGCCGCCGCCCATGCCGCCGAGTCCTGCGTGGATGCGAGCTCTGAATCGCTGCGCGCCTCGCTGCATTATTCGAACCCATCGGCGAATCCCAGCGAAGCCTGCAAGGGGTGTGGATTTTTCAGCGCCGATTCGGGCAAGCCCGCCTGCGGCAACTGCCAGATCATGAGCGGCCCCGTGGATGCCGGCGGCCATTGTGATTCCTGGGCGGCGAAGAGCTGAGCGCGCGCCTCGCGAGGACGAGTTACGATGAACCAAACGAGGAGTTGCCCGTGAGAGCAATCGTGAAAGGCCTGGCGCTGACGGCATTCGCCTGTGTGTCGGCGGCGGCCATTGCTGACGACTCGGACGCGATCGACTACCGCAAGCACGTGATGAGCACCTTGGGCGAACAGCTTGCCGCGGTCGACATGATCGTCGCGAAGAAGGCGCCCCCGTATGCCTTTGCCGTCCACGTGAAGACGATTGCCATCGCCGCGACGCAGGCCAAGCTGGCATTTCAGCCCAAGGTCGCAGGCGGCAGTTCCAAACCCGAGGTGTGGTCCAACTGGGCCGATTTCGTCAAGCGCTTAGATGCCATGGTCGCCGCCGGCGACGAGCTCGCCAAGGCAGCCAAGGATGGGAATGCCGCGGTCGTGGGACCTATGATTAGGACGTCACTCGATTGCGACGGCTGCCACAAAATCTACATGCTGCCAGGCAAATTCTGATGAGATCCAGCACGCCGCGCTAACGGGCGGCGCGCACGTCCGTGGGGCTCACCGGACCGGCTTCGTTGCCCCAGCTGCCGCGCACGAAATTGCTGACAGCGGCGATCTCCGAATCATCAAGCACATCGGCGTAGGCGGGCATCGATTCCCAGGAGCCATACGACACGCTGTGGGCGATCGAGGGGCCGTTGACGATGATGTTGATGAGCGAGGCCGGATCTTCGCCCTGCGTCACGGCACTGCCTGCCAGCGGCGGCCCCGTGAAAAAACCCCCGCGCCCGGATTCGCCGTGACACTTCTGACACCGCTCCTTGTAGGTGGACGCGCCCGTCGCGACCTGTTCGCTAGACACGAGTTCGCCGACATATGCGGGCCCCGGCAGGCTCTTCACGTACATTGCCATCGCTTGCAGATCTTCAGGCGTCAGCAGTTTCATACTGTTCACGATGACCTCGTTCATCGGCCCGAAAGTTCCGGCCCGGGCACTCACGCCGGTGCGAAGATATTTCTCGATGTCGGCGACGGACCATGAGCCCAAGCCGTGCTTGGAGGATGTCAGGTTCACCGCGAACCACTTGCCCACCTTGCCGGCGGCTATCTGGTTATTGAACACGCGGCCCTGGTAGGCAGCCTCCTCGCGTTCCGCCATGAGCATGTTGCGCGGCGTATGACATGCGCTGCAATGCCCCAGCCCTTCGACGAGATATGCGCCGCGGTTCCATTCCTGCGACTTGGCGCGATCCGGCACGTAGCGCCCTGGGGTGAAGTACAGGGTCTTCCATAGACTCACACCCCAACGCATCCGCAGCAGCAAGCCATTGTCGGGCGGCGAGTAGCGCACCGCGGGTACCGTGCGCAGATAGTCGTAGATGTCGGCCACATCGGCATCGGTCACCTTCGTGAACGAGGTGTAGGGGAAGGCCGGAATCAAGCTGGAGCCGTCCCGGTCCACTCCTTCATGCATCGCTCGGCTGAGATTAGCCACGGTCCACTGCCCGATCCCGGTTTCGCCGTCGGGCGTGATGTTGGTCGAATACACCGTGCCGAAGGGAGTCTCGAAGGCCACGCCCCCGGCCATGGGCGCTCCGCCAGGACGGGTGTGACAGCTCAGGCAATTGCCGGCGCTCGCAAGATAGCGGCCGCGTTCCACGGCGGTGCTGGCCGCGGGCTTTTCAACGCTCTGCGCCAGAGCGTGCGCGCCAGGCAACAGCAACGTGATGCCCAGGATGCGCGCCAGCCTTGTCGTTGCTCCCAAAGTGAACGGGCCGCCTTACTTCTTCGCTTTTTCTTTTCGGTACGTTTCGTGACAGCCCTTGCAGCTGAGCGCGTCCACCACGTTGGCGAGCCCTGCGTCCTTGCCCTGCTCGTGCGCCGTCTTGGTCATGTCGGCAGTCATTTTCGCGAATTCGTTCATGCGCTTTGAAAAATCAGGCCAATTAGCCCAGACCTCGGGTTTCGCCTCGCCGCCCGGCACCTTGGGCGTGAACGCCTTGAGCGCGATGGATGCCGTCAAGGCCAACGCATCGAGATGCGCGACCACATTGTCGTCCGGCACAGCATTCGACAGGATCTGGCCGAGCGCCGCGGTCTGCTCGTTCAGCGTGTTCATGATGTGCTGCCGGTACTCGATCACGTCCTTGTCATCCGCATGGACGGTTGGTGCCAGGCAAAGCAACGTGAAGCAAACACACAACGCTGTCATGGTATTTTTCATGGCGGGCTCTTCGGTGTCTCACAAATGAATCTCGAATCATAACCGTCGGGATCGACCTGATGAAAGCGCCCGCCTCGTCCGCGCGTTCACACGACCGGGACGATCCGCTTCATGTACTCGGCGGCTACTTGCTCACTGGCGACTCGGTCGAGGCGACCTGGTGAGTATTTTCGGCAGTCTCCTCCGCAATCGATCGCGGAAAGGGAGGGCCGGCATAGGGAGGCACCGGCGGCTGCAGCGCGAGCGAGGCCGCCTGGGCCTTCGAGGCCGGCACAATGTGGACTTGCGTGAATTTCGCGAGCAGCGCCGAGGAGATCGCCGAGTTGGCACCGCTGCGATCCGGATAGCCATCGGCGAGCCGCCGCAGCGCCTTGTAGATCGACGGTGCCGAGGACTGGCCATAGCTTTGATGATGAGTGGAATAGGATCGCATCAACTGCGAATACCAGCTTTCGATGTCTAGGTAGCCGGCGATCAGACCTTCCGCCCGCGTGGAGGTCAGGTTGAGCTTCAGCCGCGCCGCATGCATGAACTCATCGGTGGCAATGTAGAAGACCGCCCACGGATAAACAAAGTCCGCGGGATCGGTGGTCAGCACGCCGTCGCGAATGCGGCCATGCATCTTCTGGATGAACTTCGATCCCCAATGGACGTCGACGCGCTGCGAGCCGCCCGGAATCGCATTCTTGCCGGTGGCATCGAGCAGAATGGGATCGCGTCCGCGGTAGATCATCACTTGCACATCATCATCGTTGAGCAGGCTGTGGACGCCGGACAGCTCGATGATCAGGCGGTTGTACACATCCTTGGTCACCTCATCGTTGTCGAATCCCTGGATGGCCCCCTCGGGCGGCCGGTAGTTACGGATGCACCCGAGCACGCGGTAGAGCTGGTTGTCGACTCCCCTGTCACCTTCCGGGCTGGTGAAGTCGTTTTGCCCAACCTTGCCCTCGAGATTGAGGCCGTAGGCAGTGGGCCCACCGGCTTCGAGGAACTTGAACTGCTCGGGGGCGGTGGTCGGGTACCAGCCATCGACCTCGCGCCGCAACTGCGTCTCGAGCAGCGTTCGCGACGTACCATCCTCCGGGAACAACTTCTTGAAGTGCTCGCGGTTGCCCTCGTTGTAGCCCTGCGGACATTCGGTCTTGCCATCGGCGCTCTCGAAGACCGCCCAGTGCAGGTCGGTGAGCACATAGGCAATCGTGCCATCCTTTGGCGGAGGCGGTTCCGAGGCGCTCGTCGGCAGCGCCTCGGTGGGTCCCGTGCCGTTCGGATCGAGCGCCACGCTCGATCCGCACGCGAGCATGGCCAGCATCGACAGCAGGCCGGTCCGCGCCGCCCTGCGCAGCCGCTTGTCAGTTACAGATTGAATCACTCGCTGCCCCTCGTTCGCCCGTTGAAATCGTCGCGAATCCAGTACGCCTTGAAACCTTCGCGTTCGCCGCGGAACTCTCCGAGGCCGTCTGCGTTAATATCCCCCGGCCGTTTGTCGCCGGCAAAGGTATACACCGGCCGGTCGCGGTACGCCCATACGCGCAGGGCGCCGCTCTGCCCCGGATGCGCGAAGCGGCCGGTTTTCGGATCGATCTCGACAATGCTCCAGGAGCGGCTGCCGCTCTTGACGCCGTTAGGTGCCGGTACATAGGGGAAGGTTTGCAGACAGCGGTCGGGATCACCGGCGCCGCACATGGCAAGCCGGTAAGCCTGCGTCTCTGTGGGATGATCACAGCCGAGCTGATCTACCGCATCGTCGCCGCAGAAGTACATGTAGATCGACTTGCCATCCGGGTCGGCGACCACGGTGCCGGCGGAGGTATTCTGCGTGGTGAAGCCCGCGGGCGGCGGCGGTGCCCGCTGCATGTAGACGTTGCGCCAGCCCGGCTCATCGCTTCCTTCCAGGCTGTGCGAATAGCGGTCGAGCGCGAAGCGGTACAGGGGCTTCTTGCGGAACGCCCATTGACGAAGGCCCGGCGAGCGCTCGAAGATCGTCCAGTCGCCGTGGGGATGCGCCGACTCGGGCGCGAGCATGGGGATCCAGGTCTTGGCGCAAAGGGAATCGCAGTTCGACTTGTTCTCACCGTCGGCGTCGGAGGCATAGATCGAGAATTTGCGGGAATCGAGCAGCATACGGCCGACGCGATCGGTCGCGACATTGAAGCCCGGAGGCAGGTCGGGCGGCGGCTGCGCCGGCACACGCATCGCCGGATCATCACCGCGATGTTCGTACGAATCACCGCCTAAGACATCCCCTGGGCGCTCATCGAGGCTCGAGGTGTAGAGGGCAAAACCGTCATAGGCCCACTGCTTCTTGCCATCCTTGCGCGTGATCACCGTCCACTTTCCGACGGGCTTCGCGTTGCCAGGCGCCAGCAGCGGTGGGTACGCCTGCGTGCAGCTCGGACGCTGATCGAGATCAGGCAGCGTCAAGCCCCCCGGATACGGACTCATGTAACCGGCGTTGGTGGTGTACTTGGTGTCGGTGCAGTTAGACTCGCCCTTCGGATCGCCGGTGTTACCAACCCGCAGGTTCTTGAACAGCCAGCGATACAGCGTATGGCCTTTCGCGTCCGCGAACACCGGCCCGTCCAATTCGGTCATTTCGACCCGGAAATGCGGGGGCATCGGCACG
>JAXDQI010000251.1:0-14756 GCA_034667965.1 Gammaproteobacteria bacterium
GCGCGGGATCGAAGACATTTACGAGCTGACCTACATCCGTAAGGACGGGAGCAGGTTCCCCGCCGTGGTGTCCGTCACGGCCCTGCGGGACTCGATTTTCAAGAGCGCCAATTTCTCGAGCATTGCCACCGACGCAAAGGGCGTCATCCAAATCTTCAATGTCGGTGCCGAGCGCATGCTCGGGTACTCAGCCGCCGAAGTAGTGGACAAGATTACACCGGCCGACATTTCCGATCCGCAAGAAGTAATCGCGCGCGCCGAAGCACTGAGCGTCGAACTCGAAGCCCCGATTGCGCCGGGGTTTGAGGCATTGGTGTTCAAGGCGTCTCGTGGGATCGAAGACATTTACGAGCTGACCTACATTCGCAAGGATGGAAGCAGATTCCCCGCAGTGGTGTCCGTCACTGCATTGCGCGATGCACAGGACATCATCATCGGCTATCTGTTGATCGGCACCGACAACACCGTGCGCAAGCGGGCTGAAGAGCGGGTCGTGGCGTCGCTCCAAGAGGTCAGTGACCTCAAGACCGCATTGGATGAGCACGCGAGCGTGGCGATTACCACCCCGCGCGGCAGCATCACTTACGTCAACGATAAGTTTTGCGAGACCTCCAAGTACTCTCGCGACGAGCTTTTGGGGCAGGACCACCAGATCGTCAATTCAGGCTATCACCCGAAGGATTATATCGGCGAACTATGGAGGATCATCAGCGCCGGCCAGGTTTGGAAAGGCGAGCTCTGCAATCGAGCCAAGGATGGCACCATTTATTGGGCGGATACCACCATCGTCCCGTTCCTCGATGCCGAGGGAAGACCTTACCAGTATGTAGCCATCCGTGCCGACATCACGGCGCGCAAACGGGTCGAAGAGGAGCGGACGAGGCTCGATCAGAGGCTGCGCGACCAACACTTCTATACCCGCTCGCTGATTGAATCGAACATCGATGCACTGATCACGACTGATCCGCGCGGCATCATCACCGACGTCAACAAGCAAACCGAGGCGCTGACCGGCTGCACGCGGGACGAGTTGATCGGTGCGCCGTTCAAGAACTACTTCACGGATTCGGCGCGCGCTGAGGCGGGCATCAATCGCGTGCTGAACGAAGGCAAGGTCACCAACTACGAGCTCACCGCACGTGCGAGGGACGGTCAGCTCACCGTGGTGTCATACAATGCGACCACGTTTCACGACCGTGACCGGAGGCTTCAGGGCGTGGTCGCCGCCGCACGGGACGTGACGGAGCGGAAACATTTCGAGCAAACCCTGCAGCAGCAAAATATCGAGCTCGAAAAAGCCAGTCGCATGAAATCCGAATTTCTCGCGAATATGTCGCATGAGCTCAGAACGCCGCTGAACAGCATCATCGGGTTCTCCGAAGTACTCAGGGATGGATTGATGGGGGAATTGACCGGTCAACAATGCGAATCCATCGGTAACATATTCAGCAGCGGCAGTCATCTGCTCTCCCTCATCAACGACATTCTCGACCTGTCGAAGATCGAGGCCGGCAAGATGACGCTGGATCTGGAGTGGGTGCATTGTTCTTCGTTGTTGGCGGACAGCATCTCCATTCTCAAGGAGACGGCCACGAACCGCCGTATCCGTTTGGAGATGGAGGCCGCTCCGGACCTGGGGTCGATTCAGGTAGATCCGCGCAAGGTCAAGCAGATGCTGTACATCCTGCTTTCGAATGCAGTCAAGTTCACCGAGGAAGGCGGCCGGGTGACTCTGCGCGCCGGCATTGTCCCGCACACAAAAGCGGGACAACTATCCGGTTTGGGCTTCGGGCGAAACTTCCCATTTTCGGACAACGAATTCGTGGAGTTTCTCGAGGTGAGTGTCGCGGACAGCGGTATCGGAATCTCGCCTGTGGGGCTGGAGCGACTGTTCATACCTTTCAGTCAAGTAGATGGCAGTTTGGCTCGAAAATTCGAAGGCACGGGACTGGGTTTAGCCATGGCGAAACTTCTCGCCGAGCTGCATGAGGGTACCGTGGCGGTGCAAAGCACCGTGGGTGAAGGCTCCCGTTTCACAGTCTGGCTGCCGTTGCGGGCAGGCGATGGTGCCGCGGCGCTAGGGACGTTGGGCGCCTGATAAGCTCCCTGGTACGTACGTTCCGCTCCCCGAGACCGCTGATAGCCAGCGGCGTCGCTCGTTCGACAGGCGGGCAATCACGGATGGCACATCCATTGCCGGAGCCGGGCGAGCATAGAGAAAGCCCTGTGCCTGGTCGCACTTGATCAGGCGCAGCATCTGCAACTGCTCTGAAGACTCCACCCCCTCGGCGACGGTCCGCATGCTGAAGGCTTTCGCGAGTGAGACGATGGTCGACACCAGAGTCATGGCGCTCGGGGTATCCGTGATGCTCTGTATGAACGAGCGATCGATCTTGAGGGTGTCGACGGGAAGCCTGGCGAGCAGGCGCAATGAGGAATAGCCGGTACCAAAGTCATCGATCGCCACACCAATGCCCGCCTCTCGCAATTGGCAGAGCTTGCGGATGGATAACTCCAAATCCTGCATCAACATGCTTTCCGTGATCTCGATATCGACCCCTGCGGTCAGCTCGATTGTGGGCTCGATACCGGACACCACTCGATCCACAAAATCCCGTCGCCGTAGTTGCAATGGCGAGACGTTGACCGCCACCCGGATGGTTGGAATGCCCGCCAAAATAAATTCGCGAATGTCTCGGACCGCCTGGAGCAGAACCCATTCTCCGACATCCACGATGGCGCCAGAACGCTCCAACAGTGGAACGAAAAGGGATGGCGGCACCAGGCCTTCCTCGGTATCCTGCCAGCGCAGCAGCGCCTCGAAACCCTCGACCTGCCCGCTCTCAATATTGACCTTCGGCTGGTAGTGGAGCAGAAACTCTTGACGATCGAGGGCCCGCGCCAATCTTGCCTCGAGCGCTATGCTTCGCGACGTCGGACGCTGCGTAACGAACCCGTACAGCATGTACTGCTCGTTATCTTCGCGAGCGGCCTTGAGCGCTGCCTCGGCATTCTGCACCAGAACATCGGCGTTATCAGCGTCGTGCGGATAGAATGCCACTCCGGAACGGATGGCCGGCCGCAATTCCTGTCCCTCGATGATGAAGGATTCGACGAATACCTGCGCTGCCGCGTTCTGCAGCAATCGACCGGTATCTTCCTTGCTTCCCATGCTTTGGAGCATCAAGGCGAATGTTCCGCCGCCGAAATACCCCACGCAGTCGGGATCCGCGAATGTCTGTTTTAGCCGCGCTGATATTTTTTCGATGAGCCGGTCGCCCACATAGCGGCCGAACGTGTCGTTGATCGCGCCGAGTTTCTGCACGTCAAAAACCACGACGGTGCGGCTATGGTTGTCCGTCGCCCCGGTGTTCAGCGCTTGCGCCAGGCGTTGACAGAAGAGCGGTCGTTTGGCGAGCCCTGTCAGACTGTCGAAGTAGGAAAGAAAGTGAACAGCCTCATCCTTCTCGAGGTATTGAAGCGCAAACCCGAGATTGGCGGTCAACTCCAGCAACACGCCCACTTCCGTCTCGTCGAAAACGCCGCTCTGACCACTAAACAATGTAATCACACCGACTGCGGTACCGTCGACAAGCAGAGGCAGGGCCGCAACGGCTCTATAGCCCCGGACGATCAGCGCCCGATGTTGTGCAAAAGATTGCTGGCCGTCCGCAAGGTCATTGAGGATGGTCGGCGCGCCGGAGCGGATCGCACGTTCCGCCAAGCTGACGTCGATCGAGACCCCGAAATTGTCATGTTCAGCGGCTCCCGCGGACCCTGAATCGGGTCCGGCGCTCGCTCGCGGCCGAAGACTGGTCGTGCCCGGATCCATCAGGCTGATGGCCACGCGTTCGTATCCGCCCTGATGAACGCCGATGCGGCATACTTCATCCAGCAACTCAATCCGATTGCGCAAGCGCAGGATCGCGGAACTCATACTGCTCAACATTCGGTAGGTTCGCGTAAGCCGCTGCAGCCGCACGCCCTGGTCCTGTTGACGCTTCTCTGACTTGACCTTCGCGGCCCGGAGCGACGCCTCGCGTAATGCGCGCTCGACGACGGCGGGCAAGCGCGCCATATTGGTCTTCAGTACGTAGTCCGTGGCACCGCGCCGCAGCGCCTCGATGGCGCGTTCCTCGCCGATCGTCCCAGAAACATAAATAAATGGCGTCTCTGGGGCGTACGCAACGGCAAGCTCCAGCGCTCGTAGTCCGTCGAATTGGGGCAAGGAAAAATCGGAGAGAATGAGATCAGGCGTTTTCCTTTGGAGAGCCGACACAAAGTCATGCTCCGTCTGTACCCGCTGAATATCGACGATCAGACCCGCTTTGAGCAGATATCTCGCGACCAGTTCGGCGTCCGCCTCACTGTCTTCGACAACCAACAGTTGCAGTGTCATATTCATGGTTCTACACCCTATATCGGCCGGATTGCCCGGATCTTGAGGGGCTTCGGTTGGTACGCTCCTGGCAGCCCGACGCGCGCGAAACTGACGAGATACCGATACCGGTGCGCCATGTATTCCTCTATCGTAAACTTGCAAGAAATCAGATGACCTCGGGGAAGGTAATGACCGACTCAGCCAATTTCCTCAGAAATGCCTGGTACGTGGCGGCGTGGTCGCATGAGATCGCCGCCGACGGAATGCTGGCACGGACCATCACGCGAGTGCCGTTGGTGTTTTGGCGGGATCGAAAAGGTGACGTTGTGGCGTTGGAGGATCGATGCTGCCACCGCGCCGCCCCGCTGTCCAAGGGACGTCGAGAAGGGGATCTCATTCGCTGTATGTATCATGGGTTGCTGTTCGATTCGGCGGGCCAATGTGTCGAAATTCCGTCTCAGGAATTTATTCCTCCAGCCGCCAAGGTCCGCTCGTTCCCAGTCGTGGAACGGTTCAAATGGGTTTGGGTTTGGATGGGTGATCCAGACAAAATGGATGTCTCCTTGATTCCCGATACCCATTACTTGGACGATGCAGGCTGGCGGGGCACGCCGGGTTATTTGCACTACGATGCCAATTACCTCTTGATCACCGACAATCTTCTCGACTTCTCGCATCTTTCGTACGTGCATGAGAAAACGCTTGGGGGCTCAGCCAAGTATGCCGGTATACGTCCGAAGGTCGCCGGTCACGGGCGAAGCGTTCGCGTGGAGCGCTGGCTCATCGACGATGAACCCGCTCCCTTCCTGCGGAATTTGAAGACCTGGACGGGCAACGTCGATCGGTGGAACATCTACGATGTGGTGTTGCCGGGCGTGTTGCTGATGGACTCGGGGAGCGCACCCACCGGTACCGGCGCCCCGGAGGGTAACCGTGTCGACGCGGCGCAATTCTTCGGCTGCCAGGCCGTGACGCCTGAAACGGAGCGGACGTCGCACTACTTCTTTCAGCAATCCCACGGTTTTGCGTTGGACGATGCGAGCGTTACGGAGAATCTGCGGACCAGCGTGCTTGCGGGGTTCGAGGAGGACAAGGACATTATCCTTGCCCAGCAGAGCATCCTCGATCTGAATCCGAACGCGCCGATGCTGGCGATGAGGATGGACGTGGCGCTTGCGAGTTTCCGTGCCATGCTGATGCGGGCAATCACCGAGGAGCGGCTATCGTGAGGCCTGCTCAGTCGCCTCAGGCTCCGGCGTCGTTGGCGTTCGGATAGAACAATTGCTGTCCGTCAATCTTGTAGGCAGCGATGTCGTGCTGTCCCTCTGGTGAGATCAAATAGCCGATGAACTGCTGGCCAAACGTCTTCTTGACGTTTGGATGCTTGTCCGGATTCACCAGCATGACGCCATACTGGTTGAACATGCGTTTGTCGCCTTCGACGACGATTTGCAGTTCGCCTTTGTTCTTGAAATGAATCCAGGTGCCGCGATCCGAGAGCACGTACGCATTGCTGGCGCTGGCGGTGTTGAGAGCGGCGCCCATGCCCTGGCCGATCGATTGGTACCAGGGGCCCTTTGCCTGATCGATGTCGATGCCGGCCTCGTTCCAGAGGTTGAGTTCGGCGACATGGGTACCGGAACGGTCACCACGCGAAATGAAAGCGACCCGCTTGTCCTTGATGGTCTGCAGCGCCCTCCCGACATCCTTCATGCCCATAACGCCGGCGGGATCGCTCATTGGTCCGATCAGCACGAAGTCGTTGTACATCACCGGGTAGCGTCTCAGGCTTTCGCCCTGGGCGAGGAACGTCAACTCTGCCGCTTTCGCGTGCACGAAGACCACGTCGGCATCACCGCGCCGGCCAGTGTCGAGTGCCTGGCCGGTGCCTTGCGCGATCACCTTTACGGTGATGCCGGTCCTCTTCCTGAAGATGGGCAGCAGATAGTCGAACAGGCCGGAATCCTGCGTCGACGTGGTCGAAGCAACCACGATCGACTTATCTTTCTTGGATACGCATGCTGCCACGGCAAGGGCGATCGCTCCGAGCGCGAGGGCCGCAATTAGAACGCGGCCGGAATTCATGAAGTGTTTCACGTGTTGTTTCCCCGCTAAACCAGCAATACCCCGGCAATGAAGTTTTTTGCTTCTTCAGTTGCCGGACTCGCAAAGAATCTATCCGCAGGCCCGCTCTCGACGACGCTGCCACGATGCAGCAGCACGATCTCGCCTGCAATCCGTTTGGCCTCACCGAGGTCGTGGGTCGCCATTACCACCTTGATGCCGCGTGCGCTAATCGCCCGCACCGTGTCCTCGATCGCCTTGGTGGCAGCGGGATCGAGGCTCGCTGTAGGCTCATCCAGAAACAAAACCGCGGGGTCGCGCGCCAGCGCCCGCGCCAGTGAGAGCCGCTGCTGCTCGCCGCCCGACAGCCGCCGCGCCGGGCGGCCCGCGAGACCGTCGAGTCCGACAAGGAACAGCAATTCGGCGGTGCGCCGTTCGCGTATGGCGCGCGGCACACCGGCGGCTGCAAGGGCATAGCGGAGATTCCCGGCCGCGCTGCGCCGGAGCATCACCGGCTGCTGGAACATGATGGCTCTCCGTGTAGGCGGTGAGACCTCGCAGCCGCCCCAGGTGATGCGGCCGCGTGCGGGAGGGATCAGTCCCATCGCGGCCCGCAGAAGGGTCGTTTTCCCGGAGCCGTTGGGCCCGATCAGAACCGTGGGTGCGCCCGCCGAGAAACTGATCGAGATATTATCGAAAATGGTCACCCCGCCGGCGAGGATTCCGACTTCCGAGAACAGGATGGGGAGGTCCGAGGCGACGGCGCGCACGCTCATCCTGAGACGCGCTCGGCGGCACGACGCGCGCCCCACGCCAGCGCGCTAACCAACATGACGATGGAGATCAAGACGATGCCAAGACCGATCGCGAGCGGCAAGTTTCCCTTCGATGTTTCCAGCGCGATCGTCGTGGTCATCGTGCGTGTGAAGCCCTGGATATTGCCGCCGACGATGATGATGGCGCCGACCTCCGCGGCTGCTCGCCCAAATCCCGCAAGAAGCGCCGTGAGCAGGGAAAATCGTGCATCCCAAATCAGCGTTCGGACCCGGCGCAGCGGGCCCACGTTCATCGCGGCAAGTTCCTCGCGGTACTCGACCCACAGGTCTTCGATGGTTTGGCGAGCGAGAGCCGCAATGATCGGCGTCACCAGGACCGTCTGCGCGATCACCATCGCCGGCGGCGCGAACAGCAGACCCCATGATCCGAGGGGTCCGGAGCGCGACAGCGTCAAGTAAACCGTCAGCCCGACCACCACCGGCGGCAGGCCCATCAGCGCGTTGAGCACCACGATTACCGGCTCACGGCCGCGAAACCGGGTAAGTGCAATCAGTGCGCCCAGGGGCACACCGATCAGCGCGGCGATGAACGTGGCGCTCAGGCTGACCATCAGCGACAGCCGAACAATGGCGAACAATTCCGGATCTCCGGTAAGCACTAGATGGAGGGCAGAAGCGTTATCGGGCAAATTACCTCGCCTTCGTGGTCGCCAGCGATACCGACAGGGATGATAACCGCAGGACCTTGCTCTTCACAGCATCTCTTGCGAAAACAAGCTGACGATAAACGCAAGCGACGCAAATGCCATAACGGCGGTCGCGAGCCAGCCGCCGATCCTCGAGCGGAGCGAGATCGTGAATTCGCCCATGATCGTGCGACTGCACCCGATCAGCATGAGAAGGACCATGACCGGCACTGCCGTGAGGGCATTGAGCACCGCAGACCAGACCAGCGCTTTCACCGGACTGATGCTCGCAATGTTCGCGATCGCTCCCACCAATGTCGCCGCCATGATCGTGCCGTAAAACGCCTTCGCCTGCGAGGGATGCCGCGACAAGCCGACCGGCCAATGGCGCGCTTCTCCCAACGCATAGGCCGCAGAGCCCGCGAGCACGGGGACCGAGAGGAGGCCCGTGCCGACGATCCCCAAGGCGAACACCACAAACGCAAAGTTGCCTGCAATCGGCCGCAGAGCCTCTGCCGCCTGCGCGGCGCTGGTGATTTCGTGAACGCCGGCTCTGTTGAGCGTCGCTGCGGCCGTCACCATGATGGCCAGCGCCACCAGATTCGAGATGCCCATTCCCACCAGAGTGTCGTGACGTATTCGAGCAAGCGCGCCGGGACCTTGGTCGGGGCGTGCCCGCAGGGGTTCGCGTACGGGTTGGGTCTTGGTGTCTTCGACCTCTTGCGATGCTTGCCAGAAAAAGAGATAGGGGCTGATCGTAGTACCCAAAACGGCGACAACCGCCAACCAAAAGTCGCGGTCCTTCCTGAATTGGGGCCATATCAAGCCCTGAATGAGCTGGCCCCATGGCACGTGAACGACATACAGCACGGCGAAATATGAAAGGAGCGACAGGGTCAGCCACTTTAAGACCCCCACATATCGGGAATGATGGAGAAAGATCTGGGCCAAGGCGCTTCCCGACGCAAACAGTATCAAGAGAACCCAGGCGGGGACTCCCGGCAGCAACAAGCGAGTAGCTTCGGCCATCGCACCCAGGTCCGCGCCTATGTTGCAAATGTTCGCCGTGCATAGACATACGACCATCGATTGCAGCAGCCAATTTGGAAAGTGCAAGCGAACGTTCCCGGCAATACCCAAGCCTGTGGTTCTCCCTATTCGGGCGCTGATCGCCTGAATCACGACCATCAAGGGATACGTCAGGACCAGCGTCCAACCCAATTGAAAGCCAAACTGAGCTCCCGCCTGGCTGTACGTCGCAATGCCGCTGGGATCATCATCGGCCGCACCGGTAATGAGGCCTGGTCCGAACACCCGCCGGAGCCGCGATGCTCGGCCGACGACATCGCTGGGTTCCGATGGTGGGCTCTCGATATTCATCCCAGGCCGGCATTCCTGTGGTTTGTTTGAACATGCCTGCTAAAGCGGAAAAAAACCGCCGGATTTCGGCTCGAGTACAGAGGGAAAGTGTCCTACAAGCCAGCCGATGAGGGTTTGACATATTGGCGTCGCGCCCGGAAGATTTCGCTTTCATACAACGGGAGAACAGATAGAATCAAAGCACAAGAACGAAGCGATTGGCACGTGGTGCGTGCCTTAGCCCCAGGGCCGGCGTGCGACGCCGGCCCTAACTTTCGTGATCGTGCGCCGCCGCGCCGCACGCCGCCGCCGCGGATCTGAAGGGCCATCTATGCACCCAATTCCGATTTCGCACTCGCGCCTGACCTTTGCCGCCCACCTGCTCACGGCGGCCGCGTTGTGCTCTGTAGTCGCGCTGCACCTACTGCCGACACTATTCGCCGGATTGTTGGTGTACGCCCTGGTCAACGCGCTCGCGCCGGGTTTGCAGCGCCAGGTGCCGGGCGTGCACGCGCACCGGCTCGTCGTCGCACTCCTCGCGGCCCTCGTGGTCGGAGTCCTCACTCTGGCCATTGTGGCCGCCATCGCGTTTCTCCACTCCGAGAATGGGAATCCCGCGCTGTTTTTCGAGCGCATGACACCGTTGATCGAGCGTGCGCGCACGCAGCTGCCGATGTTCATCGTTGATCGCCTTCCCGACAATTCAGCGGAAGTGCGCACAGAGGTGATGGAATGGTCGCGCATTCACGCGGCACAACTGCAACTCGCCGGCAAGCAGGCCGTGCGTATGATTGTCCAACTGCTCATCGGCATAGTGCTGGGCGCCATGCTGGCCTTGTACGGGGCACGCGCTCGCCCTCAAGGCGGTCCGCTCACAGTCGCGCTCAAAGCGCGCTGCGCGCATCTCGTGATCGCCTTTCGCGACGTCGTCTTTGCCCAAGCCAAGATATCGGCGCTCAATACACTTTTTACCGGCGCCTTCCTGCTGATTGGGCTGCCTTTGTTCGGTATATCCTTACCGCTGACCAAGACCCTCGTTGTCGTTACTTTTGTGGTCGGTTTGCTGCCGGTGATCGGCAATTTGATCTCGAATACTCTGATCGTCGTCGTCGCCCTGTCGATTTCGATGTCCGTTGCGCTCTCAGCGCTGGTATTCCTAATCATCATCCACAAGTTGGAATATTTCCTCAGCGCACGGATCGTAGGTACACAGATCCGGGCCTTCGCCTGGGAGCTGCTGATCGCGATGCTGGTCATGGAGACCCTGTTCGGGAGCGCGGGTCTGATCGCGGCGCCAATCTACTACGCCTATCTAAAGCGCGAACTTGCCGCCGCGCACTTGATCTGAGGCGCCTCGAAACAAGGTTTCGACCTGGGTACGATATCGGCGGGGTCAGGGCGGTGCTCGCTAGTATGGAGGCGGCCTGAGTGCGTGCTGATTCCTGGCCGCCTGAGTCCACCACGCGAGGTCATCGGCGAACCGAGGGAAGGCCTTTTCCAGTGCTTTTCCCGATTCTCCCAAGGGCTGGGCGTCCGGGCTGAGCGTGTGCGCAATCGACCCAACTGTAATAGTACTCGAGATCACCACCATTCCCATTTCAGAGAGGGTGCCATGCCATATGGCATTGGAGCGGGCTCCGGCAATTCGCCCGGCAGAGTAACTGACGATGGCGGCAGGGCGCCAATACCATTCTTCCAGAAAATGATCGGTGAGGTTCTTCAGACCCGGTTGCATGCCCCAGTTGTATTCGCCGGCGACAAAGATGAAGGCGTGGGCGGTGCGAATTTTGGCCGCCAGGACCTCCATGGCAGGCGGCGCTGTACCCGGCGGATATTCCTTGTACATTCGATCGAGCATGGGAAGCCCAACGGCTTTCGCGTCGATAAGCTCAACCGATTCACCTCGCGCGCGAAATCCGCTGACGATGAAGTCGGCCAGTCGGATACCCAACCGATCCGAGCGGTACGAACCATAAAGCACAAGGATTTGGTCAGCCATGAGCGCCCTTGGATTATCCGGTTTGAGCGTCGATTATAAGGCGGTGGCGGACCCGATGTCGCCGCGGCTGCCCGCAGCCATCACGAAGGGCACGAAATTGTCGTAAGCTGGTTATTTACCGGCGGAGGTTTCGCGTGATTTATTCGCTTGGCGACAAGAAAATTCAAACATCCAATGATGAATACTATGTCGCGCCAGGCGCTTGCGTGATCGGCAACGTGCGGTTTGGCGTAGGCGCGAGCGTGTGGTTCAACTGCGTGCTTCGAGCCGACAATGATTGGATCGTCATCGGCGACGGCACCAATATTCAGGACGGTACCGTCATCCATACGGACGAGGGTGATCCCGTGCGCTTGGGATCCAAGGTGTCGGTGGGTCATCGAGCGATACTGCACGGCTGCACGGTGGGGGACTCGACACTCATTGCGAACGGCGCGATGGTTCTCGATCGCGTCACCATCGGACGACACTGCCTGATTGCCGCCGGCGCCGTGGTGCCCCCTGGAAAGGTCATCCCGGACGGTTCGGTCGTGATGGGCATGCCGGGAAAAATCGTGCGCGAAATCAGCGAGCGAGACCGGGCGATGATCGAGGAGATCGCGCAGCATTACGTCGCGCGCGGCAAATTATACCGCCGAGAGCTTGCGCTCGACCCGCGGTGAGCTCCGACCGAATGACGCCATGCTCTCGAACACGCCGTCGCGGCGCACGAGGCGATGCAAGAGCGCGGCGCCGAAATGGGCGAGGAAGGTGAGAAAGAACAGATAAGCCAGAACGGTATGCAGCTGCCTCAGCCAGGCATACAGCCCTGCGTTCTGCGGCAGGATCGGCGGCAAATGCAGGGGGCCGGCAAGCACGACCGGATAGGGTTCCGCCGAAAGCATACCCCAGCCGATCAGAGGCATGCTGAGCATCAGCGCATACAACAGGTAGTGTGAGCCCGCGGCGGCTATGCGCTGCCAGCGCGGAAGGCTTTCCGGCAGCGGCGGAGGGGGATTCAACAGCCGATTGACAAAGCGGATGATCACCAGAACGAGGATCGCGATGCCCAGCGGCTCGTGGATCGAGACCAGCACATGGTAGCGGCTGGACTCGGTCGCCACCATACCGATGCCGATGAGCAACATCGACAGGACCATTATGGCCATCAACCAGTGCAGAAACCGCGAGATCGCCGGGAAGCGTGCCTGCCTCTCGATGAGGCGCACCTCCTGCTCGATCATGACTTGCCTCCGGCGCGCACTTCCTGCGTCGTGACCGCACTCGCTGCCTTCCTGGCTTTCTCTTCAGCGCGCAAGGTGAACGAGCGTGAGTAGGCCGCCGAGCGGGCGCTCAGGAGCGGATCGTCGGAAGCTTCGATACCCGGGAGTAACACCAGCGGATCGTAGTTGATGTCGGTGCAGGCTCCTCGACCATCCTCGCTGGACACTGCATCGAGCGTCAGTGTGCCCGCATCCACACGTTGCCGCTCCATAGGCCACGGTCGTGTTGCGTCGCTCGTCGGATCACCCGGCTCCCCTATAGTGACCAGCAGACTCCATTTCAGTGGGTGTTGTCGGAGTTGCGCGATCAGATCATCGAACAAATAGTTCTTGTCGGCGTTCGCCGCCTGTGCCGGCGCTTCCGCCTCGACCGGCTGCAACGGCTCCATTGCCCACCGTACCGGGGTCGACGCCCCCGCAGCGTTCACGAAACGGAACGCGTTGAGACTGTTGAACGTGCTGTCCGCAAAGCCGGAGGAAGTGGTGCGCGCCTTGATGAGCGCCGTGGCGCGTGCTGTTTCCGGGTGACGTTCCAGAAAAGCTTGCACCGCGGCCGGATCAGGCTTGCCCGTCGTCGGATCGGGTCTGGCGGAAAGGAGTTGGTCGTAGAACCCCTGAGCCGAATTCACAGGAAACACCGGGATATTGTTCATGCCCGTGCGCCACTCGCTGCCGCCGGGCGATAGAAAGCGCAATGCCATGCTACGAACCTGCGCGGGCGTATCCGCCTGCGCGGGCATCCCACCGGCCAGAGCGAAACGGCCGATGACCTGAGCGCGTCCACCGGCTTCGAAGGCTTCGGCCTTCGACAGCGAAGCCGCCGCGCCGCTGCCATCAAACCATCCAGAGACACACAGCCCTTTGGCATGGTTGCGGCGGAAGCCCGGATGCGCGCCGTTGAGCTCCTGGAAAGCCTGCATCATGCGGTCTTGCGTCAGACGATGCGGCGAGAGCCATCCGCCCACGGCTGCGAATGCGGCGGCCACGATCAACATCACGAAACCGATCACCGCCAGCCGCGCGGCAGTGGCCGCAGGCGTCAGGGCACGCGACTTGGCATCGATTGATTCCCTCGAGTCAGTCGCCACTTCGAGCTCCTGGGGTTCTGATGCGACGCGGGGGCACCGGCTAAGATGTTCGGTCCGTGTGGATAAATGCACTGTCGGATCAGCGGCATGTTGAACGTGGGAAAACTCTTACTGTGCCGCCTGGCGCTTTTCGAAACAATTGACCCTTGGCACAATGCGCATGGGATCAATGCAACGGAACCGGCAAGAACTACTCGAACAGGAAGTATAGGAAAAATAAGGGGTTTTTGGCAATCGGGCGCGTATCGTCGGTCGAGCCGATGACTCCGAAGAGCGGAATGATGTATCTTACATCGTCAATCCGCGGGCGTGTCGTCCACTGGTCTCTGTTCCAAAACTAGGACCGTCCCGATGGTCGTTACCGGAACATACAATCCGCATCTCGTCGCGCTGTCCATTCTGGTCGCCGCCTTCGCATCTTATACCGCCCTCGATCTCGGCGGCCGCGCGGCGGCCACCCGAGGAGTTGCGCCTCGCGTGTGGTTGGTGGCGGCTGCGATCGCAATGGGCGGCGGAATATGGTCGATGCACTTCATCGCCATGCTCGCCTTCAACATACCGATACCGATGTTCTACGACGTCGGATTAACCACGCTTTCGCTGGTTGTGGCGGTCTTCGTCACCGGCGCCGGCTTTTATTTCATCAATCGTCAGAACGCACCGCCGCTTTTCCTCGTATTCAGCGGCAGCTTCATGGGACTTGGGATTGCCGCCATGCATTACATCGGTATGGCGGCGATGCGAGAGCACGCCGAGATCAGCTACGACTTTCTATTCGTTGCGCTCTCCCTGGTCATAGCGATCGGCGCGTCGACGGCGGCACTATGGCTGGCATTCCGAACCACGGATCTTGGACAAAAGCTCGTTGCCGCCGTGGTCATGGGCGTAGCCATTTCCGGTATGCACTACTCGGCGATGCAAGGCACCACTTTTGCCGTTCATGGCCCGGTTCACGAGGCTAAGGGATACGCAAATCTCGATCAAACCAATCTGGCTCTGGTGGTTGCCGGCATTACGTTTGTCATTCTGGCCTTCGCGTTGATAGCCTCCTTGCAGCAGGAGAACAGCGAACGTCGGCGAGCCGAAGAGGCCTTGCGGCGGAGCGAGGCTTACCTGGCCGAGGCTCAGAGACTGAGTCAGA
>JAXDQI010000252.1:0-35727 GCA_034667965.1 Gammaproteobacteria bacterium
CAAGGCGAAGCAGTACGATCTCATAGCAGATGGCGACGAGGTCGGCGTCGAGCGGCTACGCAATGCCGTCAAGGTGGCGGAACGCGCCGTCGAGCAGCAGACGGTGTATCTCGAGGCGGTACGGCAACGCCACGAGCGAGCCATTGCGGACGAGCAAACCGCGGGACTTGCGACGCTGCGCACCGAGATCGACAGGCTCGGACGTGAGCAATACCAAGCCGCGCACACGATACGGCTCACGGTCCAGGAGCTGGGCAAGAAGATCGAGGCGTACCAGGCGGGCGGCGAGGAGCTCAAGCGCAAGAGCGACGCGCTTCTCGTCGCCACGCGCGAACGGGCCGGCAACGATCGGAGCATGCCCACGGCGGTATCAGTTTCTGACTACAAGCCGCTGTTTGCGGCCGCCGATCAGCTGCATTTGATCGCGCTCGATCTCTACGTCTGCACTTCCGGCAGGTTCCCACTGCGTAACGTCGGGCTCGACCTTTACACAATCAGCCAAGGCCCGCGCTTTGACGAACGGGTGCGCGATTATGTGTCTATGTTGCTGAGGGGGTTGCCCGGCCACAGCCCGCAACCACCGCGAGCCGCCTGAAATGAGCCTCATTCCGAAGAAATATTACTGGCGTGTCGGGGGTAGTGGTAGCTATGGGGAAGCGTTTGACGTTGTGCAGTGGAATGTGCCCGGTGACCATCCCGACGTAGCTGTGCCATGCCCGGCCGATATCGCGCAAAGCCACATCGATGCTCACGGCGCTGTTATATCCCGAGGCTCGCTCGGACTATTGACGCATTCGTGGAATGGCCCCGCAGTCGTTCGCGCCGGTGACTACATCGCAACTGACAAACACGGCGAGCACCGTGTTCTCTCCCGCCACGAACTGTTAACGAACTACGCCACCGACACTAAGGTACCAACATGACCGACACACCATCTGCACCCGCGGCACCGACCGACATTTCGACTATGAATGCCGACCAGCTGACCGCATCGCTGAACAGCAAGGAAATCTCTGGGTTTCAACGCGGCCCCTACCTGGAGCGCCTAGAGACGCTGCTGCGCGCAAAAGATGCGCCGGCAATGCCTGCGCTTCAGCCCGATTTGACCAAAATGACTCAGATCCCTGCCGCTCAACTTGCCGTGCCAGTGCCTAGCTCCGAGAGCGCGCGAGCCGCAGAGATCGAGGCCGAGGCCTATAAGCCGGCATCGTCGAGCGACGAATTCACGAGCACCCTGGGACCTGACGCGAAGCCAGAACACATCGCGTTCGATGCGGATTTGCGCCAGGCCTTGCACGCCGCGGAACTCCCCGTAGTGGTTGGGAACTCGCTAATCAATGCCTTTCAGCAGAACGCCCGTTCGCTACGCCACGCGGAGCCGCAGCAGATCCAGGCTTACATCACCCGCAACACCAAGCAACTGGAATCGGCCTGGGGCGATCAGTTCGGCGCCAGGGTTAACGCGATTTCTGACTTCGTTGATCAGGTAGCGGATAAGTCGCCGGCGGTGAGCCGGATCCTCACCAACACGCCGCACCTGCTGGCGGACCCGGTGGTGATGCAACAGTTGTGGAGCGTCCTCGAGCGGCGCGGTCAATCACGCAAATAGGAGGTATGGGACCATGGGACTATCAACAGGGGCATTGGTGGCACTCGGCGCGGCGATCATCGGCAGCCAGGTCTCCAAGGGGCACGGCGGCGCGGTCGCGGGGCTCTTCGGCAACAGCCGGCCAGTAAATCCTTCGTTGGCGAAACAGCCGACCACCGACACGGCCGCGAACGACTCGATGCAACAACAACAACAGATGGCCCGGCAGAAAGGCGTGCTCGCGACGATCTTTGCGGGGAATTCAGCCAGCGCTCCAACTGTCAAGTCAAACACCCTCCTTGGGGGCGGCAACACTTCGCTTGGGGGATGAAAGATAGTGATCACCATTCGCCCGCTGCCCCTCGATGAGCTCCTCGCCGCCGGCGTCGCGCAGCTGCTCGAGGTGCATTGGCGAGAGATCGCGCTCTACCAGGACCGCGTGCGCCTGGACGTGGACTATGACCGGTACCGAGAACTCGACGCGGCGGGCCGTCTCTTGTGCCTCGCGGCCTTCGACTGCGATCGGCTGATCGGCTATGCGGCGTGGATCTTGACCTTCCACCTGCACTACCGTCAGTGCCTGATGGGCGCCAACGACGTGATCTTTGTGCTGCCGGAGTACCGCAGCCGATCGACCGCAGGCGTGCGTCTCATTCGCGAATCCGAGCGATACCTCAAGCAGCTCGAGGTGCACCGAATCATCATGCACGTGAAGCCCGCAAAGGATTGGACGGCGATCCTCACCCGCATGGGCTACGAGCAAGAGGAGATCATCATGGGCAAGTACATCGGCGCTGAGGACCGTAGTGACGTCATCGAGGAACAAGCCATGGCACCGAGCCGGTCAGTTGAGCACGCGTCATGACATGCGCCTGCAGGGTTCTCGCTGGCTTCGTGCCTCCCCTTTCGATTCGATTAACAAACAGGAGAATTGGCAATGGCAACGGTTCGTTTAAGTATCTTCCCGACCGCCAGGATGGATCAGATCACGCAGGCCGTGGGTGCGGCGACGGTCACCAACAATATCGAGCTCACGGTGGATCTCGGTAACACGATGGACGGTAGTTCGCGGGTGCTGAGAAAGCAGGAAGTGATTGACTCGGTACGACGACTGCTCGATTTCATCATTCAAGGCGGCACGGCAGGCAACGGCGCCTGGCCACCGCAGTAAGCGCATCTCATAACGCAACCGAAAGGAGACAGAACATGGCCAGTTTCGATCCAGCAACCTTGGGCAGCCAAGCCACCGGTTATGGCCTTCCAACTGTGTACGCGCCGGCCCCGGTACCGGTCCGGCTCGCATCCGATCCCGCGTCCATTCAATTCTACGAGCCCAACTTCAGACGTGGTACCAACGTCGATGTACCCAACTCGTCTGGCGCACCAGCGGGTCGCTGGCCGAGCAGCTCGGGTGCGCCATGAGGCAATGAGACGCGTCACTTGACGTTCCGTGAATAGTCACGGATAGTTGCGCCGTGGCCACACGTAACAAGCACCTACAGTCCCTGTACCTCGAGCCTGAGAAGGCCGTGCTGCTCGATGAGCTCGCCAAGGAGACCCGCATCGCGAAGGCGGTGCTGCTTCGAGAGGCGGTCGACGATTTGCTCACGAAGTACAAAAAACTGAAAGTGCCCAAGCGCAAGGCCTAGAGACGGGCGCCCGGCGGTGTATAAGACCGTCGAACGCCCTAACCATCCCAACCTAACTGGAGATTGAAATGGCTAAGAGAATCATACCCCGCCGCAAGACGCGAAAACCCGTTAAACCCACGACGCATGTGGTCGACGGGGTCGAACTTTCCCCCGAGCAGTGGGCCCTTTTTCAGGAGAAGCTGGCCGAGAGCAGCGGGCATCTGATCCCGAGAGCGGGAGAGCAGGCCAAGGACTTGGCCTTGCGCAACACGTTGTATGCAGGGCGGCCCTCGACCAAGGTATCTGACCGATTCATGCCGCTTTTCAGTCGCAGTTCGCGCGCGAGTATGGCGCTTACCGCGCTTAAGGACTTCCCTTTTTACAACGATGACTGGGAGCTGATCGGCCTGGGCAACGCCATCATTGGGCATTGCGCAAAGGAGTTGTTTGCGGTCGCGATGGAACTCAATTCGATGAATGAGGCGATTGCCAAAGAGATCGCGACCGAGGTGGCCCATGGGTGAACAGATGCGCGCCTCGGCACCGGTTCCCGCGCGGATTCCGCGGCACATCGGCAGCTTAAACAGGCTGGCTGTGAATGCTGGCCTTACTGTCGAGATGGAGGTGGGACCCTACAGCAATGGCCCAGAAATCCGCCTCTGGTCAAATTGGCGCGGCGCGCAGGCCGCATTTCTAGCGTTGGTGCAGCCTGTTGCGTCCTATCGCCTTCCGCTGTCGCGTGGGCGACTGAACATCCCAGGAGGATCTGGCTACTACGCCTACAATGCGCTCGTCAGCGGTGACGTGATCGTGAGCGGGAACGATGTGCTTTACCAGATCGACTGCGGTTCGGCTGAATTCACCATTGCGGATGCCGGCGGCGTGGAAATCGTCAGCTACGCGGATGAGACGCTCTACCACGGCGCGCCTGCAGCGCTGATGGCGCTGGGCATCGAGCGCTGTCGGTTGCCACTGCAAAAGAGGGCGACCCGTTCGTTCCGCGAATGGGAGGCACACACGGAGAACTGGTCGAGCCGCCGCCAACCCGATGGGTCGATCGTTTATCGTGTTGAGAGTCCGGCCGCTTTTCGCGGCCGCCGCGCACGCCTTGAGGAATACGCCGAACGACGGGGAATCGTTCTCGGAAGAGAGGCTAAGACGCCGGCACGGCCCGCCCACCTGCGCCTGGTCGTCGATAATACTAACGGCCCCGACCATGTCTGACGAATACGAGGAGGAGATAGTCAGCGACGGCGGCCGAACGGTCTATCCGGTCACTCCCGAGCTAATTCAGAAGGGTGTCGAGCTACGCGCGGCCATCGACACCGAGACGGTCCGCGCACTGCAGCTCATCAATGGGGGAATGGCCGCCGGGCTAGTTACGATGCTGCCTACGATCATCAGAGACAGTGCGTATGGAACGCTGGGCTACTGGATGATAGCGGCAATAGGCTTCGCGGCCCTTGGTTTAGTCGCGGCGACGATTCACAATCGGCTGCGCCGAAAATGTTCGGTCGAACATACAAAGGGCCACAACGCCGACGTCAGCTACAGCTCTTGGATACTCAGAAAGTGCCAATCGGCGCCTGGTGAGCCACGGGTTTGTACGCAAAGTGTCATTTCAATGTGGACCTCCCTCATTCTGTTTTGCTTGGGCGCGATTGCGATAGGCACCGGATTCATTTCTGCTCATGCGAACGCAGCGCCTACGGCGGCGGCGTGTTGGGATCTCCAGCGACTGGGCGATCGCATCTATAAATTCAATCGCTGCACCGGCCTGGCCGAGGCTTACGCGGGGAAATGACCAACGCCCGGCGGGCGCGGGCTCGCCGGCTACTGTCACACTCCCTTCTTCGGTAGCGTTTTTATCGCCTGTTCGGCGGAGCCGCCGTTGACTACCGTCAGCGCACTTTCATAGAGCTTGAGCCAATTTGTTGCATCTCTTTTAACGGCGACGCCTTCGTCATGAGCAATGCGCAGTGCTAGGTCGAACGCCACGCGATGTTTCGAGTCCTGCTGGACTAGGTCTGCCATGTCTTCCTCCTTGAATGATTGGAACTATTCATTTTTTTGCTCTTTCGAGAACACGCCTATCAATGCTTGTGCAACGCTTAGCACTGGTACGCTGACAAGTGCTACAGAGACTTCCCAGCCGCCGTGGAAGTATGTATTTGCAACGGCACCTATAATGGCTGCCAACGCAATGGCTGCGCCCAAGATTTGGCCCCATTTATGGGCGCGCATGCCTGCGGTTAGTCCTTTGGACTCCTGGCTGATTCTATGTTGCTGTTCAGCCTCAGCCATCCGGAGAATGCGTTCTGCGCCGCCGGTGATGACGAGGTCGAATTTCTGTAAAACCTCGGGAGGAGGAAGAGGCCCAGACCACTGCGTTGACTGCGCTACGACCTGTTGAGGTGCTTGGTTATTTTGAGGAGGACGGTACTTCGCCATGCTCGTGAGCGATCACTTTCTTAAAGTCACCGCCCACACGCTCCCAGTCGCTCCGCATCTTGTTCAAATCGGATCGGTGATCTACGTAGTCGACGTGTGTATATACGCAAATTGGGGCGGCCAATCCGCCTAGCACGCCGGCAACGAACCCGAATCGGGAGCGCGTGTGTTTAGTGAATGGCATTGCGAGTCTCCAAGGTGGCCATTATGCATTGTCTCGCCGGTAAGTACAGACGACTAATAATGCCTGTTGCGGTCATATCCCAGGATATCGGGTCAATCGTGACATTTTGTAGGCCAATCGCCGATATTTGCCCCGCAAAAATTGGGCTCACCGGCGGATCACAGGGTCTTCTCGGGGCTGGTCGGTTGCACTTGAGTTGCACTTCGTGCTGAAGCCTGCGCATTTCCAGCAACCCCGTGGCGAACATTGTATATGTAATTCAAGCGTTTGCGTGTGAATGCGCACCGCAGGCGTGAAGGTGGGCAGACTTGAAAACCGGCGGACCCTCACAGGTCTCGTGAGTTCGAATCTCACCCTCTCCGCCATGTTCAATTAAAAAGGGTCCTCCGGGGACCCTTTTTAACTGAACGGAGCAGGGTGCGTGGACGAACTCACCGAGTTCGACAAAATCGCGGGGAGCGATTTTGGACGTCGCGGCCCAGCCGCGACGGTCCGGAGCGAAGCGGAGGACGAGCGGCGTCCGCCGCGAGCAATCTCACCCTCTCCGCCAAATCGAAAATCGCGGATTTCTCACCAAACTCGTCAGATTGACTGCTTGACGGGCTGCGCGCGGATGGGCGATATATAGTTACTCGGCCCCTGCTCCGGCGCGACACATTTAACAAGAGCGCATAGGTTCCGACGAGGCTAGATGCGGCTTGCCGACGTCATTGGTGTGTCCCTTCCTACAAACGACGGGGCTCTGGAATTCTAAGATACTCGACGAAAACACAACATCAGCGATGGGAGAGCGTGGCTAGCGCTCATCTGAGGAGTATCACCGGCGTGGCTGGCGAAAATTTCAAGAGAGAATCCCTGGGCGACGAAGTCAACCACATCATAGAAGAAAGCCGAATGGTCCTTCCCGGTATTCAGGCGCTCTTCGGCTTTCAACTGATCGCGGTATTCAATCAACGCTTCGACGACGTGTTGCCGCCGGCCGGTCGACTAGTTCATCTGGCGGCTATCGTGCTTGTCGCAATCGCGATCGCGTTCATCATGGCACCCGCAGCCTATCATCGCCAAGCCGAGCGCGGCTCCGTGTCGCGCTATTTGGCGGAGTACGCGTCTCGCTCCATCACGATCGCCTTGATGCCATTGTTGATCGCAATTTCCCTGGAGATCGCGCTGGTCGCGTTCATCGTCACGCACAGCGCGCTGGTGGCCGCCACCATGGGACTCTTACTGTCGGCACTCTTCTTGTGGCTATGGTTCTTTTTCCCGGTTCGACAGCGCCGCTCCTTGTCGTAACCTATGTGCGTGATCGCGCTTCTATCACGCGGCCGCCTTTCAATTGTCGGATGCTCCCGGTGCACGCTGAACATTGCAATCGCAGACGATGAGCAGATCGGTCAGCGCCTTGAACGAGCGCGCCTGTAGACCAGAGATATCCAAGATGCGCTGCAATCGCGCGTAGACCGTATTGGGATGTACGCTCAACGCCTGCGCGGCCTGCAGTACGTTCATGTCGACACTCGCGTAGGCGCGCAGCGTTGCGGATAGGGCTCCGCGCGCATTGCGATCCGCGTCATAGAACTTGTGAGACCAAGGAGGCAGCACCCGGCGAAAGTCTTCCGCCGCGAAGTGCAATAGCAAGCGCTGCAACGGGATCTCCGAGAATTGCACTACGCGCTGCGTAACGCTCGCCAGTTCGAGCGCGGCTGCCGCTTCTCGGTACGCGGTGGGGATGTGCGACGTGGATGGGATGTCGTTGCTGACGCCGACAAGGGCGGCATTGCCCACGAATGACAGAGCGGCTGAGATCCGTTTCGCAAGCGAGCTTCGTGGCGCGGTCCAACCAGAATCCCGGCGGACCGCGGCAAACACCATGGTTACCTTGTTGGAGTGCATATCGATGAGGTGCCGCACGGCCAATTCTGCAACGATCCGTTCTATCGAATCGGCCAATCGGCGCGCACGCGATGCATTCAGCATTTCGGTGGGGTCCACCGAGCGCGCCAACGCGACGCAGAATGATTGGCGATCGTCGAGAAAACCCGCCTCGCGCAGGATCTTTGCGGCGCGCAGATCGGCCTCGTCTTGACCGTCGAGCAACACTCGCAGCAATTCGGAACGCTGATCGCCCGCGACATCGGCGAGCAGCAGTGAATGCGACGAATAAGTGCCCGCGAACGTCGTGCTGATGGTGTCGGTATACTCCATGGCGAAATCGGCGATGGCAGCGATGGCTCGCTGCGCATCTTGCGCAGGCGATGCAGCAGTCACGGCAGATTCGCGCAGCCAGCGTGACAGCACTTTGTGGGCGCTGCGGTAGGCATGCAACGTCGCCGCCAATGGGAAGCGTTGCTCGGCACGCCGGCGAGCATGCGCATGGACGAAATCAAAATTGCCAGGGCCGCTGCCGCGTAACAGACGCACGATTTCATCGACATGTTCCTTGGAGTGATGTGCGAACTCGGGCGCAAGATCGGGATTTCTGGATTTGGAGAATTCTGAAACTTCGGCAAGCACCGCCTGCTGCACCTGCGCCGCGATGGCTGCGGCGACCCCGGCGGCCCGTTCAACTGCCGCAGCCAAAAATGGGTTGGCGGCGACGCGTCGGAGTGACTCGCTGAGTGCGTTGACGTGGTAGTCGGACATGGGGTGAATTGTAGACTTCCCACAATGGATTGGCGCCAAAATGCGGTGGAATGGCTGATGGAGGTCACCAGGACTGGTGATAATCTCCACCCCGTCATCCAATTCACAACCCGAGGGACCATAAAATGGCAAAGTTTCTATTCGTCTATCACGGCGGCGGTCGTCCGGAATCCAAGGAAGCTGAAGCAAAGGCCATGGCCGATTGGGGGCAGTGGTTCGGCTCAATGGGCAAGGCGGTCATCAACGGCGGCAACCCGGTGGGGAAGTCATGGACGGTGAAAGGTAACGGCTCGGTCGTGAAAGACGGCGGTGCCAATCCTGCCAGCGGCTATAGCCTGATCGAGGCGAAGGACTACGAGGCGGTCGTAGTTTTGGCAAAGGGCTGCCCAATACTTGCGGCGGGCGGCTCCATCGAAGTTGCCGAAGCGCTCGACATGTAAAGATCCGGCCCTCGCGCCGCCGGCGCGAGGGCGGCGGGCGCGCGGGACTGCTCGGTGCTAATGGGGTGGGCTTACCTTGAAAATGGAATACGCCACATCCGCCGTCCGATGAAACGTCGGGTCTTCCTCCGCCACTTCGATAGGATTGAAGTCGTGGACCAAGCGTTGCGCGTGCTCCAAATCCGCATCCGTCGCGGCATCGATTGTCACAGCAGCCGCGCCTTGCCGTACTGACTCAGCTTGGATTGCGGCCCTAAACCCTTGTATTTTGAGTAGATCGACAGCACCCTGCGCGACTTGCGCATCGGCAAAGAACACAAGCAGCGTCCTCATGTGCATACGATATGCGGGTGGACGGCCGACGGTAGCGGCAAAAAGCGCTTAGGATTGGAAGGGGAGATGGCGCTTCCAGTCAGCATCATCCGACAAAGAAGGTGTCGACAAACGCGGGCCAGGCGCGATACGTTATGTCAAATCGTGATGATCTCAGTTATATCAGGCAACCTCTGCTGTAGGTATAACCCTTAATTCGGACGCGGGTCACAACCTGCACCGATTGTCGACGGAGCACCCGCTCAACATGTGGGTAAATGACCTTCATCACGCCGTGGAGGGGCCGGCGTGACCACAATGGGTCATTCGCGCTGCACTGCAGGCAAGCTATATCCGGGTATGCGGCACATCAACAAAAGCGCACTGGTCTGTGTTTTGGGATTGGCCGCCACCGGCGCCTTCGCCGGCACGGCTAGTCCCGTCGAACAGACCTTTGCCGAACGCATCGAGATGGTGGATTGGTCCGATCCCGAGCGCGCGGCCCAACTCATCGATGCGGTCCCGACTCCCGCGGACCGGCGTGCGCCTGAAGTCCAGACCCTCGAAGTTCGCGGCATGGTGCAGGCCGACGTGCATCGTGACTTGGACGTCGACGCGACGATAGCTCGGCTGCAAATGCTGGCCCATCAGGGAGACAAGTCGGCGGCGGTCGGAGAGCACTACGTTCGAGCCTACTCGCTGTATCAGCGCGACCAATATTCGGCCGCCGCCGCCGAACTCAAGCGAATCGACATCGAGTCGATCACGTCGACCGCGGAGCGCTATCGAGTATCGATTCTTCATGGCAATACGCTGCGCATGCAGGGACAGGCCGAGGCCGCATTGCCTCTTCTCGAACGCGGCTTGGATTTGGCGCACGAGATGCGGGACGAGGTGCGCGGCCTGCACGCCATGCTTTGGTTGACGCATATTTTCCTGAACACCGGCAACCTGGAACGCGCCGCCGCTCAATTGGACAGCGCGCGACGCGTGGCGATGATGCTCGGCGATGAGGCCGCGTTGGTCGAAGTCGAGGGGTGCGCGTCGGACATCGCCGACCGCCAAGGCCACCGTGCCGAGGAGCGTCGCGCCAGCCTGGCGGCGCTCGATCACGCCAAGCGTGCCGACAGCAGCAAATGGCTTGCCCACGCGCTGGTGAATCTGGGTGATTCGTATCTGAAGACACGCGACTTCGCCGAATCGCTCAAGTATTCCAAACAAGCGCTGCCCATTGTGCTGAGATTGCGCGAAAGCGGGGACACGCCGATCGTCATGTTCAACGAGGGCCTGGCGTATATCGGCCTCGGCAACATCAAGCCCGGCGAAAAGCTGGCGGAAGATGCGATAGCGGAGGCTCTTGCCGGCGATAACCTCCTGGACGTCAAGGAACTCTTGCGGGAGTACGCTGATGCGCTGGAGCATGCGGGTTATCTGATGATGGCGATCCAGGTCTACCATCGTTATGAAGAGGTCAGCGAGAAAATCATGACGATCACCCGTCAGCGCGCCTTCCTCGAATTGTCGGCGAAATTCGACGACGAACGCCAGGCTCGGGAGCTCGAGCTGCTGCGGCGTGACAATGCCCTCAAGGTGTCGGAGATGCACGGCCAGCGGCTTCGGCTACAACTCATTCTGGCGGCCGCGTTCTTCGTGACGTGCCTATGCGCGGCGCTGATGTGGGCGATCGCGCGCGTGCGCAGAGCCAACAATCGCCTGCGCTTCGACAGCGAACGCGACGCCCTGACCGGCCTGCGCAATCGCCGCTATTTCAACGACTACGTGCTGTCCGTCGATGGTGCCCGGCCGGTCGGCGGCTGCGTGCTGCTGGCGGATCTCGACCACTTCAAGCGGATCAACGACACGCTGGGGCACCCCGCAGGCGATGCGGTGTTGGCAACCGTGAGTCATCGCCTCTCCGCCGCCCTGCGGGAAAGCGACAAACTGGTGCGCTGGGGCGGGGAGGAATTTCTCGCCATACTCGATCCGATCACTCGAGAACAGGCGGATTCGACCGTCGAGAGACTGCTGCATACGGTGCGGCGGGATCCCGTCTTGTGGAACGGACAGGCCATTCAATGCACGATTTCGATCGGATACGCGTTCTTTCCGATGACCGGCTCGGCAACGGAGATTTCCTTGGAGAACGCCATCAGCCTCGTCGACAAGGCGCTCTACGAAGCAAAGCGCCGCGGCCGTGATCGCGCCTGTTTGATAAGCTCGGTGAGCGCCGTCGACGAAAGGGAGCTCACCGTCATCAGCGCCGAATTCGAGTCGGCGGCCGCCGACCTCAGGGTCCACCTCGTCGAGACGGGGGTTGCGGCTTAGGTTCCTTCTGTCAAATTTCCGTCATGGTCCGCCGCTACACTCCGCAGCGATAAGAAATCGCAATCGAAAGGAGCGGATTCATGTCGGCCAGACGAAGAATAATCGCCTTGATCTGTGGATTTTCCGCTTTTACGGCTCCGGTCGCTTTTTCCGACGATTCGGGAGAGGCCGCCAGCCGCCATGTATTGCTGGTCAGCGTCGACGGCATGCATGCGCTCGATTTTCACAATTGCGTGGTTGCGAACACCTGTCCCAACCTGGCCGAATTGGCCGGCACCGGCGTCAACTACACGCGTACTTCGACGGCCAAACCATCGGATTCCTTTCCCGGATTGATGGCAATCGTGACCGGAGGCACGCCCAAACTGGTCGGCGCCTACTACGACGTCGCGTACGACCGCGTGCTTGCGCCGCCGACCGTCGACACCGGCAATGGCGTGCTCCACGGCAGCTGCATTGCCGGGCAGCCGAATGGAACCCGTACCGAATACGAGGAGGGCAGCGACATCGACCAGACGCTGCTCAACGGAGGCGGCCCTTACAGCACCTACGACGGCGGCGTGAAGTCTATCGACCCGAACAAGTTGGTGCGGGATCCGTTCAACGGATGCGCTCCGGTTTATCCGTGGAACTTCGTGCGTGCCAATACGATCTACGGCGTCATCCACAAGGCAGGCGGCTACACCGCTTGGTCCGACAAGCACGCGGTCTATGCGGTCGTCTCGGGACCCACCGGCACGTCGGTTCCCAGCAACGTCGATGACTATTATTCGCCCGAGGTGAACTCCAACTCGATCCCCTTACCCGGCATCAAGACGGCGACCGGCCTGGATTGCAGTTCCATCCCGAACAATAATGGAGGCGACTGGACCACGGATTTCGACAACATCAAATGCTACGACCAGCTCAAGGTGAATGCGGTACTGAACTGGATTCAAGGCAAGACTCACCTCGGCGGCAGCAAGGGCCGCGTGCCGGAAATCTTCGGGATGAATTTTCAGGCCGTCAGCGTCGGCCAAAAATTGCTCGCATCCAGCGTCAAAGGCGGTTACACCGACGCGGCCGGCACGCCGACTTTCAGCATGGAGGGTGAGATCAAATTCGTGGACGGCGCTATCGGTCAGTGGATCAGCGAACTGAAGAAACAGCATCTGCTGAATTCGACCACCATCATCATCACCGCCAAGCACGGGCAATCGCCGATCGATACCCATCGGTTCTTTCCCATCCCTGGCAACAGCGGCACGAATGGTACCTCGCCGTCGGCGCTGCTCGGGGCAGCGTTCTTGCCCGACTCGGAAATCAACCAGATCGGTGCGACCGAGGATGACATCTCTTTGCTGTGGCTGAAGCCCGGGGCGAACACACTGGCGGCGGTCGGTCTGCTCGAGGCGAATGCGAAGGCAGCGGGAATCGGTCAGATTTTCTATGGACCCTCGCTGGAGGCAATCTATGGCAAGCCGGGTCTGCCGGCCGCGGGCGGCGATCCGCGAACGCCGGACGTTATCGTTCAGCCGAACGTGGGCGTGATTTACACGGGAAGCCTGAAGAAGCAGGCGGAACACGGCGGCTTTGCGCAGGACGATACCAACGTGATCCTTCTGGTATCGAACCCGTCCCTCAAACCTCGAACCGTGACGAGCTTCGTCGAGACCGCCCAGGTCGCGCCGACGATCCTGAAGGTCCTAGGGCTCGATCCTAATGCCTTGGACGCGGTTCGCAAGGAAGGCACTCCGGTGTTGCCCGGCCTTCACTTCGGCGAGTAGGTCACCCCAGCGGCAGGCGCTGCGGCCGAACAAGCATGCGGTAACATGGCGGGCATCATCGCTGACGCTGCGCGTGAAGCCGCGCTGGCCGCTGGAGCGATACACGGGCTTCGTCGCGGAAATCATCGCCAACAAAATTCAACCCGGCTTCGAAGCGCCGAATGGCCACATGCGCGCGAGCACGCCGTCACGCAGAATGAAGCGATGCCACAGGGCCGCAAGCGCATGCAGGCCGGCGATCGTAAAGATCGCGTAGGCGAGATAGCCGTGAATGTCTTCCGTCGGATGAAAGACCGCTCGGTTGGATTTGACCCCAGGATCGATCTGAATAAGACCGAAATCGAAAACCCGGCCGTGATAGACGAACGTGACCACCCCGATGAGGGGGGTGATGAACATCAAGAAATACAACGCCCAGTGTACGGGACTTGATAAGCGGCGGGAGAGCGCGCCCACGTCCGCCGGGAGACTCGGCGGTGCATGGCTTATGCGCCACCCCATCCGTGCGATGAGCACGAACCATAGGAGTAGGCCGATCATCGCGTGTATGTTGATCCAAAATGCTTGGGTCTGTTTTGGCCAGTCATCGTGCAACAGCCCCAGGATGCCGACGACGACCACGAGTACGAACATCGACCAATGGAACGCCATGGCGCCGGGCCCATAGCGCCGGCCGGTCGGTAAGGGCCGCAATGATTCCAGAGGATCTGTGGGCATGATTAAGTGTCGTCCTGGGGTTTGCCAAAAAAGGGTGAGTGTGACTGGGCTAGAATCGTTTGTAAAAGCCGGCCGACACTCCGCGAGGCAGAATTTGCACCGAAAACGGCGTTTCCCGGGTCGTGGTCCAGTAGCCGACGGCAGACCCCAGTATCCAACCCGCGATGACATCGGATTGCCAATGCGCCTGGCTTTTCATTCTAGCGATGGCATCGTAGACAGGAAGGACCTCGAGCGACCAAACCCAAGGGTGTTCCCGCGCATAGTTCGCGATGAAAGGGGTTACGAAGCTTGCCTGCAAAGTGACTTCGCCGCTCGGGAAGCTTTCGCAGCAACTGCCTTTGAACCATTGATTGGGTCCACCCTGGCTCGGTCGTGCGCGGCTGAAGCCGCGTTTCATGACGATCGCGCCAATCCCGGAAATGGCGGATGCGTCCATCGTCTGCCAGAAGGTGTGGCCCAGCTTTTCGTCGTTTCCAAACCATAAGCTGCCCGCCACCTCGGCCGCGATCACGCCGAATTCGAGCCCGGTTTGATAGCGCCGCGACCAAATGCCGCTTTGATCCAATGCCAATTCGTGGTCGAACCCCGCATACGCGAAGTTTGATACGAGCAGAAGCAGCGGGAGCAGCGTTTTGCACGCTGCCGTTGAGATGGTTCGTCTGCCCTTCGCAAGCGCTGCTGTTGTCATGACGGCACCTTTCCGGGAGGGGGGGGGCTTTGCAGTACAAAGTACACGGATTCGGCCCGGGCACGCAAGCTTGCTCTGCGACGCTGAATTCCCGGCTACCGGCCACCGTTTTCGGCGGCGCCGGCGGGAGGGGCGGCCTTCGTCTTCAGGTATCTGGTAAAGAGCTGCCCAATCACATTTTCCAATGGCATCGCCGAGTGCGTGGCGACGATGCGATCCTGATCTTTCAGAAAGACGTCCGAGCCGCCGTTGGTCAGTCCCACGAATTTCCCGCCCAATATTCCCTGAGTGTAGATACCTGCGGAACTGTCATTGGGGATCCGTTTGAAGTCGGTGCTCAAGCGCATGGACACGACGGCCTTTTGTTCGGCGGCGTCGAAATCGATGCGGCCAACGCGGCCCACTTCCACGCCGGACATCGAAACGCGCGCACCGACTCTGAGATCACCAACGTTGTCGAACACTGCCGTCACCTCGTATTTCGGCTGAGACCCGAGCGAGAGGCGGCGATTGCTGATCTGCGTCAACAAGAAGGCCAGTGCCGACACGCCCAGAAGCACGAACCCGGCCGCCCCGAGGATGTACTTACGCGAATGTTGCATGGGGCGTCCTTGCTGAACGGCGACGGGCCACCATTATGCGTTACTGCGCACAGCATTGCGATCACGGTTGTATAGTGTGCCCGGGAAATGCCCGGGCCACTCCAAGGAATTGTAATGCGCCGATCGATCGAGGCTTGCCTTTTGACTTTCCTGTTCATGTCCGTGTCAGTGCAACAGACCGTGGCGGCCGCCGCTCCGAAACCGGCATGGATAGAGAAGAGCGATGCCTACACCAATGGGCTGCTGGCCGTCCGGTTTGCCCACGCTCCGGAGGAAGGTTCCGAACAGGGGCTTTCGAAGTTCGATGATCGAATTTCGAATCCGACGCTCGACGACCAGATCGCCCAGCGCCATGAGCTCGAAGCGGTGCTCGCGAAGATCGCCAAGGCGGAATCGAAGGAGGCGGACCGCAATGTCCGCGAGGATCTTGTCATTCTGCGCAAGGCGTTCGATCTGCAGTTTCGATCGGAGGACTTCGTCCTGCAGCACAAAGTCCCGTTCATGAACGCCAGTCAGGACATTTTTCAGGGTCTGCGGACCTTGCTCGACGATCAGGTGGCGGCCGATCGACGCTCGGCGGCGGTGGTCCGCCTGCGGAAATACACGGGAACGGAACCTGGTTTCAAGCCGTACACCGAGGTGTTGAAACAGCGGGAGCTGGCCCAGATCGCCAAGGCGGGCATGATCTATCCGTCGAAAAGCGAAGTCGAAACGGAACTCGGCCGTAACTCGAACTATGTTGACGGCATTGCGGCCTTGTTCAAGAAATACGAACTCAGCGACTGGGAGTCCGGCTACGCAAGCTTGAAGATTCAGCTTGCCGATTATGACGCCTGGGTCCGCGCGCATATTCTACCCAAGGCGCGCTCGGACTTTCGCTTGCCGGCGGAAGAGTATGCGCTCGCCTTGGAGGGATATGGAATCGACCTCCCGCCGGCGCAAATCGCATCGATGGCTCGCGCGGCATTCGCTGGATACCAGGCTGAAATGGCGCCGTTGGCGGCGCAGATTGCGAAAGCCAACGGATATTCCGCGAACGATTATCGCAGCGTGGTCGCGGAACTGAAAAAGAAGCAGATTACCGGGGCGGAGATCCTTCCGTTTTTTCAGAAGCGTTTGGCGGCGATCGAGCAAATCATCGTCGCGAACTCTCTGGTCACTCTGCCGGATCGCCCCGCCATCATCCGCCTCGCGACGGCTGCCGAAACCGTGCAACAACCCGCGCCGCACATGAAGCCGCCGCCCTTCTTGAAAAACACCGGGCAGCGCGGAGAGTTCATCCTCCCCTTGAATATTCCGTCCGCCACCGGCGGCGCGGAAGACCAGTACGACGACTTCACGTACGACGCGGTTGCGTGGACACTGACTGCGCACGAGGCCAGACCGGGCCACGAATTGCAGTTCGATTCCATGGTCGAGCTGGGGGTGAGCCTCGCCAGGGCCCTCTACGCTTTCAACTCCACCAACGCCGAAGGATGGGGGTTGTACTCTGAATACATCATGCAGCCCTATGAGCCCTTGGATGGGCAGCTACTGACCCTGCAGCTACGGTTGCTGCGGGCCGCCCGGGCATTTCTCGATCCGGAGTTGCAAAGCGGCAAGACCACCCCTGCGGAGGCCTACGACGTCCTCGAAAAGGACGTGATGCTCAGTCACGCCTTCGCCAAGGAAGAAGTGGAACGGTTCACTTTTCGAGCGCCAGGACAGGCCAACAGCTACTTCTACGGTTACACGCGGCTGCTCGCGCTGCGCAAGGAGACGGAGGCTGCCATGGGTGCAAAGTTCGATCAAAAGAAATTCCACGATTTCATCCTGAGTCAAGGTCTGCTGCCGCCGGATTTGATGAGACGCGCGGTGCTGGATGAGTACGTCGGCTCGCACAGGTAGCGTGAGTGCGCCGCTATCCGTAGAGATACGCCATGGGCAATCCGAGACGGCGGCACGCCTGCAACGGGGGGCCGTCGGGCAGAACAATCCGGTCCGAGACGGCACCCGCCATTTTGACCAGGATTCTTTCCGGTGAGCGCAGGCCATGCGCCGCGGTGAGGCCGAGGCATTCGCGTATCCAGTCCGGAATCATGTCGACGGCGGCCCGCACCAGCATGGGTTGCAACCATCGAAGCGGCCCCGGCAGGGCACGCGTCCTGCCCATGATTCTCAGGAATTCAAACACGATTTCCGATGCTTCGAGTCTTCCCCGCATGGAATCGAACAATGCGCGCGCCTGCGCTTCCGATCCGGGTACGTCGACGGCGCCGTAGAGATGGGAAGCCGGCACTCCTTCCCGGTAGAGCGCATCGAACTCACGCGGGCTGAGCGGAGCGACGTAACGGCTGTATGCCTCGCCGAAGCCGAAACTCGCGGTCGCGTGCACCCACGTCAAAAGTCGCGCGTCGTTCGCGGTAAATGCCTCGCCGGCCGGTGTTTCGTCGACGACCCGGGAGTGCATTCGCACCACCCCTGCGATCATGGGCAGGGCGACGCTGCGCGCACCGTACACGGTCACCATCGCGGCGAGACCGGTTCGGCGAAGACGACCCATGGGATCGGTCTGAAACGTCGAGTGCTTCCACACACCCGTCCGGACGGCGGGCTCCGCCAGCTCGAGGATGACGGCCGCCATGCCGCCCACCAGCAGTGCGATCGGGTTTTTGAAAATACGCCATGACGTGGAGTCGGGCGGCACCAGTGCCGCTTCCCCGAAGGGTCGGCTGAAATCGATTCTTCGGCCATCCGCCGGCTGCAGGAGGGCTTGGGCGGTCGACTCGAGGCTGAGCTGCATGCTGCGTGGCAGCCGGATGATCGGGATCATGGCGCAAGTATACGCACGGCCCGGCGGGGGTCGACTTTAGCCGCTGTTGAACAACGTCGCGATGGTGTTGACCGCAAATGCCGCCTCGGCAGGATCGGGGTCTACGGTAGAGTCGTTGAATCCGTAGTAATCATCTTCGCCGACGGCTTGGAACACCAGGCCATCGCGCCGCGGCACGAACGAGACTCCCTTGTAGAACAGCCCGTAAGTGACCTCGGGTTGAGGAATCATTCTCGCCAGTTGTCCGCGCACCGGCGTAATCGATTGGTCGTCGAACAGAGCCCGGGATCCGTACCCAGTGGCATTGATCAACGTCTTCTGCCGCAACACCGTGAGATCGGCGGGGGCATGGAATTCGGCGATTTCGATCTTGCCGCCGCTCGCGGCGAAATCCGACAGCAACATGCGTGAATAGGCGGCGAGGTTGAACATCATCAGCGTATTGCGGCGAAGATAACGTTGATCGAACGGATGTCGGCCCGGCCCGTACTCTTCGCTGTTCGGAATGAGATCGTTGACGAGTTCGCGCTGAAGCTCGGCAAATCTCGGTCGTTGGTCAGTCGCGGCGCCGTGGTGGCGTTGCGTGTCCGCGTTATCCGAGACGGTGTAGGAGTCGATGAATTCCACCGGATTGCCCGGCAACCCCAACAAGCTTTGATAGGTCTGGAACGAATTTCGCGTCATCGCTTGCCATGTCTGCTTGAACGCCGGTGTGGCGTGCTGTTCGAGGCAGATGCGAGAGTCGGGGGTCCACAAACCGGTGGCCAGCGAGGACCGGACGTTGGGAGGCAGCTCCTTGGCATAGATGGTCACCTGCGCTCCCGCACGCTGCAGCAGAATTGCCGATGTGAGCCCCAAGGCGCCGCAGCCGATGACCGCGATATCGCGCTCGCCCGTCGCCATCGCCTTTTGAACCGCAATCGCGCTCGATCCCCACGATAGCGACCATCCGCTGCCGCCGTGGCCGTAGTTGTGCACGATGATTTTGCGGCCGATCTGCTCGGCGTCCAGTCGCGGACCCTGCGCCCGAAAGGGCCGTGTGCATACCGTAATGCGGGTGATACGGTCAACGCTGGCACGAAGCCTGGGAAACACCAGCTTGCCGGGCGATGAGGTTGGCGGTGTTTCGCGGACGCCGACTCCGCAGCCCTGCAGGGCGCCGACGATAAGAGCCGCGCCGGCGCCTGCCAGCAACTCGCGGCGTCGTACTATCCGAGGCATTCCCATTTCCTACGATCGAATTACGTAACGGCCACTATATCAACGAATGTCGCTCTGTTGGTATCAGCGCCGGGCACCGCCGCATCTGTGCCGTTAGAGCGCCATGATGAGCGCGCCCGCGGCAACAAGGGCGGCGCCGATCCCGACCCTCCACGTCAACTGCTCGCCCAGGAATGCAACCGCGAAGAGCACGACGAGCACCACGCTCAACTTGTCGATGGGGGCGACGCGGGAGGCCGGCGCCAATTGGAGGGCGCGGTAGTAACAGAGCCACGACAGTCCGGTCGCCGCCCCGGACAAGACCAGAAAAATAATTCCCTTCGACGACAGGGTATCCGGCCGCTGCCATTCACCGCGTGCCCACACCAGCAGCGCGCTCACCGCCAGGATTACGATCGTGCGGATGAAAGTCGCCAAATCCGAATTCAGCTCGGTGACCCCCACCTTGCCGAAAATCGCCGTCAACGCGGCAAACACCGCCGACCCGAAGGCATATGCTCTCCAGTCCAGATTCACAGTATTTCTCCGAAAGAAGCTGTTCGGTAAGTACCGCCTAGTCTACGCTTGGAGCCCAAGATTCCCACGTACCGATTTCCGCGCAACGAGGCCCGCATGTCGACCTTCGAAACTTTCGGCTACAAGCAGCAGCTCAGTCGTGCGCTGAGCACGCGGGACCTGGTCGTTTACGGCATGATCTTCATGGTCCCCATCGCCCCGTTCTCGCCGTTCGGCTTCGTGTGGCACGATGCCAAGGGGATGGTCCCGCTTGCGTATTCGATCGGCCTCATCGGCATGTTCTTCACGGCCATGAGCTACGCGGAGATGTCGCGTGCATTCCCCCTGGCGGGCTCGGTGTACACCTACGCCCAGCGCGGCATTCACGAGTTGGCCGGATTTTTTTCCGGCTGGCTGATTCTTCTCGATTATATTCTGGTACCTGCACTGCTGTATTTGTTCAGCGCCGTGGCCCTGCGGCCGCTGTTTCCGAACGTTCCCGAGTGGATCTGGCTCGTCGGATTCATCGGATTCAACGCCGGCGTGAATCTGCTGGGCGTCCAGTTCACCGCACGGGTAAACCGGTACATGCTGGCAATGGAAATCGCAGTCCTGGCGGTCTTCGTCGTCATGGGCATCCGCGCTCTGTACGGCGGCGCCGGAGCGGGCGGCCTCACCTGGGCACCCATGTACAATCCCGAAGTGTTTTCGCCATCCACGGTGGTCGGCGCCACGTCGATTGCCGTGCTGTCGTTTCTCGGCTTCGACGGGATCTCGACCCTGGCCGAAGAGAGCAGCGGCGGCGAGCGATCGGTGGGTCGCGCCGTGTTGTTATCGCTCGCGCTCGTGGGCGCGCTGTTCATGATTCAGACGTGGATCGCCGCCGATCTGGCGCAGGGCATGCGATTCTCCTCACCTGAGACCGCGTTTTTCGAAATCGCCGAGAGGGCGGGGGGCGCCTGGTTGCGCCTCGTCTGCATCGTGGCGGTGGTGATCGCGTCGGCGGTCGCCAATGCCATTGCGGCCCAGGCGGCCGTCTCGCGAATTCTTTTCGCGATGGCGCGCGACGGCAAGCTTCCCGCAGTGCTCGCCAAGGTTCATCCCCGCTACAAGACTCCGTACGTGAGCACCTTGGCCGTAGCATTCGTGTCGCTTCTGGTGGGGCTGCTCTTTTCCTCAGGCATGGACGACCTCGCCCGCATCGTCAATTTCGGCGCGCTGACCAGTTTCCTGCTGCTGCATCTCTCGGTGATCAACCACTTTTTCATCCGGCAAAGGAGCGGCAATTGGCTGCGCCACGTGATATTTCCGCTGGTGGGAACCGCGGTCATCGGCTTCGTGCTCTACGAAATGGACCGGTCCGCGAAGATCATGGGTGCATGCTGGATCGCGGTGGGCATCGCGTACTACTTCGTGCTGACAGTCGTCTTGAAGAAGTCCGTCGAAATCACCGTTTGAGCGGCATCATTCAAATACGATCCTCGGAAAGTAGAATGACACCGTCCAGTTCGGCGCATCGACGATTTCACTGATGCGAAGGTCGCCGCATACGCTGCACAACAGGTATGCGTCCACCGCCGGCATGCGCTGGCGCGTGCAGAGAAGTTCGACCATCGATCGCACCGCGGACTTCGACGCCTCCATCAGGTCGGGGCCGATGCCGGTGGTCACTTCGTAACCTTTCGCGTCGAGATGGCGGCTGACGGGTCCCGGCGTCGTGAATCGCGGATAGGCCAACGGGGTCGATTTGATCAGGTCGAATTTGATCGCCACCTTCATCGGGCTTTCGATGGCGGTGCCACAGACTTCACCGTCTCCTTGCGCCGCATGCGTGTCGCCGACGGAAAATAACGCGCCCGCGACTTCGACGGGCAGAAACAATTCGGTGCCCTGCGAGATGTCGCGCACGTCCATATTGCCGCCCACGCGCCGCGGGGGAACGATGCTGTGCAGGCCGGCCGCCGCCGGGGCCACGCCGATCGTGCCGGTGAAGGGCTTCAAAGGCACTTTCGCCCAACGGCCGAAGAGGGCCGGCGCCAGAGTGGCCGCGTCATATTTCCAAATGTGGAGCGCGGGGTCTCGGAACTCCTCGGCGAGCAGCCCGAACCCCGGGATGTTGGCGGTCCAGCCCCACCCCGACGGGGTAAACGACAGCAGCGTCGCCTTCAGCACATCGCCGGGTTCTGCGCCCTCGACGAAGATGGGTCCCGCCACCGGGTTGATCTTGCCGAAGTCCAAACGGGCGATGTCCACAGCCGTCGAGGCCGCGCTGATCTGGCCGCTCGAGGCCTCGTACACGTCGAATTCGATGGACTCGCCCGGCGCGACACGCAGAACGGCCTCAATCGAGTTGTCCCATCCATAATGATGTTGATGCCGGTGGATGGTGTGTAGCTGCGTCATGGGAGGACTATTTCCGGCCCGCGGGCGAGGCCGTGCCCGGATGCGGCAAGGCGGCGACCTGCTCCGTGGTGATGCTGCCCTTGTAGTGGTTGCCGAAATTGCTGCGGACGTAATTGACGACGGCGGCCACCTGGGCATCGCTGAGATTCACGAGCAGGAAATCCAGGGCTTCTCCCTTCGGCTGGAGACCGAACGCGGGCATGCCGTTCTTGCCGTGCAGCACCGTCAGCGCCACGTACTGCCACGACACGAGCGCGGGGTCGCCCGCCAGTTTCGGATAGTGGCCGGCACCGGCGGCGCCTTGCGCCCCAGGCATGTGACATCCCTGACAAATGTGACCATAGATCTCGGCTCCTCCGGCATTGCTGAACCCGGCCGCGGAGGTGACCGAGGCGTCATCTGCGCCGGCACCCGTGGCGACGGCTGCGGCCAGCAGGGCGAAGCCCACCCGGCGCACCAGGAATCGCTCGAACCGTAACCTCATGCCCTTTCTCCCTGCGCCACCGCGCGCCGATGCAGGCGGCCGATGGCGTCGAGCGCGGACGTCACCGCGCCTTCCTGCCAGCCGCTCAGGAAAGAGGCGTGTTCGCCGGCCAACGCGATGCGCCCGTCGATCTGGCACAGATCGTCGTAGTGCCTGTCGCGCGACTCGTCACTCCACATGCCGAAACAACCCATGGTGAACGGCGATCGGTGCCACGCCATCGCCACGCCGTTGTCAAATTCCTCGTGGTATTGGGGGTGGATCCGGCTGCCGTACTCGACCGCCTTTCGCACCCGCTCCTCCGGCGGCATGGCGGTGAAGTCCATGGCGTTGATGCCGAAGATGTAGGCGCCCAACAATACCCCCTTGCCGCTGCTGTGATAGCCGGTGCTGGGATATCCGATATTCATGATCGGCAGGTCCGTATAAGTGATGCCGCCATAGATGTGGTCGTCTTCCTCCCAAAATCGGCGTTTGAACTGCAGCCCCACCTTCACCGCCGCTGCATAGGGAACCGCGGAAATCGCAGCTCCCATGGCAGGCCCTACATTCATCGGAATCTGGGCCAAAATGGGCAGCGGGATCGTGCACAGGCACCAATCCGCTTTTGCAGTCAATTTGGTGCCCGGACTCTGGGTGTCTTCATAGGTGGCGGTGACACCTTGCTTGTCTTGGTGAATGTCGATCACCTTCGCGTTGTAGCGAATCAAGGGTCCGAGTTCCCGGCCGAAGGCCTCGCCGACTCTCCCCATACCGCCCACCGGCTGAAACAGCGCCGTTTGCATGTCCATCTCGTCACCGGCGGTGAGGTCACGCCACAAATCCGAGCGCAGCACATCGGTCAGCCCGACGGGATCGGAGGGAACGGGTCGCCCCATAAGGCCGCCACCGGGTTTTTTCTTGAAGCCGCGACGCTCGCTGCCGGCTTCGCTCGCGGTGTACGCAAAGTTCTTGTCGAGCGCGCCCCATTCGCGCAGCGATTCGAGCAGCTTCTCGCGGTCCTCCCTGCTCACCGATGCATCCAAAGCATTCTGGCGCGTCGCTTTCGCCAGCAGTTCGGCCACATGTCCGTGGTAGTCCGCCTTGACTTCTCGATAACGTTGCGGCTTGCCGCCGAACGCATGGCTGCTGTGCAGGTACGCGTTGTAATTGGTCTGCACGAAGGCTTCGAGCGGAACACCCAGCCGCTTGCAGTAGCTCAGCATGCCGCGGTGGTGGTAGGGAATGCGCCACGGACCCGGGTTCACATACAAGTCCTTGTCGAACCGGCATTCCTGCGTGGCTCCGCCGAGTTCGGTGTAACGGTCGCCGCCTCGCCAGGTCCAGTTGCGGCCGCCGGCACGGCCGTTGTATTCCAACACCTGCACCGTGTAGCCGGCATTACGCAACTCGTAGGCCGCCGTCATGCCCGCCATGCCTGCGCCCAGGATCAGCACCGACGCGCCTTTCGGAGTGCCTTGCAGATCGATGGGGCCTCGATAGGGGGAATCAGCGGCGATGCCCAACGTGCTCATCGCCTGATACATGGTGGCGCCGCCCGCGGTTACGCCGATCATGCGAAGTAGGTCGCGGCGGCTCAACTCGGGCGCCGGGTACACATTTTCCATCGATACTCCGGTTGACTATGGGCGGACGGGAGGCCGGCCGCGGGCCCGTGAGTAGTTACCACATGTGTATCGGGGCAACAAGAGCGCTGTCCGGCCCCGAACTCTTTCCCGGCACGGTCCCGGATAAAATGCAACAAAAGAGTTGCATAACAGACGAGCCGGCCGTAACCTCAAATCAGATGAGTCGGGCCAGCACGTCTTTACAGGGTAATACACCGCTCAAGGTCGCCGCACTCCGCAACTCCGCACCGGTGTTTGCGGCGTTGGGAGATGAGACCCGGTTGCGCTTGGTCGCGGCGCTGTGCGACGGCCAGCCTAAGTCGATCGCCCAGCTCACGGCGGGGACTCCGATCTCCCGTCAGGCCGTTACGAAGCACCTTCAGGTTCTTTCGAAGGCCGGCTTGGTGCGAGGTGTGAAGGCCGGCCGGGAGCGCCTGTGGGAATTCGAAGCCGCTCGCTTGGAAAAGGCTCGCCATTCCCTTGGCCTCATTGCCGAGCAGTGGGATCAGGCATTGAATCGGCTGAAGCACTTGGTGGAAAACGATCCTGCCGGCGGTCGCGGCGGCGGCACTCCCGGCGGGTAGCGCGGGCCGCGGACAGGTCCGGCAGCGTTCCTCCGCAAACGCGCATCGTAAAAGGGCCGCTGTTTGCCGATTCCCCGGCCTCACGTATGGCCAAATCGGCCTTTCGGGGGCTCAAATAGGGACTTAGGCCGGGAAACGCGCATTTTTTTTCGACACTTCCGCGGCGCCGTGTCAAACTCTGCGCCCGTTGGCAGCCTGGTAGACGCGAACCCCTTGCACGTGATCGTCCAATGATTGCGCGGCAGCGCCGCGAGGCTCAATCCGGTTAAATCTTTTTACCCTCAACATGGTCATGGAATATTGATATGGCTCGTACAACCCCCCTTTCCGATATTCGCAATATCGGCATCATCGCCCACGTCGACGCCGGCAAGACGACGACGACCGAGCGCATCCTGTATTACACGGGGCGTAAGCACACCATCATCGACATCCACGACACCAAGGATATGAAGACGTCGACGACCACCGACTATCTGGAACAGGAACAGAAGCGCGGCATCACCATTCAAAGCGCCGCGGTATCGGCGTTCTGGCGCGATAAGAAGATCAATCTCATCGACACTCCGGGACACGTCGACTTTACGATCGAAGTGAACCGTAGCTTGCGCGTCCTCGACGGGGCCGTCGTGGTATTCGACGGCGTCGCGGGCGTGGAGCCGCAATCGGAGACCAACTGGCGGCTTGCGGACAACTACCACGTACCGCGCATGTGCTACGTCAACAAGATGGACCGTAGCGGCGCGAATTTCCTGCGCTGCATCGACATGATCAAGAAGCGTCTGGGCGCCCGGCCGTTGCCGGTGCAGCTCCCGATCGGTTCGGAAGACAATTTCAAGGGCATGATCGACCTGGTCGAGATGAAGGCGCTGGTATGGGATTCGGACGACAAGGATGCCGTTTGGCAGGTGCTCGAGATCACCCCGGACATCGCGGACAAACTCAAGATCACCACACCCAGCGACCGCGCGATTCTCGCGTCCATCGACAAGTACCGCACCGAACTGATCGATACCTGTCTCGAGCAGGACGATGAGGCCATGGAGGCGTATCTCACCGACGGCACGGTTCCATCCGGCGACGTGCTGCGCAAGGCGCTGCGCAAGGGCACCTTGAATACCGCGTTCACCATCGTGCTGTGCGGGTCATCCTACAAGAACAAGGGCGTGCAGCAGGTGCTCGACGCGGTGGTCGACTATCTCCCGGCCCCCACCGACGTGCCGGCCATCAAGACCGTCGACGCCGACGGCGAGCCCATCGGTGAGCGCAAGTGCTCGGACGACGAGCCGTTTTCGGCTTTGGCCTTCAAGGTGATCAACGACATTTACGGCGCACTCACGTTCATTCGAGTGTATTCCGGCGTGCTCACCAAGGGTGCCTCGGTGCAGAATTCCACGCGCGGCAAGCGCGAGAAAATCGGCCGCATGGTCGAAATGTTCGCCAAGGAAGCGAACCCCGTCGAGGAAGCGCGCGCCGGCGACATCATCGCGCTGGTATCGCTCGCGGATACGGAAACCGGCGATACGCTCTGCGATGCCGCAAATCCGGTGGTGTTGGAACGCATGCGCTTTCCGGACCCCGTCATCAGCGTCTCCGTGAAGTCGAAGGTCAAGGCCGAGCAGGAAAAATTCGGCGCCGCTCTCGGCAAGATGGTCCGCGCCGATCCCTCGTTGCATTTGGAAACCGATCGCGAAACCGGGCAAACCATCCTGCGCGGCATGGGCGAACTGCATCTCGAAGTGACGCTCGACCGCATGCGCACCGAATTCGGCGTCGAGGGCACCATGGGCGAGCCGCAGGTGGCCTACCGGGAGACCATCACGAAGAAAGTCAATGAACAATACATCCACAAGAAACAGACCGGCGGTTCCGGTCAGTTCGCGGAAGTCTGGATCACGTTCGAGCCGCTCGAGCGCAGCGCCGGGTTCGAGTTCGTCGACAAGACCGTCGGTGGGTCGGTGCCCAAGGAATTCGTGCCTGCGGTCGAGAAAGGCTTGAAGATCCAGAAGGAGGCCGGCGTGTTGGCGAAGTATCCGACCGTCGATTTCCGCGCGACGCTGACGGACGGCAGCTACCACGACGTCGATTCCAACGCACTGACCTTCGAAATCGCCGCGAAGGCGGCATTTCGCGAGGGAATCCGCAAAGCGGGACCGATTCTCCTGGAGCCGGTCATGAAGGTGGAGACGGTAACTCCGGGCGACTATCTCGGCGATGTGATCGGCGACATCAATCGGCGTCGCGGCATGATCCAGGATCAGCTGGAGCGCGGTACCAACATCGCGGTGGTGGCGACCGTGCCCTTGTCGGAGATGTTCGGCTATATCGGGCAGCTGCGCGGCATGACCAGTGGCCGTGCCTCGTACACCATGGAGTTTTCGCACTATGAGCCGGTGCCGCGCAACGTGGCCGACGAAGTGATCGCGGAGGCGGCCAAGCCCGCGGCGGTGGCGAGCTGAGACGCGCGCCGGACCTAGTCTGAGCCGTTGCCGTACAGCTTCACGACCTCATATGGGTGTCGGCGCTTCGCTCAAGGCAGCGATGAATTGTTGTCCGTACCGCGCGAGTTTGCCTTCGCCGACGCCGCGGATTCCCGCGAACTGGTCCAGAGTCTGTGGACGTCGCTCCACCATCTCGCGCAGCGTGGCGTCGTGAAATATGACGTAGGGCGGCAAGCCCTGGGCGTCCGCCAGCTGCTTGCGCAATTTGCGCAGCCGCTCGAACAATTCGTGCCCTCCCGCGGGGGTTGCGGCAGCATCGCGCCCGCGCGCCTGATCGGGCTTGGGCGTTTCCGCCATGGTGACGGCTCGCTGTTCGCGCAGAATCTGCCAGCTCGCCTCGTTGAGGGAGAGCACGGAGTAGGCGTCCTGGCTTTGATCGAGAAATCGTTGGTGCAAGAGGGACCGCGCCAACGATCGCCATTCCGACACGGATCGATGCTTTCCGATCCCGTACACGCTTAGGGCCTCGTGCCCGCGGTCCATGAGCCGCCGGGTCCGTGCGCCGCGCAGTATCTCGATGATATAGGCGCCGCCGAAGCGTTCGCCGCGTTGCGCGAGGCGCGCGACGCAGGAGAGGAACTGCCGAGCATCCACGCTGCAGTCCTGCATCTCCCGTGTTTCGCAACAGTTGTCGCACGCACCACAGGGACCCGCAAACATCTCATCGAAGTAATTCAGCTGAATGGCGCGGCGGCACTCGGTCGATTGTGCATAGTTCAGGACCTGGCGCAGCTGTTGGCGGGCTATTCGTTGTTCGTTCTCGAGAGGCGCACCCGTATTTTGGTCGACCTTCTGTTGAATGAGGAACTCGGCGGTGCGGATGTCGGCGGCGCCGAAGTAGAGCGTGCAGCGCGCGGGATCGCCGTCGCGGCCGGCGCGGCCCGATTCCTGATAGTAGCTTTCGAGGCTTTTGGGTAAGTCGTAATGAGTCACCCAGCGAACGTCCGGCTTGTTGATACCCATTCCAAAAGCGATGGTCGCGACGATCACTTGTGCATCGTCGCGAATGAACGCTTCCTGATTGCCGCGCCGGATTTGCGCCTCGAGACCTGCGTGATAGGGAAGGGCGCGAATGCCGTGGGATTGCAGCTCCGATGTAAGTTCGTCGACGCGGCGGCGTGACAGGCAGTAGACGATTCCGGCGCCCCCTTCGCGCGCCTGCGCCAGCAGTTCACCATAACTGTGCTTGGCCTTCGCGCACACGCGATAGAACAGGTTGGGGCGGTTGAAGCTCGTCAAGTGGACGGCGGGATCGTGCAACGCAAGTTGCGCAATGATGTCGGTCCGCACGCGCGGCGTGGCGGTGGCGGTAAAGGCGAGGATGGGTATTCGAGGATGCCGGCGGCGCAGAGCTGACAATTGGCGGTATTCCGGACGAAAGTCGTGTCCCCATTCGGACACGCAGTGCGCTTCGTCGACCACGAAGGCGTTGATGCCCGGACCGGCGCTCAAGCGGCTCAAGGGGCCGTCCAAGAATTCCCGCAGAACCAGCCGCTCGGGCGCCAGATAAACCAGCTTGTAGTCGCCCCTCACCAGTCCCGACAGACGGCGGGCGATTTCCGCGGCCTCGAGGCTGGAATTTACGAAGGTCGCAGCGATGCCGTTGTCCTGCAATTGACGTACCTGGTCCTGCATCAATGCGATCAGCGGCGAGATGACGAGGCTCACGCCCTGCTGCATCAGGGCGGGGAGCTGGTAGCACAGCGATTTGCCGCCCCCGGTCGGCATGAGCGCCAGTACGTCGCGGCCCGCCAGCACATCCCGCACCACGGACTCCTGGCCGGGCCGGAAAGCGTCGAAGCCGAAAGCTCTCTTCAATGCATGCGTTATGTCAGAAGCCATGGCACGCATTCTAGCGGTCCATTATCCCAAGCATGAGATAATCATCCGGTGCCGATACCTGCATTCCTCCACGCTTTGCGCGCCTTCCAGTCGGGTCATCTCGGCTACGCCGACCTGTCCATGGAGATCGAGAGGCAATTGGCGCTCGAAAGAACGCCGTCCGTCGCACTGCTCGAAACCTTGAGAGAGCACCAGTCGGCGCAACCGCTGCCCGATGATACCCATGAGGCGATTTCGAAGCAGATCTCGGAGTGGCCTCAAGATCCGACCGTCGTCACCGGCGGCAGCCGCCAAACGTCCGCCGAGCGGGCGGCGGGAGTCGGCGTCGGCGATATTCTGCAGGGCAGGTTCAGTCTCGTTGCGTTGATCGGCGAAGGCGGCATGAGCCGAGTCTTCAAGGCCATCGACTTGCGGCGGGCTGAAGCGGGCGCGAGTGATGCTCATGTCGCCGTCAAGGTGTTGACGGAACCATTCAACGAGTACTTCGGGTCCATCGTCGCTTTGCAGCGCGAGGCCCACAAGCTCCAGAGCCTCACGCATCCGAACATCGTACGCGTCATCGACTGCGACCGGGACGGCCAGACCGTATTCATGACGATGGAGTACCTTCCGGGCCGATCGTTGCAGAAGATCCTTAGAGCGTCCGACCCCGGCGGCATGGCCCCCGCCGCAGCGTTCAAGCTGGTTTCAGCCGTAGGCGAAGCACTGGAGTACGCCCACGAACATCATATCGTTCACGGTGATCTCAAGCCCGGCAACGTGATCGTCACGGACCAAGGAAGGGTCAAGGTCATCGACTTCGGCATGGCCAAATTCATTGCTCGGGCGGACGTCGCGACGCAGCCGCAAGCGTCGAACGACGCCGTGCCGAAGGCGATCACGCCGCGGTATGCCAGTCCCGAGCTGGCGGCCGGTGAGGATCCCGAGCCTGCCGATGACGTATATGCGCTCGGGTGCATCGCGTACGAGGCCCTGTGCGGCAGGCATCCGTTTGGGCGCGAGACCGATCCTCGCATTCGCGGCGCGAATTTTCGACTGACGAGGCCGCCCGGCATGCCGGCCCATCAATACATGGCCATCGTGCGAGCGCTGGCTTTCAAGCGAAGCAACCGTACGCCCGGCGTCCGCCAGTTTCTCGACGAATTGTCGGGAACCCGTCGGCACGACGCGATCAGGCATTTGGCATGGCTCACCGCGGCACTGCTAGCGGCGGTCGTCATCGTCATCGCGATCTATTCGTATCGGTCGCCCCTGCCGGTGAATCGGAGTGCGAGCCAACCGGGCACAGCGGCCGGCACATTGATTCGCGATTGTCCCACATGCCCGCTGATGACGATCTTGCCGACGGGGCGCTTCGAACAGGGCAGCGCAAGTCAAGCGAGCGAAGCGTTGCGCTTCGCGTCGCCGCGACATGCGGTGCTCATCGGCCGCTCGTTGGCGATGAGCTCGAACGAAGTCACCGTCGGGGAATTCCGCGAGTTCATCGCGGACTCGCAGCGGGAGACTGCCGGGTGCAATACCTATGACGGGCGCTGGGAATATCGGCAGAATGCCAGCTGGCAAGCGCCGGGCTTTGCCCAGAGCGACATGCATCCAGTGGCCTGCGTCTCATGGGATGATGCCGCGGCATACGTCGCATGGCTGACGGCGAAGGCCGGATCCGTCTACCGCCTGCCGAGTTCGGCCGAATGGGAGTATGCCGCGCGGGCGGGTTCCGATGCGGAGCTTCCGTGGGGCTTGACCGCCACCGAGGCATGCGCCGAAGCGAATGTGGCGGATCACAGCGCGGCCCAGCGCTTTCCTGGCTGGAACGTCTTTCCGTGCACCGACAACTACGTCAACACCGCGCCCGTGGGCTCTTTCAAAGCGAATGCATTCGGTCTTCACGATCTTTTGGGGAACGTTTTCGAGTGGGTTGAAGATTGTTGGCACGATGACTATACGGCCGCATCCGCGGACGGTTCGGCGCGGACGGAGGCCGGTTGCGGCGAGCGCGAACTGCGCGGCGGATCGTGGTTCAGTGCTCCGCAGTACGTCAATGCGGCGTATCGCAATCGCTTCGGGCACGGCTATCGCAGCAGCAGCATCGGCTTTCGCGTGGTGCGGGAAATGGACCGATGAATCTCGCACGACGGGCCCTTTTTACCCTGCTCGCCCTCGTTGCCGCGGCCCGTGCGACTGCAATGCCCGCAAGCCCAGAGTCCATCGCTGCGGAAGCCCGGCTCGACGCGGAGGTTGCCCGCTGCATCACGCTCTCGGATCTCGTCTCCTGTTATGCGGCGCTCAGCATGAAACCCAATGACCCTGGTTTGCTGGCAGCCGAAGGTGACGCACTCGTGCAATTGACGCGTCCCGGCGAGGCAATCGGCGTCTATCGCAATGCCATCAGATCGGGTGGCGTGCAGGATGTGCTCAGCAAAAAAATAGCCGTCGCCGAGCAGCGCCGGCGTTCCCTTCTCGATGAGTGCGAGACGCAGGCGGGCCCGGCTGCCGCGCGCGCCTGCGAATCAGCATGGCTTCCGGGCGCCCCCGATGAGGTGAAGGTGTTCAAGCGCCGCGGCCTGCTACTGCAAAACGATAACCAGCCCGGTGCGTCGCTGGACGCCTATATGGCCGCGGCTCGCCTGGCGCCGCGCGATCGCGATGTCGCACGCGCGGTCGTTGCGTTGAGCGGCAGCACCGAGCGTTCCGACGCCCCGACATTGACGGCCCGCGGGGCCGCCCTGATGACCCTGGGCCGTCCCGCGGATGCGATCCTCTCGTTCCGTGAGGCGCTGCGGCTTGCACCCGATTTCGCCGACGCGAAAGCGCGGCTGCGCATCGCGGAGGGTACTTTGGCTTCTCAGCGGCGGACTTCAGCCACGGTGGCCGCATCGCCCCCGACGTCGCGGGACGCCGCCGGTCAGGCCGATGGCGCCTTTTCTGACGGCGCCTTTTCTAATGAGGCTCCGGTGACCCGCAGCAACTAGGAGCCTGGACCGGCATTAAGTTAACTCGACCTGTCGCTCGAATGCGGCAGCTTGAGTGCGGCGGGTGATCGGATATGATGGAAAAAACCGCGCGGGGCACGAGCCCCGCCAGTACCCGGGAGGTTCCCTTGAAGTTACGCTTTCCTTGGTCGCGGATCTGCATCTTGGCTCTGGCGTTCGCCCTGGTTGATTCCCGCGCATCTGCTGCAATCGTTTCCCATATTCAGGTGCGCGTCGTCACCGGCGCCGACGAATTGACCGCAGGCAGCCTTCTCGAGCTGCGGATTTACGAGGCGGGCAAGACCGTGCGGCGCCTGCCGTTGACGCACGGTGAAACGTGGCCGCGCGATTCCACGCGCATCATCCCGCTGGCGTTGACGGAGCCGCTGGATACGCGCGCGGTGTTGCGATTCGGACTCTATTACCGGGCCGCGAGCCCGCTTGCGCCTCCTTGGGAGGTGGTCGCGGCCGAGGTGGAGATCTCCTCGGGAGGAGCCGCCCCGGAGCGGCTCCTGAATGCGACGCTGACAGGCGTAATCGAACGACAGGGCGAACTCGCGACCGAAGAGCGCGAACCGGGCATGATGGCCTGCGTCAGCGACGCGGATTGCGACGACCACCGCAACTGCGACGGGCATGAGCGATGCGCGCCGCGAAGTGCGGGTGCAGATGCTCGCGGATGCGTGAAGGGCTTGCCGGTGGTGTGTCCGGTGAATCAAGTCTGCACCGAAGAACACGGATGCCGGGGAGTGGAGACCGCCGTCCCCGCGACGCAGCCCTAGGTTGGGTGGGTTCGAATCGGTGCGCGCGCATCCGTGCGCGCGGCTTTCCGCCATCGCGACGCCCTGACGAGCGCCTCCATGCTGCCGGGCGCCGAACAAAAGTATCACCAATCGCGTGCTGCTTCGCGCTGCCGCATCGCACGTTTCAAATTGCGATATGTCACACAGGGAAGGGTGGAGGTCCGATGCTATCGCGCTGCCGGCGGTGGTTCGAGATCTCCCGGATGATAGGTGCGTTCGGCGTGCGCCGAGACATCCTCCGGAACGAACAGCACGTCGCGAAATCGGCCCGTGCTATACAGGTCCGCCTGGTCGGTGAAATGAGCCGAGGCCGGATGTCCGCTTTCACCGCCGCTCATGACGGCCTTCGCGCGGATCGGTGTCCCGAATTCGACGGCCGCCACAAAACTGTTGCCGACCGAACCGTAGATCTTCCTGGTGTTGCGCGGCTTCGATGAGTCGAACGATGCCAGAGCGCCCCATTGCGAGGGAGCGAAACCCACCGGAAGACTGGGCTTTGCGTCATCGAACGGCTGCACGATCTCGTCGGTGAGCCGCTGAAAGCGATTCACCTCCCCCCAAGGCACTCGCCAGCCGCCGAAGTCGCGTTCGAGTGCGGCGACGGCGGCGCCGAGCGCGCCGAGCCGCTCGGCGTCGCTGAGTTTGTCGACCAAAAAGTCGTAGACCGGCTCCTCCGCTTCGCGGGCTTGCGCGCCTTTCAGGTCCTGAAGCGCGTTGCCCCAAAAGATGGCAAGGGCGGCAGCGACGGAGTCCGCGGACGTTCGCCGATCCCAACCGCGAAGCGTCTCGATCGGCTCGCGCAGACTCGAGACGAGCGGGTCTTCGCGGTCCAACCCGTCATAGGCTTTTAGCAAAGGCGGAAGAAGTCCGTCGAAGGCCGTGAGATGACCGTCGTAAGCGGCGGCGATCAAACCATCCAACGTGGCGTTTTGCAGATCCTGCAACACCTCGACCGCATGGACACCGCGGGGGTTTTCACCCTTGCTCCACATGTAGACGGGATAACTCTCGCGTTTCGGGCTGTCTGCACCCGCCGCTGAGAACGGCCAGTTATTGGTGTTTTGGATCCAGCCGTTCGAGGGGTTCCGTAATGTAATGGTCTCGGCGAGCGCGTGGACGCCTTGCCATTCCGTCGCCGGATTGCTGCCATCGACCGGATGCGTGAAATCGAAACCGGAGTTTCGCTTCGGAATGAAATTCCCGTGGAAGTAGGCGATCGTGCCGTCCGTATCCGCGTACACCGTGTTGTTGGACGTATCGGTGCGCATGTCCTGGATTGCGCGAAACGACCGATAGTCGGTCGTCTTCGTGCGTGCGTACGACTGCGTCAAAGCCCGGATCGGATCTTGAAGCAACCTCACCGCAATCCATTTTCCATGGTCCGCCGCGACGATGGGCCCGTGATGGCTGTGATAGACCGTGAAATCCCGAATGGCCTGGCCGCCGCCCAGTTTGTATCGGATTCGGACCAGGCTGACCCGCAGCTTGCGCGTACCCGCACCGTACGAATAATCAAGCGAGCTGCCATTCTTGATGATGGTCTCGGCGTATTCGTCTATGGCATCGCCGCCGTACGACGTGTGCATCCATCCGTTGTGGGAGTTGAAGCCCTGGTAAACAAAAAATTGTCCCCAGGTCACCGCGCCGTATGCGTTCAACCCCTGCTCGCTCACCATTTGCAATTCGGAACGAAAATAAAACGTGGTGTGCGGGTTGATCCATAGAAGCGCATGCCCGGACGCGCTGCGACTCGGAGCGATTGCGAACCCATTGGAGCCTCCGGGCCGGGGCTCGGCCGATGCCCGCGCATGCGCGTACGACACGTCACCGGGCGTAGGTCCGCCGTAGAAGTCACGAAGTTTGGCGAGATCCACTGTTTCGATGTCGCCACCGATGCTGCCTTCGGTAAACGACAGCGCCATCCAAGGCTCGAAATGATGGATGACTTTCGGCCTGGTGTCGGGATGGGTCGACAAGTAGAAATTCAGTCCGTCCGCCCACGCGACCATGAGCGCCTGCAGCCAGCGCGGCGCGCTGCGATAAAGATGCTTCAGTCGCTCCGGCCGGACGAACAGGCGTTGGCGTAAATCGTCGTACACGGCCGCTTCGCCCTCGCTTTGCGCCAGCCAGCCGAGAGCGATGAGATAGTTGCGTTCGATGCGCGCGAAATCGTCCTCAGCCTGAGCATACAGGGAACCGAAAACCGCATCGGCGTCCGACTTGCCGTACACGTGGGCGATCCCCCAGTTGTCGCGGACGATTTTGGCGTGCCGGGCTTCGCTCCGCCAGCGCGCCTGTTCAGTGGCGCCGGCATGGACGGCGGTTGCGGCGCTCATCAGACAAAGCGCGATGGACAAGAGGCGATTCATGGCGTCGATTGGAATTGATGGGTGGGCCGGGCGCATATCCTGGCCCATCCCGACGGCAAATTCCACGTTGCACCATTTAGGCATAGCGAGTACTTTGTGGCGCAAAGTGCAGGAGGTCTTCGATGGACGAACTGGAGGCAGCGTCGAGAGCTCGCGAGTTGCGATCGTGCGGCTAGAGTTTTTGCGGCCGCGGTATTGGCTGACCTGGCTGGGGCTGGGGCTGCTGCGCGGCATGGAGCGGCTGCCCTTCGCGGCGCAGCTGCGCCTCGCGGGCGGGCTCGGTTGGCTCA